>CAXSEG010000238.1:0-7322 GCA_964235545.1 uncultured Acetobacteraceae bacterium
ATGTGGTAGAGGCTCGGCACCCGAGCTTCGCGGTGCCCGAGTGGTTCGCCTTGCTGCGCAAGCATGGTGTTGCGGCGGCGGTGATCGACTCGGACAAGCATGCGCTGTTGGGTGACCTGACGGCCCCGTTCGTCTACGCGCGCTTACAGCGGAACGCAGAGGCGGAGCCGGAAGGGTATGAGGCGGGTTCGCTCGATCGCTGGGCGGAGCGGGTGCGAGGGTGGATGGCGGGCAAGCCGTTTTCAGGGCTGCCGCTCGCCGGGCCTGCGAACACGGCGGAACAGCGGGAGTGTTTCGTGTTCTTCATCAGTGGCGACAAGGTTCGCGCACCTGATGCGGCGCAGGCTTTTCTTCGGCGGCTGTCTGCCGGTTGAGAGTGAGCTACGCGTTTTCGGGATCCTAAGCTCCTCAGCCTGCCCTCTCAGAGGCGGAGACGGTGAATAATAGGCAATGGTGTTGGCTTCAATCGTCCGTGGCGAACGGCTGGAATGATTTTGCCAGCACGTCGTAGATCGGCCGCTTGAAGCCGGCGGCTAGGGCCGGGATTTCCTCCAGCTTGGCCCAGCGCCAGGCGTCGAATTCCGGATGCGGATCGGCGTTTAGATTGATTTCGTGGTCCTCGCCGTGGAAGCGAAGGGCGAACCAGCGTTGCCGCTGGCCGCGGAACCGGCCGCGGAAGGCCACGCCCACCAGCTCCCGCGGTAGATCGTAGGTGAGCCACTCCGGATGCTCGCCGATGATCGAGGCGTTCACCGTGCCGATCTCCTCCCGCAGCTCCCGCAGAACGGCCGCGCGGAGGTCCTCGCCGTCGTCAACGCCGCCCTGCGGTAGCTGCCATGCCCCGATATCGGTCCGCCGTCCGATGAAGACGCAGCCTTGGACGTTGAACAGGGCTGCGCCGACATTGGGGCGGTAAGGCAGGTCGGTCATTGCGGCATCCTTTTGGGCAGCAACGCGCTTGCGGGGACGAGGGCGATGCCACGCCCGTCAAGGCCGCGTGCCCAGCTCGCGATGCGCTCGACCGTCACCGGGCGCAGCGGCCCCGCAAGGCCGAGAGCGGGCTTGCCGTCCCGGGCCGCCTGCTCCAACTCGGCGAGCCGGGCGTCGATCGCGGCGCGCAAGGGTGGCTCGTCGACCAGTTTGGTCACGGTCACGGCGGCGCCCGGGTCGGATGCGTTGTCGCGCGGGTCGACATACATCAGGCCGCGGCTCGCCAGCTCCTGCAACACGGGGATGAACAGCGATGAAGACCCGGCGAACCGCTCACCGCGCAGGCCGTCGGACGCGCCGGAGACGCCGGCGGCACCTGGCACGCGGGAGAGGACCCATTCCAGGTTGCGTTGGTTGTCCACCGGGTCCGCGCCGGTCAGCAGCGCGTGCGGGCCGGAATCGTTCAGCGGGTAGCCCTGGCTCTCCATCGGCAGGGTCACGAGGATCTCGTGGCCATGCGCCCGTGCGTCGGCGAGCAGAGGATCCACGGCCGGGGTATAAGGGGATACGCCGAGTGTGATGGCCGGCGGGAGGGTCTCGATCGCCGCGCGGCTCTCCGCGTCCGACAGGCCGATGCCGACGAGCAGGAGGGCGACCTTGGGCCTGGTATCCACCGCGTCGGTTACGGGCGCGTAGACCTGCATCGCCATGCGCCCATCGGGGCCGATATGGGGCAATTTGTTGCCGGGGAAGTCTGGTGCCGGCTCCAGCAACGCCGGGTCAGGGTCAGCGATCGCGCCGCCGGGCTTGCGTGGCGCGATTGGCGGGCCGGGCCAGGGCGCAGTCGCGGCTGCGACATGTGCCGGCGGCGGAGCCTGTGGCGTGAGCTTGGTCGTGACGGGCACGGGCTTTGCTGGGGGTACGACAGGCGGGCCCAAAACCTGCAGCGCCGCCGCGGCACCGCCGGTGACCAGGGCGGTGGCGAGCCAGAACAGCCCTAAGCTGCGCCAGCCCGCCATGACCGGGTACTAACGGGCAGCGTGTTGCTGCTGCTGCGCCACCATGGCGCGGAGGACGACAAGGCCCTCCTGCAGCTGGTAGTCGGTATCCGTCTTGGCGGCATCGAAGGCCGGGAAGTTGTCCGGCGGCAACTTCGGGATGGAGGCGGCGATCGGCGGCAGGTCGGTCCGCGGCGGTGCTGCGGCGTTCGGCGGGGTGCCGCCCTGGTTCGTGATCGTGTGATTCAGGTCCGCCTCACGCTCCGGCCCGAAATGCACTGTCTCGGTCCGGCTTGCCGCGACCGGTACGTCCGGCGTGATGCCAAGCCCCTGGATCGACCGGCCGGACGGCGTGTAGTAGCGCGCCGTGGTCAGCCGCATCGCGCCGTTGCCCGGCAGCGGGATCACCGTCTGCACCGAGCCCTTGCCGAACGTGCGCTGCCCGACGACGACGGCGCGGCGATGGTCCTGCAAGGCACCGGCCACGATCTCACTGGCCGAGGCGCTGCCGCCATTGGTCAGCACCACCATCGGCAGGCCTCCCGTAATGTCCCCGGGCTTCGCATTCCAGCGCTGGCTGTCATCGGCGTGACGGGCGCGGGTGGACACGATCTCTCCCTGGTCCAGGAAATCGTCGGACACGGAGACGGCCTGGTCGAGCAGGCCGCCCGGGTTGTTCCGCAGGTCCAGCACGACGCCGTGCAACCGGTCACCCAGTTGCTGGCGGAACTTGGCGACGGCTGCGCGCAGCCCGGCATCGGTCTGCTCGTTAAATTGAGTTAGCCTGACGTAGCCGATATCCCCCTCGAGATGGGCCTTGACCACCTGGATGTGGATCACCTCGCGCTGCAGCGACACCTCGATCGGCTTGTCGACGTTCTCGCGCTTGATGACGAGGCGGATCGTGCTGTTGGGCGGGCCGCGCATCTTGTCCACTGCGTCATTCAGCGAGAGGCCCTGTACGGTGGTGTTGTCGATGGTGGTGATCAGGTCACCGGAGCGGAGGCCGGCGCGGGCGGCGGGCGTGTCATCAATGGGGGAGACGACCTTGATGATGCCGTTTTCCTGCGTCACTTCCAGGCCCAGGCCGCCGAACTCGCCGTGGGTCTGCACCTGCATGTCCTTGAACGCCTTGGCGTTCATGTAGGAGCTATGCGGGTCCAGCCCCGTCAGCATGCCATTGATCGCATTCTCGATCAGGTCACGGTCACTCACCGGCTCGACATATTCAGCCTTCACACGCTCGAACACATCGCCGAACAGGCGTAATAGGTTATAGGTATCGGACCGGCCGCTATCCTGCGCCAAAGCTTCGCCGATCGGGGAGGGCCCACCGATCAGGCCGGCGACGGGGCCGAGGGCCACCCCCGCCGTGAAGGCGGCGCCGAGCAGCAGGCCGGAACGGAACTTCATGCGATCATCCCTTCGGCGCCCAGCCCTCGTAGATCGTCCGGCGCGGTTCAACGCGTAAGTCTGTCACATAGGACAGCCGGCCGCTACCGTCATGGGTGGCCGCGCAAAAATGGCGCCGGATTGATCGGCTGACCGTGCTGGCGTAATTCAACATAGAGCAGCGGCCGGGCACCCGGAGTCCGTGGGTCCCATGCGGCCATCACGCCCACCGGTTCCCCTGCCTGCACGGGCCGGCCAACCGGGACGTCCAGCCGGTTCAGGCCGGCGAGCACGAGATGGTAGCCCCCGCCGCAATCCACGATCACCAATTGGCCGAAGGACCGGAACGGCCCGGCGAACACCACACGCCCGCCGCAAGGTGCGGAGACTCGGGCGGCGGGGGCGGCCTGGAACGAGATCCCCGTCGCCGGCCCTGCATCGCCAGGCTCGCCGAACGCCGTGACGACGCTGCCCACCACGGGCGTGCCGAGTTGGCCGCGTGCCTCGCCCAGCCCGGGGCCGGCCGGCTGGGTCAACGCGACTTGCCGCTGCCTGGCCTCGGCCGCCGCGGCGTCCTGCTTCTGGTGCGCTGCCGCCGCGGTGTCCGCCCGGGCGCGGGCTTCGTCCTGCCGCCGCGCCTGGTCGAGTTGGGCGAGGGCCGCGCGTAGCGTGTCCGCCTGGCCCGCTTGCTCGGCGGCGCGTCGGGATGCATCGGCGCCAGCATCCTCGGCGGCGCGGCTGCGCGTCTGCGCGTCGGCGATCTGCCGGTCCAGCCCGGCCGCCTGGGTAGCCTGGGCGGATTGCGCGTCCGAAAGGCGGTGCTCCTGCCGCGCCATGCCGTCGGTGAGCCGGGAGACCTCCGTTTGCTCGGCGCGCAGGGCTTCGGCGTCCGCCTCCAGTTGCCGGGCCAGGCCGCGCAGCACCAGCAGCCCCGTCAGCGAGACGTCCGGGCGGGCGGGCACGGCGAGCAAGGTCTCGGCGGGATAGAGCGACAGCCGCTCGATCAGGGGCAGCAGCGGGGCGAGGTCCTTGGCACGGGCGTCCAGGCGGGTCTGCGCCTCGGCCCGGCGCCGGGCCAACGACTCCATGGTGGTCGCCGCATCGGCCGTGGCCTGTTCGAGGGTGCGCAGGGATGAAGCGGAGGCCACGCGCGCCGCGGCCAACCGCCGGGCATCCGACTCCGCTGATTGCTGCCGCGCCGCTTCGTCCCGGATGCGGGCGACCGCCGCCGCCCGTGCCTGTTCCAGGTCGTGCAACTGTTGCGGCGTGCCCTGGGACGCGGCGGCCAGCCAGACTACCGCCAAGGCGAGGCACGCGGCACGGGCTCCCCCACGCGGATCGGCGAAGCATCGTCCCACGCGAACGGAGTCTCCACAATGTCTGTGAAGAGTGTCGCATAAGTCCTTGTCGTAACGAAGCTGGCATGTGGACTTGCTTCTCCCCTCCCTCGCAGATGGATCGTGGCAGCGGTGCCGTGATCGCCCTCATGATAGGTTTTGGCATGATAGGCTTTGGTAAACCCGCCAGGTTAGCGCGGGGTTAAAGGGGAGTTGCGTCATGGATGTCGGCCTGCCGACGCTGACCTTCGATTACGTTCGCCCGGCGGAGTTCGCCGGGGACGGGCGCGTGCATCCGGTGGTGGTGGTGGGGGCGGGGCCGGTCGGGCTGTCGCTCGCGATCGACCTGGCGCAGGCGGGCCAGGCCGTGGTGCTGCTGGACGATGACGGCACTCTGGCCACCGGCTCGCGCGCGATCTGCTTCGCCAAGCGGACGCTGGAGATCTTCGACCGGCTGGGCTGCGGCGCCAAGATGGCGGCCAAGGGCGTCGAATGGCAGGTCGGCCGGGTGTTCCTGCAGGACAAGGAGCTGTACAGCTTCGATCTGTTGCCTGAGCCCGGCCATCACCGGCCCGCCTTCATCAACCTGCAGCAATACTACGTCGAGGCGTTCCTGCTGGAGCGTGCGGCGGCGTTGCCCGGCTTGGCGATCCGCTGGCGCAACCGGGTGACGGGCGTGGCGCAGGACGCGGACGGCGTCACGCTGACCATCGCCACGCCCGAGGGGGATTACAGCCTGCGGTGCGCCTGGCTGGTGGCGGCGGACGGTTCACGCAGTCCGGTCCGCGGCCTGCTGGGGCACGAGACCGCGGGGCAGACCTTCCGCGACCGGTTCCTGATCGCCGACGTCCGCATGACGGCGCCGTTCCCGGCCGAGCGCTGGTTCTGGTTCGATCCGCCGTTCCACCCGGGGCAATCCGTGCTGCTGCACCGGCAGCCGGACAATGTGTGGCGCATCGACTTCCAACTCGGCTGGGACGCTGACCCCGTGCTGGAGCGGCAGCCCGAGCGGGTGATCCCGCGGGTGCGGGCGTTGCTGGGCGCGGACACGCCGTTCGAGCTGGAATGGGTCAGCGTCTACACCTTCGCCTGTCACCGAATGCAGCGATTCCGTGACGGGCGGGTGCTGTTCGCGGGCGATTCGGCGCATGGCGTGTCCCCGTTCGGCGCGCGCGGGGCCAACAGCGGAGTGCAGGATGCGGACAACCTCGGCTGGAAGCTGCGGTTGGTGCTGGCGGGAGCCGCGCCGCCCACGCTGCTGGACAGCTACGCGCTGGAGCGCGAGGCCGCCGCCGACGAGAACATCCGCGCCTCCACCCGGTCAACGGACTTCATCACGCCGAAGACGCCGGTCAGCCGCCTGTTCCGTGACGCCGTGCTCGACCTGGCGCGGGAGCACCCGTTCGCGCGCGGCCTGGTCAATAGCGGGCGGCTGTCGGTGCCGTCGAGCTACGCCGGGTCCCCGCTGAACACGCTGGACGATGAGCCGTGGTCGGGCGGCCCGGCTCCGGGTGCACCGGCGATGGATGCGCTGTTGGCGGATGGCTGGCTGCTGGACCAACTGGACCGAAGTGGGTTCACGGTGCTGGCTTGGGATGTGTCCCCGCCGTCACCGGAGGAGGACGGACCGCGTGCCGTGTGCGTCGAGGGCGGGCTCGCTGCCGCGCGCTACGATGCCCGCCCGGGTACCACCTACCTCCTGCGTCCCGACGGCCATGTCTGCGCCCGGTGGCGTTGTCACGACCCGGCGCGGATCGCGGCGGCGCAGGCGAGGGCGTGCGGATGCTGACCACAACCGCCAATCTCGCGGCACCGGACGACTTCTACGAGGCACTGATCGAGGCGCATCGCGGGCTGACGGAGGCGGCGAGCCACCAGATGAACGCCAGGCTGGTTTTGCTGCTGGCCAACCATATCGGCGACATGGGGGTGCTGCGGGAGGCGTTGGCGGCGGCTTCGACGCGGGCAAAACCGCCTGAGCAGCTTGAGACCGGTTGCGGCACCAAGCCTTAGAAGATGGCGGCGCCCCCGCCGAGATTGTAGTTAAAGGACTTGGTGAATGGCAGCGACTGGTTGAGGAACTGGTCCACGAACAGGTCGAAGCTTGCGATGTCCGACTTCGGCACGTAGATCACGTCCGACGCCTGCAGCGGGATGTCGTCGGCGGGGCTCACCGAGCCGGCGTAGCGCTTGAGGTTGACGGTCCGCAGCATCGGCGTGTTGTCCCCCCTGCGGCGGATGACCACGACCTCGTCCAGGCGGGCGGTGTTGGTGAAGCCGCCCGCTTGCAGGACGCCCTGAAGCACGTCCGTCGGCCCGAGCAGCGGCAGCACGCCCGGCGTTTTCACCTCGCCGCCGACGAAGATGCGGGACGAGCTGTAGCCGCGCACCACCACGTCCAGGTCCGCCACGCGCAGCTTGGTCGCGTAGCCGCTCTCGAGATAGGTGCGGAACTCGGCCACCGTCAGCCCTCCGGCCACGACCGGGCCCAGCAGTGGGACCGTGACCCGGCCATCCGGACCGATGACCAACCTCGCGTCGTTCAGCTCGGGGTTGAGCAGGAAGCGTAGGTCCATCTCGTCCCCCGCGGCCAGGCGCCGCGCCGGCACCGCGTCCGACCAGGGGGCGAACCCGGCCACCCGCGTCGGCACGATCGTGAGGTGCT
>CAXSEG010000239.1:0-7313 GCA_964235545.1 uncultured Acetobacteraceae bacterium
TGAAACCCTTGCTGTCCAGCGTCAGTACGCTGAGCGCCTCCGTCTGGATCGGGACGGTGAAGTCGATCACCTTGGCCCGGTCCGGCGTGCGGGTCAGGGCGCCCATGACGATGTCCACCTTGCCCGTAGCGACGAACGGCACCCGGTCCGGCGAGCCGACCTGCACCAGCTCGACGGGCACGCCCAGCATCTGGCCCAGCTTCTGCGCGATGTCGACGTCGTAGCCGGCGATCTCGTTCTTGTCGTCCAGCGAGGCCAGCGGCGGCAGCGTCGGGTTCACCCCGACCAGCAGCTTCTTCGCCGACAGCACCTGGTCGAGCGTGTGGACCTGCGCCCAACCGGACATGGGAAAGACGAGGCAAACGATGACGGCAAGATATTTGATGGACGGAAACATGACGGCTCCGGGGTTCAGGTCGGTAGGACAGGACTATGGGCCGGCTGGCCGACCCGGAACAGTTTTGCCGGATTGGTGGTGTTCATCTGCCGGATCTCCGGCGCCGTGAACCCGGCGCATTCCGCCAGCAGCATGAACTCCCGGAATCCCTCCACGGGGGGCGGCAGCAGGAAGATGCCGCAATCGCCGGAGAGGATCGCGTGCGCCGGCCCGGCCGCGCGGATGCGGGGCGCCATGTCGTGGATGGTCATGCCGCCGCCGGTCACCTTGTGCTTCTCCTGGTCCACATGGGTCAGCTCGACGGTCACGGCATGGGTGAGCAGGAAGAACGAGAACTCGACATAGGCGCCGGCCGCCACGATCGCCGCGATCTCCTCCGGCGCGTAGCGCGCGCCGTGGGTCCGCACGCGCGACACGCCGCGCCGTGCCGCCTCCCGCGCCAGCGCCACCGCCTCGCGGCCGGAGACGTGGCCGCAATCGAACACCGCATCCGCGGCCGCCACCATGTCCATGATCTCCGGCACCGGATCGGGCACGACGTCGTTGGACGGGACGGCAAAGGTGGTCTCGAGATAGGCCGGGCTGCGCCCTCCCGCTCGGAGATGTAGCGCGTGTGGTGGGTGGGCAGCGAGATGAACCGCGCCGCGGTGCCTGGGCCGTAGCCATAACCCAGGGCCGCGCGGGCCGCCGCCGCCGTGACGCCGCCGGCGACGGGCTGCATGATCAGCCCGCCGAACACCTCGACGCCGAGGTGCCCCAATTCGCTGTTGGCGAGCGCCGCATAGCCGGCGCTGTTGCAGAAATTGTCCATCAGCCCGATCGCCCGCATCCCGGCCGCAGCGGCCTGCCGCACTGCCTCGAACACCGTCACGGAGCGGCCGTTCAGATGCGGGCAGGCGTGCACGTGGCAGTCCACGGCGCCCGCCAGGTAGTCCATTCCAGGCGTGCTCAGGGGTGTCGGCATGGTCGCTCCTCGTTGGTCGTCACGCGGCCTGCACGGGCAGGAACGGCCGGCGGCCGTGGTCCAGCCGCCGTTCCAGCCAGGCGCCGCACAGGCTGAGTGGATAGCAGATGGCGAAATACAGGATCAGCACCGTCCCGAAGCACAGCAGGGCGGAGAAGCCCTTGGTGTTGAGCAGCTTGGCCGCGTAGGTCAGCTCCACAATGCCAAGCTGCGAGGCGATCGAGGTCGACTTCACGAACCCGGCCAGGTAGCCGACCGACGGCGGCAGGATCACCCGCCACGATTGCGGCAGCAGCACGCTGAACAGGATCTGCACACGGCTGAAGTTCATCGCCTCCGCCGCGTCCACCTGTGCCGCGTGCACCGACTGCAAGCCGCTGCGCACCAGCTCGGCCGCGACCGCCGAGGCGGAGAGCGACACGGTGACCAGCACCACCACGAACAGCGGCGCCTGCAGGCCGAGATACTGGAAGCCGAAGAAGATGCACAGCAGCTTGACCAGGAATGGGATGCGCCGGAACACCTCCACCCAGAGCGTGGCCAGCAGCCGCACCGGCGCCACGTCCACCAGCCGCCGCGTCCGCAGCACCGCCAGCACGCCGCCCGCCGCGAACCCGATCCCGCCGCCGATCACCGACAGGCCGACGGTGGCGAGCATCGCCTGACCGAGCAGCAGGATGTTGTAGTAGGTAAAGAACCGCGGCAGCTCGAGCCACAGGCCGTGCAGGACGGCCATCACCCGGCCACCCGCAGACGCGACCCGAACAGCCATCGCCCCACCAGCGCCAGCAACAGGCTGGCGACCAAGGTGAGCCCGACATAGTCGACCGCGGCCAGCGAGAAGATCTCGAAGGAGCGGAACGTCTGCGCGTTCACGTTGTAGGCACGCCCGGTCAGCTCCTCGATGCCGAAGATGGAAGCGATCGAGGTCGTCATCGTGACCAGGATGTATTGGTTGGACAAAGCCGGGTAGACGGTCCGGCACACCTGCGGCAGCACGACGTAGGCCAGCATCTGCAGCGGCCCAAGCCCCCGCGTCTCAGCCGCGTCCAGCTCCTCGCGGCGCACGGCGTTGAAGCCGCCCAGCAACGTCTGCGTGAGGTAGGCGCCCTCGTTCAGCGCGATGCCGATCAGCACGGCCGGGTAGGGGTCGAGCAGGATGCCGAAATCCGGCAGGCCGAAATAGATGAAGAAGATCTGCACCAGCAGCGGCGTGTTGAGGAAGAACACCACATACAACCGCGCCACCCGCCCGGCCGTCCTGGGCAGCATCCGGATGGACGAGGCGCAGAGCAGCCCGATCGCCAGGCCGCCGAGGAAGCCGAGCAGCGCCAGGTGCAGGGCCACGACGGCGCCACCGAGCAGGTAGAAGAAGAACGGGGTGACCTGGCCCCATTGCAGCGTGTAGGCCACTTAAAACCAGGGGGACACGGGCACCTTGGTGTCCATCGGCCGCCCGAACCACTTCTCCCACAGGCTCTCCACCGTGCCGGCGGTGTGCATCTCATACAGCGCCACGTTCAGGTAGTCGCGCAGGGAGGCATTGCCCTTGGCCACGCCGAGGCAGTCCCAGGTGACGCCGAGCTCCGGCAGCGCGATCAGCTTCCACGACACGGTGCCGTATTGCTTGAGGCGGAACGCCATCGTGTCGATCCCGTCCACCGACGCCGCCGCTCGGCCTTGCGCGATCGCACGGTCACGGTCGTCGTAATTGTCCAGCAGCAGCAGCTTGGCCTTCGGCGCCAGGGTCTGCAGCACCGGGATCATGGCCGTGCCACGCACCTCCACCAGGGTCACGCCGTCCTTGTCGAGATCGGCCATTGCGGCGATGCCGGTATCGCCGCGGGTGATGATGCCGTAATTCTCCGAGTGGAGCGGAAAGGTGAAGTCGATCACCTTGGCCCGGTCGGCGGTGCGGCTCATGGCACCCATGACGACGTCGATCCGGTTGGCGGCAAGGAACGGAATGCGGTCCGGCGACCCGACCGGCACCAGCACCAGCTTCACACCGAGCCGCTTCGCCAGCTCCGCCGCGACTTCAGGCTCGAAGCCGGTCACCTCGTTCTTGTCGTCATACGATGCCCGCGGCGGGAGCGTGGGGTTCACCCCGACCCGGATCACGCCCGCTTTCAAAACCTCGTCGAGCGTGGCGGCATGCAGTCCCGGCGCCAGCATCAGCAACAGCACCGCCACCAAGGCAGCAACCCGGCGTATCCTGCTGACCACGATCATGCTCGCTCTCCGAAGGCCCGCCGGTCCGGATGCGGCAGCCGCAAGCCAATATGCAGGGCGTGTGCCACCAACCTTCCAAGGTGACGGCGTCAACTTCATCCTCCCCCCGCCCTTGGCGGGAGGAGGATGGATCATGCGCAGCATGGAGGAGGGGGCGGGGCACACTCCGGCCGCGGCTGAGTTCGGGAGTCCCGCCCCTTCCGTCGGCTTTGCCGCCTACCTCCCCGTGAAGAACGGGGGAGGATCAGCAACGTGCCAACGGCGTTGCAGGCCAGCGAAACTTGCTCGTACCGTGGGTGCGAATGAGCCAAGGATGCATGCCATGGACTCCCGCCAGGGCCACCCTCAACGTAGCGCTGCCCGCTTGCACGGCGTTCACGCCGCAACGGTTTGTCCGATGCGGCCGGACTTCGCCGTCGACGAAGCGGCCCTGGCGCGGCACGCCGCCACCGTCGCCCGTTCGGACGGGGTTGCCGGGCTGCTGATCAACGGCCACGCCGGCGAGAACACCCTGCTGGACCGTGCGGAGACCCGGCGGGTCGTCGAAGTCGTGCGCGACGCCGTCGGGCCCGGTGTGTTCCTCACCAGCGGCGTGAACGCGGAGTGCAGCCTGCACGCGGCGGCGCTGGCGCGGGACGCGGAGACGGCGGGGGCGGACGCGGTGCTGGTGTTCCCCCCGAACGGCTGGGCATTGTTCCAGGACACCGAAACCGCCGCGATCCACCATCACCACGTGGCCGACGCGTGCGGTCTGCCGATCGTGCTCTACCAGGCGCCGGTCCGGGCCGGTGCGATGCCCTATCCGCCCGCGCTGCTGGCCACGTTGGCGGCGGACCCGAGGGTGATCGGCGTCAAGGAAGGCAGTTGGGAAGTGGCAGCCTACGAGGCGAACCGCCGCGCCGTGCACGCCGTCCGTCCGGATGTGGCGGTACTTGGGTCCGGCGACGAGCACCTGCTGACGAGCTGGCTGATCGGCAGCGAAGGCACCCAGGTCAGCCTTGCCGCGATCGTGCCCGAGGCCGTGACAAGGCTGTGGCGAGCCGCCTCCAGCGGGGACTGGCCGCTCGCCCGGGCGCTGCACGAGGCGTTGTACCCGCTGGCCGTGGCCATCTACCGCGACGCCCCAGCCGGCCGCGCCACGTCCCGGCTGAAGGCCTGCCTCCGCCTGCTTGGCCGGCTTGAGCACGACACCGTCCGTCCACCGCTGATGAAGCTGCCGACCGAAGAATACCACCGCCTCGAGCGTGCGCTGGACCGGGTAGCGGCACGTTCTAAAGGCGCATGCGGCTGAAGCCAACTCCAGGTTTGTTTGAAGGAATGGAATCGCTTTTTGGAACCACCTTACTAGAAGGACGTCTCCAGGCGGCAGTTGATCAGCATCTCGGCGACGTTGGCGGTGCCGGGGAGCAGCAGCGCCATGGCGATCAGCGCCGCGACATCCGCCGGGTTGGACATGCTGGCACGGGGTATGGCGGTGGCGCTGGCCGTCATGTCCGTCGCCACGAAGCCGGGGCAGATCGCGGTGGCGCGCACGCCATGGTCCCAGCCTTCCCGCCGCACGCCATGGGTCAGCGCCACCAGGGCGAACTTACTCATCGCGTAGCCGACATTGGCGTTCGCTACCCGCTTGCCTGATAGCGACGACACGTTGACCACCCGGCCGTCACCGCCCTGCTTTAACGCCGGCAACAACAGCCGGATTAGCCGCAGCGGCGCCTTCACGTTGACCAGCCACATGGCATCCAGCGGGCCTTCATCCGCGTCCGCCAGAGTGGCACCGGGAAGCGAAACGCCCGCAGCGTTCACCAGCCCGTGCACCGAGCCGAACCGGGACAGTGTCGCATCCCGCCAGGCTTCCGCACTGTCGAGCCGCTCCGCGTCGTAGCGATGCACCATCAGCCGCTCGGATGGCGCCAAATTGGAGCTTCGCACCCCGGCGGACACGCGGAACCCATCGGCGAGCAGCCGCTCCACCACGGTGCGCCCGATGCCACGGGCTGCGCCGGATACCATGACGACGCGATCGGCGGGGTCTAACATGCGGCGGGCCTCCTACGTGACTGTGGTGCATGGATCAGGATGGCGCTGCGCGTGCGTCAGCTCGCAGGACGTCGCCGTGAGTTTGGCTGGCGATGAAGTCTTGGTCGAGCAGGGATGGCTCCCCGGCTGCGCGGGCGTCATCGTCCAGTTCGAGGATCCGCGCATAATGCCTTTAAGGACGGTGATGTCGCCGCCGATGCGGACATGGACGAACTTGTCGGCGTTCAGCGCGCCCCAGCCGCCGCCTGGATGGGTGGAAGGATTATACGCGGGTGCTTCGGGCACAGGTCTAACCTCGGTATGGAAGCCCGGGGCTGCTGCCAAGCTCGGCAACAGCCCCCCGGTGTTACGAGAAGCGGATATGGAGGATCCGCATAAAGGTCTGCAGACCCGCATTCTATATTGGGTCAGCTGGGCGCCCCGCGCCGAAGTGTTGTAGCGGGCGTGCCACTAGCCAGGCGGCGTCACAAACACGTAGCCCGAGTACCAATCCACCTTCGTCGGGTTTGACGATTTTGTCCGTCTCGTCGAGGCTCAATGCCCCCGCGTTCATTTCAGCAGGGTGCCGGGCGTCTCTGATGGGCGCGATTTCGCGGTGCAGCAATGGTGATGATGTCGGATGCTTTGCGTTCAGTCGCGGCCATGGTCGATCCGCTGCGCAGTTCATAGAACCACGTGGTCGTCCCACCCTACAGATAGGCGCAGAGCGCCATGCTCGCCGGTATGGTCCCGATCATGGCCACCGTCGTCACCAGCATGATGCTGGCCGTTTCTGCCTCGAACGTACCATATTGTTGCGCAAAAAGGACGGACGGCGTCGAGGTCGGCATCGTGCTCGACACGAACACGGCACTGGCCATCGCTCCGGTCAGTCCGCACAGCCTGACCATGAGGAAGAACACGGCCGGCTGCACGACGATGCAGACAAGCGAGCCGAGGATCACGGTAGGCGAAAGCAGCTTGATCGGGTAGGCGGCAAGGGCCACGCCACTCGCGAAGATGGCAACTCCTGCCGCCGAAACCGATAGCGGTGACAGCGCTGTCGAGACGAAGGGTGCCAGGTTCCAGCCGGTCAGCGCGAAAGCGGCGCCCAGGATGGGGCACCAGACCAGGGGGTTGATCACGGCATGGCCGAGCGTACTTCGGACGGAAACGGAGACCCCCGGCTTCGCCGAGGCGGACTCCAGCAAGTAGATTGCGACAGAGACCTGCGCGAGGTTCGTGACCAGCGCCGCGAGCCCCACGATGCCGGTGCTAACCTGCTGCCCGTAGATCGGGACGAGGACGGTGAGCCCGTAGATCGGAACGGCGGTCGAGCTGACCGTGTAGCCAAGCAGCGTGGCTTTCAGCCGATCCATGTGACAGGCACGCAGGATCGAATAGGCTGCCAGGAAGAATGCCGAATAGCCGACCAGCATAACGACGATGATCAGGCCCTGCTGCAGCAGCAATGCGCGGTCGAAATGCGCCATGCCCAGGAACAACGCCGCAGGAAGCGCGTATTGCAGCGCGAGCTTGCTCAGCCCGCGGGCCTGGTCGGAATCGAAGCTGTGGTGTTTGCCGGCTGCGAAGCCGAGGGCCAGGACAAGGATGACGGGTGCAATGGCAGCCAGCAGGAGTGGAAGGTTCACGGGCGTTCTCCGTTACGCAATGGCGAGCCGTGCGAAGATCGGCAGCTTC
>CAXSEG010000240.1:0-7286 GCA_964235545.1 uncultured Acetobacteraceae bacterium
CCGACGCCACCTCCCACCGCTCGGCGAGCAGGGGATGCGCCTTCATGTCGTTGTCGTAGCTGAGCAGCCCTTCCATCATCTTGGTGGTGACGACGGCCATCTGCAGCATCGGGTCGACGGCGGAGAGCAGGTAGGGCGGCTCGGGATACATCACGGCCGTCAGCGTCCCGCCCTTGACAGGCGTGCCGGCCGCAGGGAGCTGGGCGGCGGCCGGCCAAGTGGCGGCTACGCCGGCAACGGCCGCATAGCCGAGCAATACCCGACGCGACACCGTTCGGCGCCCCATTGCGGCGGGGTAGATGCAATCCGTCATGTCACGTGCCCCTCGAGCAGCGATGATATGCCAGATGAATGGCCTGCCTTCCCGCATGCAGCTTATACCCGGTCACCCGAAGTGCCGCACGTTTATGGATACGGTATACGATGGTCAGTGGAAGCGCGTCAACCTGCCTGCCATTGCTACGCGGTCGACCGGCGCTGCAGCTCCGCAGCGTAGGTCAATCCTGAGCGTATGGAGTGCTCCCAGGACAGGTGCCCCGCTGCCTCCTCGTCGCCCTGCATGATCTTGTCCAGGATGGCGGTGTGGTCCTCCCAGAACCGCGCCAGTTCGGGCGTGACGGTGACCAGCAACAGGAAGGCGCGCCGGACATGATGCCAGTTGCGCTGCGCCGTGTCCGCGATCAAGGGATTGCCGCCGATCTGGTAGATCAGGCTGTGGAACGCGAGGTCGGCCGCGGCAATGGTCCCGAGGCTCTGGACGGCAATGCCCTTGCGGCCGCGCTTGATGATGGCGAGGCCGCGGGCGCTGTCACCCGGGCGGCGGAATCGGGCGGCGGACATGGCGGCCGTGCGGTCCAGGGTGGCGCGCAACTCGAACAGTTGGGAGAGGAACTCCGGATCGAGCGGGCTCACGACCAGGCCCCGCCGCCCCGTCTCGGTCACGAACCCCTCCTGCCGCAGCTGCTGCAGTGCCTCGTGCACGGGCAGGCGGGACACGCCCAGGCGCTGCGCCAGGTCACTTTGCAGCAGCCGCTCGCCCGGCGAGAGATCCCCGGTGCAGATCGCCTCCCGCAGCGCCTCGAACGTGGCGGCCGTGATGGGCTGGCTTGGATTGAGCTGACGCATCTCTGTCCAGGTCCGACTGGCCAGACAGTATACTGTAGACCGGCCCGCGGCAATCAAGCCGGTTCGTCCGGCGTCTCGGACGCGACGGCCGTCACCAGCGGTGTTCTCCCTTGTAGAGAAACGCTGAAATGCTTCCCGAAACGTGCGCCGGGCCGATCGATGGTGGTGCGCCGCACGAGGGGCCGGGTAGGATCGCGCAGCATCTCCGACCCCCTATGACACCTCGCCTCGCCTTGCTGATTGTGACGTTCGGCATCGTCCTGCTGTCCTGGCTGCTGTCGCAGGTGAAGGGCGTGCGCCGCTGGGCGCCACTGGCCGTGCTGCAGATCGGCGCCGGCGTGCTGCTCGGCCCGACTGGCTTATATAACTCGCCTCGCAGCAGCCGGCGAGAAAAGCGTTTCAGGCGCCGGTCGAGTTCGCCGGCACGGCCGGCGAGCCACTCGTCAGCGGTTGCGGGCAGCTTCAGCCCTATCATGACGGCGGGAACGGCATCCGGCGGCAGGAGGTAACTGTCAAAGCGGCGATAGCTGGCCGAGCGTTCGACCCAGACATCGCCGGAGCGCAGCTTGTCGCGCAGCGTTGCCAGAACGGCCGTCTCGTATAAGCGCCGGTTCGGCCCGCCCTCCTCCATCACCAGGCGGCGCCACTCCTTGCGGAACGGCATGGGTGCGTCCGCCGGCACCTCGCGGTTACCAGACTGGTTGAGGCCTGCCAGCAATTTGAGCGCCCCCAACATGGGATCGCCGGCGCGTGTGGACCGGAACTGCAGCGCCTCGATCAGAGCGGGTGCGAACTTTCGCAGTGTTCTCCAGCGGTCAGCGGCGCGCACCAGTGGATCCTCTCCGGCGAGGCTTGCCAGCTCCTGCACTTCCTCGCGCACCCGCAGCAGCTTGGGCCAGCCTACGGCGTCGTCCACGGCCTCAAATGCATCGGCTTCGCCCTCGTGCGCTGCGGCAAGCGCCTCGATGGTGCCGTGGAACATCCGCATGAGACGGCCAACGCTGCTGGCACTGGCGGCGTACCGGCGCCGGGCGGCGTTGCGCGCCTTGGCGAACAGGCCGCCAATCAGTTTGTCTGCCATATCCAGGATCGCATCCGTAAGCCTCGTTTCGAGGTCAAGCACCGTTGCGACCAAGATCGCGCGCCGCCGGTGCTCGGCGTAGCGTCCGAGTTGGTGGGCGTCGGAGGCATGGCCCTCGCGCACGAACTGCTGCAGCCGGTCCTCATGGATGCGGGCAGCGTTCTCGACCGGCACACAGATGCCCCGGATCATACGCAGGCGGTCCAGCAGCTCGCTGATATGGTCAGCTTTCGCTGCGATGGGCATGGCCTTGAGCCAGGCAAACGGCGTCATGCCGACCGAGGGGTCAATGACGAGCAGCCCATCCAGCTTGGTCAGGTGTTCGGCGGAAAGCCCAGCTACCAGGGCATCGGCCGCCCGCTTGCGGGCACGCGCCCGGCCGGCGATAGCGACGCGCTCGATTACAGCCGCGCCGGGCAAGATGATGCCGGCAGTCCGGAGGGCTGCTATGACCGCTGCGGCAATAGGCTGGCCGGTGTCGGTCGCGCGGGCTGCCTCCGCCGCCACTTCGATGACCGACGGCAGATCGGCCATGGTTGGCGTACGCAGGCCCAAGGTGGCGGCAAGCTGGCGCGCATGGTCCGTCATGGTTTGCGGTCGGCGGGCGTACTCGGCGAACACGGCGGCGGCGACATCAAGTTGGCCTGCCATCCACGTCACGAGGGTATCGGCAGGCTGGTCGAGGTAGGCGAGTGCCGTGCCCGGATGGCGCAGCAGGGCAAGCTGGACGGCGCAGCCGAGACGATTGGCGTCGCCACGCCGCTCAGCCACCAGGTTTCGATCCGACCGGGACAGGGTGAACAGCCGCGCGAGCGAGTCGGCGTCGGGCGGGATGCCCAAGAGCGCCTGGCGGTCCCCGTCGGTCAGCAATTGTCGGCGTGCCAAGGCGTTTCTCCGTCCCACAAAGGTGCACGTTGATCATGGACGGATCGGCATTGGGAGACGTAGTCTGTGGACGGGCGCGCGCCCACCGGCACCGCCTTGCAGCAGCCGTCCAGAGAACGACCGTTTGGGGGACGTGATGACTGGCATTCTGGGCTACGCCCGCGTCTCGACCGGCGACCAGGACGTTGCCGGTCAGACCATGCGATTGACACAGGCCGGTGTAATCAAGGTGTTCACCGACGTGCGCTCCGGCCGGAGCATGGATCGCCCGGGGCTGCAGGAGCTGCTCGCCTACGCTCGCAAAGGCGACACGCTGGCCGTGGTGCGTTTGGACCGTTTGGGGCGATCATTAGGCGAGCTGCTCACGACGGTGACGATGCTGAAGCAGCGCGGGATCGCGCTGCTCAGCCTGGAGGAGAAGATCGATACGTCCTCGGCGGCCGGCGAGCTGGTCTTCCACGTGTTCGGCGCCATCGCGCATTTTGAGCGCCGGCTCATCGCGGAACGCACGAAGGACGGCATCGCGGCCGCTCGTGCCCGCGGCAAAAATCCCGGCCGTCAGCCGCTTGATGCTGATCGGATCACTGCAGCTTTGAAACTGGTCGCGGCCGGGCTTTCACCGACTAACGTTGCACGCCAGCTCGGCCTTGGAAGATCCACAGTTTATCGGGAGATCAGCCGCTCCAGGGCTGGAATATAATAATGGTAGAGGTATCTCCGCGACTGATTGACCAACGAGTGTGCAATCGCATCATCGAATTAGTACAAGGCTTATGCGGAGGTGATTCTTATGTAGAATCTGTTGGCGCCGCTGAGTGGATCAACAGTTTCTTTGACTGGTTTCCGCTCGAAGATCAGCAGTCTGTCACGAATTCCGCAATGACGGCTGACGAACTTCAGGCCGTTTCAGCACTTCGGGAGATGATGGTCCAAGCCTCCTCTCAGACTTCTCGCATGATCACAGACGAACAGTTGCAGGCAACAGGCTGGCCCGATCGGATTCGGCCGCATGCCGAGAGGCTGCTGAAGCTGATGCAACGGCGAGGACGCTTCTCAGAGGATGTCGAGGACACGGAACCACTATCTCCGATCCCCTAGACTTCTACAGCTCTGCCTAGATGTTCCTATCCTATTAGGCTTAGCGTTGTTTACATAACAACCGACGCTATGCCCTCAAGGACGCCAAGGCGTCTGCGGGGCTGGTCGTGACCAAGGACGGCAAGAGGGTGGCGGACATGTCGTGTAACGGCTAAGCGGAGTTCGGCGCGCATTTCGACTATTCCGCGTTGCCGCAGGGCACGGAAAGCTATTCGGCGGTGGCGCTTTAGGCCCGCCAAGCTACCGCACGCGGCTCCGCTGCTATGGTTCTGGGAAGAGCCTAGAACTTTTGCCATACGCTGCGTGTCGCAAGCAGGCTCGGGGTATCCGCCCGGCGAGCACCGCCTACCCGGGCTGAGGTGGGCAGGCGATCTTAGCGGCGCTCGTACGAGCGCCGCTAAGATCAGGGGCAGGTTGGATGGAGATCATTACCGGGGTTGAGCGTCGGCGCCGTTGGCGGCTGGAGGAGAAACTCCGGATCGTTGCTGAGACGGAGGAGCCGGGTGCATCGTTCGTGGCGGTGGCGCGTCGGCATGAGGTCAGCCGAGGGTTGCTTTGGAACTGGCGCCAGCAGGTTCGGCGCGGTGACCTGGTGCACGAGCCGATGCCGATGTTCGTGCCGGTGCAGGTGATGCCCGACCCGCCGCTGGCGCTGCCCCGTCCTCAACCAGCTCCGCCGCGAGTTCAAGCCGAGGACACCAGGGTGGAGATCACGCTGCCAGACGGGACCTGCGTCCGGGTGGGCGCCGACGTGGGCCTGGCGAGCCTGCGCCGGATCATGGCGGCGGTGCGCCGGTGATCGCACCACCCTCCGGCGTGCGGGTCTGGCTGGCCAACGGGCACACGGACATGCGCCGCGGCATGAACGGCCTGGCACTCCAGGTCCAGCAGGCGTTGGGGCGGGATCCGCACGCGGGCGACCTGTACATGTTCCGGGGCAAGCAGGGTGGCTTGTTAAAGATCCTGTGGCACGACGGGCTCGGCATGTCGCTCTACGCCAAGCGGCTGGAGCGCGGACGGTTTCTGTGGCCGCCGCCTGCCGATGGATGCGTGGCGATCTCCGTGTCCCAGCTCGGATACTTGCTCGACGGGATTGACTGGCGAAACCCGCAACGCACCTGAAGGTCCGAGGCAGCGGGCTGAGGCCTGGGGGGTACACAGCTCGACCACGTTGTGGTTCACTGCCGGGCGTGATCCCCGGTGCCGACACCATCCCGGACGACGTCTCCGCCCTGCGCGCCGCCCTGGCTGCCGAGCCGTTGGCGCGGCGTGAGGCCGAGGCGCGCGCGTCCGGTGCCGAGGCCATGGTCGCGCACCTCAAGCTGCTGATTGCAAGCTGCGGCATGAGCAGTTCGGCGCCTCGTCCGAGCGCGGCCGCAAGCTGCTGGACCAGTTGAAGCTGCAACTCGAGGAGCTGGAGGCCGGAGCCGCCGAGGACGAGGCAGCCCTCGATCCTGACCCGGACGGCAGCCGTGACACGCGCAGCTCGACCCGCCGCAAGCCCGTGCGTGGTCCTCTGCCCGCACATCTACCACGCGAGCGCGTGGTGATTCCTAGCCCGACCACCTGTCCCTGCTGCCAGGGCAAGCTGTCCAAGCTGGGGGAGGACGTCACCGAGACCCTGGAACTGGTGCCCCGGCGCTGGAAGTTCATCCAGACCGTGCGCGAGAAGTTCACCTGCCGGGCTTGCGAGACCATCATCCAACCCCCGGCACCGTTCCACCCCATCGCACGCGGTCGTGCCGGGCCCGAGCTGCTGGCCACGATCCTGGACGCGAAGTTCGCCCAGCACCTGCCGCTGAACCGCCAAAGCGAGACGTTCAGCTGCGAGGGCACCGAGCCCGAATACTGCTCAATCGGTCGCAGCGATGCGTATGGTCGAGCTGGTTCAATCAATTGACACCCTCCGACTGCACATGGCCCGTGAGTATATTCCGACGCTGCATATCGTGAATGGAAAATCCTAGTATTTGTCTGCGTTTAGGATAACAAATGATGAATACGCAATCACGTGGACGAGCAACTTGCGCGGCCATTTTGATAAGTACAACTCTCCTATCAGCCGGCTGTACTCAACACGCGGCTGATAGCAGTGCGGGGAACGCAAGTGCGAGCGGTCCCGGCGTGTCGGATAGTCTCTCGGTCGCTCAGGTCCTGCGTGCAAGGCCTGAGTTCAGCGATTCAGAAATCTGATAGCGTTTGCCGGGCTTTGGCACGAACTCAACGACGCGAAAGGGGTAACCATCTTGGCCCCCACCAATCTTGCGTTCGATCACACCGACCCCGACTGGCGTTCCCATGCGTTACCCGACTTGTCCAGCCAAGGAGACGGCACGGCCATGCGAAGGCAGGCGCTTGTGGAAACTGCTGCGATCGCTGGTATCCATCCACCGTCGGATTTTATGGGTAAGCTCCAAGACGTAAAGAGCATTGGCGGAGGGATCCTCCACATTGATGGCCGAACGCCAGGAGTGATCAAGATCAGCACCGGACCGGTGCCTGTCGCTCAACTTGGCGAGGTTGTCCACATGCCCACGGCGGACATGAAGCTTCCGCCAATCCAGGCGAAGAACGGACTTGTTTATCCCGTCGATGCCATCACAGTTCGTGACCAGAATTAAGTCTGTTACTTTGATCGTTTTGCATGGATAGATCGTTCTCGTAGCCAGTCTCAGGCTATGACACACGACTCATCATCTTTGCTTTTGATGCACTCCTGAGAAGGTGGATTTCTATAGGTAGTTTCCGAACCTACCGGCACGATCTCACTAGCTTTAACTGTGCCGATTGAATTGGAAGCTGGCCCATGCGTCCAGACCTCCCGTCGCGGGATGACCTGCATCCACCTTCCCAGTTAAGGACAATACAACAATGGATCACGCGCTCCCGGCTACAATGGATGCCACGGGTGTCAACCTGTTGAACGACCACGTCCATAACCATGGCACTGCGTTCTCCAACGAGGAGCGTTCCAGGTTCAAACTCGAAGGCCTGCTTCCTCACGCCGTCGAACCACTGGCACGACAGGCCGAGCGCGTCTCGATGCAACTGGACACGAAGACGAGCGACCTCGACCGCTACGTGTACCTGATCGAGC
>CAXSEG010000241.1:0-7285 GCA_964235545.1 uncultured Acetobacteraceae bacterium
AACAGCAGTCGATGCACATCGCCGTCGTGAAAGCGCCCATGGCGGTTCTTGGAGATTGTCAAGTGGTCGAGCACGCAGCCGTCCAGCCCCAGGCTGGTTGACACGAATTCGGGCAGCGATTTAAGTCCGCGTGGACGTGCGAAAGTCACTGCCCGGTCGGTAGTCCGGGTGACGTTTTGCGTTCGTGCAGCTTACACGGTCTATCCCAGACGTGGGCAACCTGCGCGTCCTTTCCCTGCGATGGGAGAGGAGCGTCCTATGGAAATCGCCCGTTACCTGATTGCCTTCGTTGCCGTGTTCAATTTCGGCGGTCTGATCGCTGATGCGATCGTTCCAGCCACTGCCCAGCAGCACCTGTTCAACCCGCACTGGCCACCGCACGCCAAATTCCACAATGCACAAACCATGCTGATGGGCCTTGTGAGCGGCACCTTGTCCCTCGCCATCCTATTCGGCACGCCATCGCTCACCCTCCCCGTCTTCTTGCTAGCTGCGGTGATCGCGGCCAACTACTTCGTGACGATGGCGCTCGCGCCGTTGTTTCCGAGGACCGCCTGGATGGACCAGGAGTTCGTCGCGGGCACACCCCGCCCCTTCGGCTTGGCACCGCAACAGCTTATTAGCTACATGGTTTGCGGCCTCACAATCATTGCGGTCTTACTAGCGATGTCCACTTAGCTGCGGAGGCCAGTCTGCTTTCCGACTCTTCTACTCGAGAGCAGACTGACCGCTCACACCGGCCAGCTACAACCTTAGGTGGTGGGGGCCAATCCCACGACACGATAACCCGCCGCCTCGTGAGCCTCGCGCGCCCCACCCAGCCTGTGTGACCTCGTGCGAGGCAGCCTACCGCATGCCTTCTGTAAATACGACGGACGACATCTACCACCTGACCTACAAAGGCGTAACTGAGCGGTCGCGCACGCGGCTGTCGTCCTCGCGAAACGTCACATCCAGCACCCAATGAAGTGCTTTCTCCACTGCCCAATGCGAGCGTATGGCGTTGCCCAAAACGGTTGGGTCGTCAGGGCAACTCGACAGGAAGTAGCGGATCTCGCTTTCGACCTTGGTGGGCGCGCTGTTGACGCTGCGATGCTTTCAACCGCCAACACGGTGCGCAGGCCCGGCCAGCCGCTCAGGGCATCCAGTGCCGCCGCATTGGTGCTGGCGAACACCCGGCGGCGGACTAGGCGGCCGTGCGTGCCGTCGAACGCGTCGCAGTCGGCACGGTGCGGCGCGCCAACGCGGAAGCATCGCTGGTCGAAGTGCTCCACCACGGCCGCATGCGCCAGGGGGTGGTTGCCCTTGAGCGTCAGCAGGTAGTCGCCCCCGCGTGCCAGGATCTTCTCGGCAATCGCGGTCTGGCATCCCATGGCGTCCAGCGTCACGATGCTGTTCTCAAGCGCAAGCTGGTCCAGCAGCTCGGGCACGGCGGTGATCTCGTTCGACTCGCCGTCCACAAAGCGCTAGCCCCAGCACCAGGCCCTGCTCGGATGCCCACGCGCTCACAACATTCAGCGCCGACTGGTCCCGCACATGGTCGAACGAACGCCGGACCGTCTTGCCGTCGATGGCGACCACCTCACGCTCGAACTCATCCGCGATCGAGCCGGCCCAGGCCGTGAACCCGGCCTCGAACGCGTCGGGATCAATCAGCATGAATACGCGCCGGAAAGTGTCGTGCGAGGGAATGCCGTTCGGCAGGTCCACCTGACTCGCGCTTGCCGTGATGCAGCAGGGCCGGCAGGTCACGACCATCGAGGGCCTGGCACAGAGGGATGCGCTGCACCCGGTGCAGGCGGCCTTTGTCGAACACGACGGCTTTCGGTGCGGCTACTGCACGCAGGGCCAGATCATAAGCGCCGTCGCGTGCATCCAGGAAGGGCACGCTGGGTCCGACGACGAAATACACGAGTGGATGAGCGGCAACATCTGCCGCTGCGGCGCCTACACCAACATCGTCGCCGCCGTGCGCCAGGCAGCCGGGAGGAGCGCGTAGCATGGTTCCCTTCGCATACTCGCAAGTGCCTAACATTTAGGCAGCGGTGGCCAGCGGCGCGCGGCACCGCTCCGACCGGGCCGGTGACCCAGGCACGGACTACTTCGCCGGCGGCATCGACATGATCCAGCTCATGCAGGAGCGCGTCCGCAACCCGGGCCAGGTCGTGGATATCACGGCCCTGCCCGGATTGGCCGACATCGAGGTCGGGCTGGGCGGCGCGCGCCTTGGGGCGCTGGCGCACATGAGCGACACGGCAGCGCATCCGGGCGTACGCGAGCACTTCCCGGTGGTCGCCGAAGCCCTGCTCGCCAGCGCGTCGCCTGGCGTGCGGAACCTGGCCACCCTCGGCGGCAACCTGCTGCAGCGCACCCGCTGGGGCTACTTCCGCGACGTGGCCGCACCTTGCAACAAGCGCGAACCCGGCAGCGGCTGCCCGGCGCTGGACGGCCAGAACCGCCTCCTGGCGATCCTGGGCACCAGCGGCCACTGCATCGCCACCTACGCCGGCGACTTCGCCAACGCGTTGCTCGTGCTCGACGCGCAGGTGCAAATCGCAGCGCCGGACGGCGAGCGCATCCTGCCGCTTGCCGAGCTGCACCAGCTTCCTGGCGACACCCCTGTCAACGGCGGCTGATGGATCTTCCCCAGATCGGGCGGAGTAATTTTCCTCACTTGGCCGCCGTTTAATCCCGTCCGTATCCGCGTGGCGGCTGGACGTCGGCGAGGTCGGATAGGTCAAGGTCGGCGATGGCTTGAAGTGCTTCGGCGGTGGCGGTGTCGCGTCGGGCATCCGGTAGGGCATTGGCCCAGGCGACGTACTCGGCCTGCAAGGCGAGCAGTTCGGCGACTGCGGCGTGCCAGCGCTGCGGCCGAGTGCGGCGATCGGTAGGCCGATGATAGCGGATTGCAGTTCCCACCTGCTTGGCCTTGCGGGCGCGGTATCGGGCCTGGCGCTCAGCGTTGGTGAGCGCCTGGTTGCCATCTGTTGACGGGTCCTCCGACATGGTTGCCTCCGTTACGTAACGCTGGACAAGCGGGAGGTTGGGACGCGGCTCAGGCAGCTTGCATCGTGGCCGCAGCTGCTTTGGGCGGGCGGCCGCGGCGCTTCGGTTGGACGTCCGGGCGGGTGCCGGGTGGCGGGACCGGCGGCAGCAGATCGGCGTGCTGGCGCATCCGGTAGCTCGATCCCTCGATGTGCACGACGACCGCGTGATGGAGCAGCCGGTCCAGCAGGGCCGTGGCGATGACGGGGTCGTCGAACACCTGGCCCCACTCGGCAAAGCCGCGGTTGGACGTCAGGATCATGGCACCGCGCTCTTAACGCGCGTTGACCAGTTGAAAGAACAGGTTACCCGCGGCAGCGCCCAGTGTGACGTAGCCGATCTCGTCGATGATCAGCAGCTGGGTGCGGCAGAGATAGCGGATGCGCTCGCGCAGGCGTCCCTCGCGATCGGCCTTTGCGAGCCCGTCGATGATGTCGGCCAATGGGCAGAAATACACGCTGCGCCCGGCTCGGATCGCCTCGACACCGAGCACCACGGCAAGATGGCTTTTTCCCGTGCCGGACTGGCCGATGAAGTGGACGACTTCGTGCTTGTCGACGAAATCCAAGCTGGCCAGCGCCATGATGCGGTTGCGGTCCAGCGAGGGCTGGAACGAGAAGTCAAAGCCGGTCAGGGTCTTGATCGTCGCCAGGCGCGCAATCTGGAGAGCAGCCTTGATCCGCCGCCCCTCGCGCACCGTGATCTCCTCGGCGAGCAGGGTGTCGATCGCCTCGATGGCGCCGAGCTGGCCGCGCGCGAGTTGCTGGAGGTTGTGTCGGATCTGCTCGACCGGGTTCTCCGGTATGGCTGAGCCGATCATGCCGCCGCCCCGTCGGTCAGGCGTTTGCCAACGGCATCGTAGAAGGCCAACGGACGCAATGCCACGACGTCGCCGGAGCGGCCGGGCGCGGCACCGTTGCGTGGTGTTTGACTGTTCGCCGGCAGCGCAGCACCGTCTGCATATCCTGCTGCGGTACGAAGCGGCCCCACAGCATACGGCTATGCTCCAGCACCAACGAGAACAGCCAGACCATCCGCTCGACGCCGGGCTCGTCCGCGAACTCGGTCCGGAAATGGGCGAAGTCCACTTGGGCCTGGCGGCCGGGCGGCGTGTCGAACCGTAATTCGAAGCCCGGCACTGAGCGAGGCCGGACTTCACGGAGGAACTCTTTGACCGTGGTCTGGCCACCCCTGTAGCCGAGCTCACCGATCTCACGGTGCAGCCGGGCAACCGCACCCGCGGCCGAGCCGGCGAAGGCCGCCGGAGCCAGCTCCCGGGCTGGCGGACGTGGTGGCAACAGGCCGGGCCGGGTTCCGGGAGCGGTTCGAGGCGCACCGTCGGCAGCAGGCCCAGGCCCAGGCACGGGACGAGGCAGCAGCGCGCGAGCTGGTGGGACAATGGGACCGGGTGCTGACCGCCTACAATGCGGCGCTGCCGAAGCTGGAGGCCGATCCGCCGCTGGGCGGCACGCGCGAGCAGTTACCGCAGTTCGGCCGCGGCGTGCGCGAGCAGCCCGGGGCGGCGCTGGTGCTGCGCGAGCAGGGGGAGGCGTTCGGGATGGCGGAGCGGCCCAACCTGGCCCGGATCATGGCCGACTGGGAGCCGGAGCGGGTGGTGGCTGGGATCATGGCGAAGGCCGAGGACGGGATGCGCGAGCAGCTCCGGGCGGCGGCCGAGCTAGAAGCGGCGCGGCGGCAGGAAGAGCGCGCCCGGTAGGCGCCGCGGCTGAGCCGTGGCCCGTCAAGGTTACGGAATGAGGGATTGGTGAAGAGGCCGGATTACATACCCCAAACGCCCCGTGAAACCCTTGAGGCGCACCGTCGCATCTTGAAGGGCAAGGCGGGCGAGCCTGACATGGAAAAGGCGCTGCTGGAGCCCACCTGGGCGGTCGGCGAGGCGCCGGGCACCGAAGTGCTGCAGTATGCCCATCTCGGTGCTTTCACGCTTTACGCTGCGAAGACGACGGAGGCGCAGCACAAAAAGGCCCCGAAGGGGGCGGCTCGGATCAGCTGGAACTTGATGATGTCCGATCGGGCCAACGATTTCGTTGCTGGTGGCGGGGCTGCCACGATGGAGGACGCCAAGGAGTATGCCTACCTGGCCTATCAGGCGGCGCACGGCTTCATCCGGGGTGGTGACGCCTAGCTTGGCATGACGCCTCCTTCGTGAGGGCGTTCGAGCGCTTTCTCGAAGCCTGACTGCCGCAGGCCGGTTGCGAGACCGGCCAGTGCGGTTGCCGCCAGGAGTTCCTGACCCACACCGTCCTGGAGAGCATCAGGATCTGTGGGGTGCTCGCGCCGGCGGGGGCGATCGGCGTTAAGCTGGCCGAGTGATGCAAGCGCCGAAAAGAACCAACTCGATCATTGGCACGGCCCCGTCGACGGTTGACCGCGACGGGGCCGAGATTGTGCAGATTGAGTTTTGGCTGCTCGGGATCAGCCCGATGGTGTGGCGGCGCGTGCTGGTTCCGAGCGCTACCACGTTGCGCGAGCTGCACGGCGTCATTCAGGTCGCGATGGGATGGCAGGGCATTCACCTCTACCAGTTCCGCCTGCGGTCCGCCCGCTACGGCTCGTGGGAGCTGTCGGCGTCCTCGCCCGAGGTGACGTTGGCATCGCTGCAGCTGCGCAGGGGCGCCCGGTTCACCTACGAGTACGACCTGAACATTCCCTGGCGCCACAGGTCCGCATCGAGAACCAGTTGGGTGAGGCATAGGGAAGGACGAGCCAGGTCCAAACACAAGGGGGCGAGCACCTCGAAGGCTAGGCGGACAAAAGGTCCGCGCGAGCCGTATCAGTCTATTAATCCGTCATTTGACATGATGTCACACCTGAAATGCCTGCTGCAACCAGCGGCCGCCAAACCGGTTTACGAGTAAAAGGATGCTGGTGATGTCGTCGAAGCAACGCCCGCGATGATTGGCATGGAGGAAGGCACGGCTTTTTGCGTTTCGCCCACCGCCTTCGCGGAGCGCATGCCCGCTCGCCCCTTCCTGACCAGTGAGCTGCTTGGTTGGACGGACACGACGGTTCAACGCTACTCGATGTCGCGTCTTGCCTTCGAGGTTCCGCCTGCTCGCGACGTCCGGTTGGGCTTCCACCTAGCCGACCCTCTTCTTGTCGGTGCACGGCTGGGTAGCGACGAGCACACGCCGCGGTGGCTCGACCCGGAACGCTTCAACCTCATCCCTGCGCATACGAAAGCCGAGTGGGATTTTAGGGGCAATCCGGATCTGCTGCTGGTCCATCTCAGGGAAGGGCTTATCAAGAGCGTGATCACGGAAGCCTACGGCGCTGACCCGGATCGTGTTCAGATGCCGGGCCATCTGGCCAAGTCTGACGAGGAGGCCAGCTTGCTTGCCCGCCTGCTGTTGAAGGAAGCGTCACGCTCCGCGCCGGGCACCCAGCTTTTTGCCGACACGATCTCCCGGACCTTGGCGTTGCACCTCGTGCGCCGCTACTCGTCGCTCGGACCCCTGCGTCCCGGGCCGAAGCCGACCATCAGCTCCAAGCGGATGCGCAGGGTCATCGAGTTCCTGCACGCCAACTTGGCCGACGACCTGTCCCTGGCTCAATTGGCCAAGGTGAGCGGGCTCGGTCCGTCCCAGTTCGGGCGCGCGTTTCGCGCCGAAACAGGGCGAACACCGCATCTCTACTTGGTAGAAACACGGCTCAAGGCGGCACGTCACCTGCTGGAGCATACGACCCTGCCGATCACCGACATCGGCTTTCGATGCGGCTTCACGCTGCCGAGCCACTTCGCGACCATGTTCCGCAAGGTCACGGGCATGACGCCCCGCGAATATCGCACGGCGAAGGCATGACGCTCTTATCATCGCAGCCTTGAGAGGCCCCAAGAGAAGACGAGTCCGGGAAAACGAAAGTGCCGCCGATCCATCGAAAGCCGTCGTTCGCAGGGTGGGATATTAACAGCCCAGTCAGTGAGGAACTGACAGTTTCGTGACGTATCTCAACCGGACGCCAAGCCTTTCGTTTGGTGATCGTCAATTTGAGGAGACTGGCGCGATGCCCCAGACAAGCTTGGCCGACTACGTGGATGCCTTGGACAAGGCCGGCATGCTGACCCGGATCACCGAGGAGAGGCGGGTTGACGAGCTGCCGAAGCTGATGGAGGACAACCCCGACACGGCGATCCTGGTCGAGCACGTCAAGGACTGCAAGTTCCCGTTCTTCGCCAACGGCTACGGCGTGCGCCCGATGTATGCTCTCTCGCTGGACT
>CAXSEG010000242.1:0-7262 GCA_964235545.1 uncultured Acetobacteraceae bacterium
GGCCCCTCGCCGGGCAGCGCACCGGCAGCGTCCAGCACGGGGCCCGCTAGCCCCCCGATCAGCAGCCCGGCGGCCAGCGTGCGCAGCAGCAGCAGCCACCAGGGCGTGCGCGCCGCCGTCTCCTCCCGCCCGCGCAGCCCGAGCAGGAGGCGGATGGCCGGGAAATCCTGCGTCCGCGGCGCCGGCGGCGTGACCCGCAGCAGCCACCAAAGCACCGGCAGCGACACCAGCGCGAGCAGCACCCAGGGGGCGGCGAAGATCATGCGATGCCTGACAAGGCGGTATAGAGCGCGAGCAGCGCCGTGCCCGGCGGGCTGTCGGTCCGGTGCGTGGCGAACCCCCAGCCGGCGGCCCGGCACAGCGCCGCCAGCCCCGTCTGTTGCGCGGCCAACGCCTGCGCGTAGGCATCGCGGATGCCCTCAACCTGCGGCACCAGCATCTCGCCATCCGCCTCCACGCCGCGGAACTTCACCCGCCCGGAATACGGCAGCAACGCCTCCGCCGGGTCGAGCACCTGCAGCAGGTGGCCGCGCACGGGGATGGCGGACAGGCGGGCGATGGTGACACGGATCTCCTCCAGTGGATGCAGGAAGTCCCCAAACAACACCACCCGCCCATGCGCTGGTAACGGCACGTCGGGCGGCGCTCCCTCCTTGATGCCGGCCAGGGACGCCGCCATTGCCGGCAGCGACCCGCCGGTGCGCTGGCCCAGCAACCGCACCCGTTCGCCGCCGCGGGCGAGCAGGGAGGCGAGGGCGAGCAGCAGCAGCTCCGCCCGGTCGACCTTCTCGGGCATTGCCGCCCCGGACCGCCAATGCATCGAGGCCGAGCCGTCCCGCCACAGGTGCACGGTCTGCGCCGCTTCCCACTCGGTCTCGCGCACATAGGTGCGGGTGGATTTCGCGGATTGCCGCCAGTCGATCCGCCCGGGCGCGTCGCCGGCCTGGTAGGGGCGGAACTGCCAGAAGCTGTCGCCCTGTCCCACCCGGCGCCGCCCGTGCACGCCCTGCGCCACGGTGGCCGCCACGCGTTCGGCGGCGACAAGCAGCGGCGCCAGGGTGGCGCCGAGGGCTTCGGCGCGGAGCACGGGCTGGGTGGAGGCGGATTTCACGCGCCTGTCCCCCTCCCCTTGTGGAAGGGGTTAGGGGAGGGGTAGCCCGTGGCACATTGCTGGGTCGTGGGGAACACGACCACGGCGAAGGTCCGTGCGGTTCGCCCCCTTCCCCCGGTCCCCTCCCACAAGGGGAGGGGGAGAAGATGATTGTTTCTCAAAGGCGCTTGACCAGCCCGGCAATCACCTCGCGCAGCTCAACCCCCTCCGCCCGCGCGGCGAAGTTCAGCGCCATGCGGTGCCGCAGCACGGGGTGGGCCAGGGCCGCCACATCATCCAGCGAGGGGGATAGCCGGCCGTCCAGCAGCGCCCGTGCCCGGGTGGCGAGCATCAGCGCCTGCGCCGCGCGGGGCCCGGGGCCCCAGGCGACGTGGGTTCGGACCGTGTCGTCCGCCGCACTCTCTGGCCGGGCGCCGCGCACCAGGGTCAGGATGGCGTCCACCACGCTGTTGCCCACCGGCACGCGGCGGATCAGCGCCTGCGCCGCCACAAGTTCCTCACCGGTCAGCACGGGGCGGGCACGGGCCATCTGCGCGCCCGTCGTCGCCAGCAGCATGGTCCGCTCGTTGGCCAGGTCCGGATAGGGCACGTCCACCTGCAGCAAGAACCGGTCCAACTGCGCTTCCGGCAGCGGATAGGTGCCCTCCTGCTCGATCGGGTTCTGCGTCGCCAGCACGTGGAACGGGCGTGGCAGCGGGTGGTCCGCCCCGGCCACCGCCACGCGGCCCTCCGCCATTGCCTGCAGCAGCGCGGACTGGGTGCGCGGGCTGGCACGGTTGATCTCGTCGGCCATTAGCAGTTGGCAGAATACCGGCCCCGGCACGAAGCGGAAGCTGCGCCGTCCGCTGGCATCCTCGTCCAGCACCTCGGACCCGGTGATGTCTGCCGGCATCAGGTCCGGGGTGAACTGCACCCGCTTGGGCGCCAGGCCCAGCACGGTGCCGAGCGTCTCCACCAGCAGCGTCTTGCCCAGGCCAGGGACCCCCACCAGCAGCACGTGGCCGCCGGAGAGCAGGCAGATCAGCACCTGGTCCACCACCTCCTCCTGGCCGAAGATGATCCGCCCGACCTCCGCCCGCGCCGCGGCGGCCCGGACGCCCAGCGCCTCTACATCCGCGACCAGTCCGTCACCCACCGTTGCCGACATCGTTGCGCAGTGTCCCTTCGCGAACCCGCCCGATATGGCGGGCAGGTCTTTCATCGTCAGGGGGATGCTACCTATATCCGTGGTCGACGGAAACGTTAGCGGAGGGCAGGGAGCCTGTTGTGAACGAGGCCATGCCAGATTGGACCCGCGCGCCGGACACCGGGGAGCCGCCGCCGCCAGTCCACACTGCTGTTCCCTACGTGAATGGCGCCCGCGGGAACGGGAAGCCGGCACGGCAGCCGGTCGAATGCGGCGACCTGCCGTTCCTGATCAAGCGCGACGGCACCTGGCTGTATCGCGGCACGCCGATCAACCGAAAGGAGCTGGTCTGCCTGTTCTCCAGCGTGATCAAGCGCGAGGCAGATGGCAGCTTCTGGCTCGAGACACCCGCCGAGCGCGGCCGGATCGAGGTGGAGGACGCGCCCTTCGTCGCCGTCGAGCTTGGCTGGACGGGGGACGGGCCGAACCAGGTGCTCAGCTTCCGCCTCAACACCGACCAGACGGTAACGGCCGGGCGGGACCACCCGATCCGGGTCGCGCACGACCTGCTGACCTGCGAACCCACGCCGTATCTCCACGTGCGGGACGGCAAGGGCCTGGCCCCGGTCGAGGCGCGTATTGGCCGGGCAGTGTATTACGAGTTGGTGGCGCTCGCCGTGCCGGGCACGATCCGCGGCCGCCGGGTGCTCGGCGTCTGGAGCTGCGGCGCGTTCTTCTCCCTCGGCGACATGCCCGCCGGCGAGGACTGACCGGGTTGGAGTTGGCAGAGCTGCGCGCCCGGCTGGCGGCGCGGGACGGTACTGTGCCCAGCGTACCGGGTGACGCCCTCGCCGCCCCCGCTACCAGCGACGACGCGGCGGACCTCGCAAGCGGCCCGGTCAAGGCGGCCGCCGTGCTGGTGCCGATCATCTTTGGCGCCGTGCCCGGCATCCTGCTGACCAAACGCACCTCCACCTTGTCGACCCATGCCGGCCAGGTCGCCTTTCCCGGCGGCCGCATCGACCCGGGCGAGGACGCCATCACCGCAGCCCTGCGGGAAGCGCGGGAGGAGGTGGGGCTGCCGGCCGACCTGATCGAGGTCACGGGGCAGTTGCCGGACCACCTGACCGGGACGGGGTTCCTCATTACGCCCGTGGTCGGCCTGCTGGCGCCGGGCTTCGTGCCGGTGCCATCCGCGGCCGAGGTGGAGGAGGTGTTCGAGCTGCCGATGGCCGTGCTGCTCGACCCGGCAGCGCCCGAGAAGCGGCAGGCGCGGTGGAAGGGCCGGGACCGGGAGTTCTGGGTCTGGCCGCACACGCGGCATTACATCTGGGGGGCGACGGCGGCGATCCTGGTGCAGCTCGCGCAACGCCTGCGCGCGGTCGGTGCCTGATGCTGCGGGCGGTGGACCTGGTGCTGACCCTGGCGCCCTTGGTGTTCGCGGCCTTGCTGTATGGCATCTGGTTCCGCCACCTGCCGGGCCGCCGCGTGGTGGTGGGGCTGTGCGTAGCGGAGGCGGTGCTGGCCGCGGTGTTGGTCTGGCAGAGTACGGCGGACGGTTTGCGCCCCCACGAACGCTACGTGCCGGCCAAGCTGCAGGGCGACACCGTGGAGGAGGGGCATGGAGGGTGAGTGTGCCTGCAGCGTGACGGGTGAAGCTCCCTCTCCCCTTGTGGAAGGGGGCCGGGGGGAGGGGTGGACGCGAGTCGGCCTTACAGGGTTGTGTTTGGCGTCTCCGGTATCTCGCAATGTGCCGCTTGCACCCCTCCCCTAACCCCTCCCACACGGGAAGGGGGCCGATCTTTCTCTCGTCACAGCTGGGACCGAGCCCCCTTTCCGACCCGGCCGTCCAGCAATTGCTCACGCTGCTGCCCACCGCCCGCCTCGTCGGCGGCTGCGTGCGCGACGCGTTGGCGGCCCGGTCCAGCGCCGATATCGACCTCGCCAGCCCGTTGCCGCCTGAGACCGTTGCCACCGTGCTTGCCCAGGCCAGCCTGCGCGTCATTCCGACCGGCCTCGCCCACGGCACCGTCACCGCCATGGTCGACGGCCGTCCGTTCGAGATCACCACCCTGCGCCGGGACCTGGTCACCGACGGCCGCCATGCCGAGACGGAATGGACGGCCGACTGGCGGGAAGACGCCGCCCGGCGGGATTTTACCATCAACGCCATGTCGCTGTCCCCCGACGGCACGCTGCACGATTATTTCGGCGGGGCGGCGGACCTGCAGGCCGGCCAGGTCCGCTTCGTCGGCGACGCGGCGACCCGGGTGGCGGAGGACTACCTCCGCATCCTGCGCTTCTTCCGCTTCCAGGCCCGCTACGGCACCGGCCAGCCGGATGCCGGGGCGCTCGCCGCCATCCGCGCCGGGGTGCCAGGCCTCCTGCGGCTCTCGGCCGAGCGGGTCTGGGGCGAGCTCAAACGCATCCTGAGCGCCCCCGATCCGGACACCACCCTCGCGCTGATGCAGGACACCGGCGTCCTGGCAGCGATCGTCCCGGAGGGCGTCCGCCTCGCCGGTGTCGCCGCTTTGCCGCCGGACCCCGTCCTGCGCACTGCCGCGCTGCTCACCGGTGACCGCGCCGCCTTCGCCGCCCGGCTGAAGCTATCCGTCGTGGAGGCCACCCGGCTGCTCGCCCTGCAAGGCTCTCCCCCCGCCGACGACGATGCGGCGCTGCGCCGCCTGCTGGCCGACACCACCGCCGAGACCCTGCTCGGCCGCTCGTTGCTGGCCGGGCAGCCGGAGACGATGCGGGACCGCATCCGGGCGCTGCCCCGGCCGGTGTTCCCGCTCGAGGGCCGCGATGTGGTCGCCCTCGGCCTACCCCCCGGCCCGGCGATCGGCGCCCTGTTGCGCGCCACCCGCGCCTGGTGGCTGGCCGGCGGCTGCGTGGCCGGCGCCGATGCATGCCGGGCGGAACTGGCGAGGCGGGCTGCCGCCTGTTAAGGGCACGGCCATGGACGCCCATACCCCAAGGCAGCTGCTGGAAAAACCCGGCACCGACCGCCTCATGCGGCGCCTGTGGCGGGAGCACCTGCATCGCCACCGCGGCCGGCTGGCGCTAGTGCTGCTGCTGACCGCGATCATGGCCGCGCTCACCGGGCTGTATCCCGTGGTGATCGACCGCGCCTTCACCATGTTCGCCGCCCGCGACCCACGCATACTGTACCAGGTGCCGATCCTGGTCGTCGCCATCACCACGGCCAAGGCCGCCGCCACCTACGGCCAGACCGTGCTCACCCAGGCGCTCGTGCTCCGCACCATCCGCGAACTGCAGGCGCGCATGTTCGCCCACCTCACCGAGGCGGACCTCGCCCGCGTCGAGCGGGAGTCGCCGGCCCAGCTCGCCGCCCGCTTCACCACGGACGCCGCCATCATCCGCGAGGCGCTCACCCGTGCCATCGGCGGCATCGCCAACGCGATCACCGTGCTGGGCCTGATCGCCTCCATGCTGTGGCTGGACTGGGTGCTCAGCCTGATCGCCGCCTGCCTCTATCCGCTGGCCGCGCTGCCGATCCAGCGGCTGGGCAAGCGCATCCGGCGGGCCTCGGGCGGCATGCAGGAGCGCATGGGCGAGGCCGCCACCATGCTGACCGAGAGCTTCACGCAGGCCCGCACGATCCGCGCCTACCGGCTGGAGGCGGTGGAGAGCGCGCGCGCCGGCAGCGTGTTCGCCCAGCTGAACCGCGCGCTAATGCGCATGACGCGCACCCGCTCGGCGGTGGACCCGATGCTGGAGGTGCTGGGCGGTGCGGCGGTGGCCGCCGTGATGGGGTTCGCCGGCTGGCGCGCCGCGGTCGGCAGCAGCACGGTCGGCAACTTCACCGGCTTCGTCGCGGCCCTGCTGATCGCGTCCCAGCCGTTGCGGGCGCTCGGCTCGCTGAACGCGGCGGTGCAGGAGGGCTTGGCCGGCCTCGCCCGCGTGTTCGCCGTGATCGACGAGCCGCGCGGCATCACCGAACGGCCTGGTGCGGCGGCCCTGCCGCCGGGCAGCGGCCGGGTGGTGTTCGAGGCCGTGCGGTTCAGCTACCCGGACGGCAGGGCGGCGCTGCGCACGCTCTCCTTCGTGGCGGAGCCCGGCACCACCGTGGCGCTGGTCGGCGCATCGGGGGCCGGCAAGTCCACCGCACTGGCCTTGATCCCCCGCCTGCACGACGCGACCGCCGGGCGCATCACCGTGGACGGTGCGGATGTGCGGGACGTGACGCTGGCCAGCCTGCGCGACGCCATCGCCTATGTCGGGCAGGACACGTTGCTGTTCGACGACACGGTGGGCGCCAACATCGCGCTCGGTCGGGCTGGCGCCACGCCCGACCAGATCGAGTTCGCCGCCGCCTCCGCGGCCGCCGGGTTCATCGCGGACCTGCCGGGCGGCTTCGACATGACGGTCGGCACCGGGGGTGGACGGCTCTCCGGCGGGCAACGGCAGCGCGTGGCCCTCGCCCGCGCCCTGCTGCGCGACCCGCGTATCCTGTTGCTGGACGAGGCGACGTCGGCGCTGGACGCCGAGAGCGAGGCGGCGGTGCAGCAGGCCCTCGCCCGGCTGCGGCGTGGACGCACCACGGTGGTGGTCGCGCACCGCCTGTCGACCGTGCGCGATGCCGACCTGGTGGTCGCGATGGCGGACGGCGAGGCCATGGAGCAGGGCACGCACGCCGAACTGATGGCCAAGGATGGGCTGTATGCCCGGTTGGTTCGAACACAGGCCTTTGCGGGATAGCGGGAATCATGCGATGACCGATCGGTCAGCGGTGATGTTACCCGGGGGTCGCAGCGTGAGCCTGGACGAAGAGAGCCTAGACAGCCACGAGCCTGTCCATGCCGAGGAGCAATCCCCGGCGCGCGCCCGGCCTGCCCGCGAGGAGGGCGGCAAGCCAGCCGATGGCAAGCAGGATGGCGACAAGCCGGACGAGAAGAAGCAGGCGGCCGAGCAGGAAAAGGCCCGCAAGAAGTCCGGGCCGTGGGTCAAGATCATCGGCGCGATCGTGATCGTCGCCGCGGTGATCGGCGGCGTGTACTACTA
>CAXSEG010000243.1:0-7243 GCA_964235545.1 uncultured Acetobacteraceae bacterium
GCGAGGGCGGCGCGGGCGTTCTGCTCCACCAGCACCATGGCCAGGCCGTCCCGCCGCAACTGGTCAAGCGTACAGAAGATGTCGCGGACGATGCGGGGGGCGAGACCGAGGCTCGGTTCGTCCAGCAGCAACAGGCGGGGCCGGCCCATCAGCGCGCGGCCAAGGGCGAGCATCTGCCGCTCGCCGCCCGAGAGCGTGCCGGCGCGCTGATGGCGGCGTTCCTGCAGCCGGGGAAAGACGGCGAACACGTCCCGCAGGACGGCCCCTCGCCGGGCGTAGGCGCCGAGCTCGAGGTTCTCGGCGACGCTCATGTCGGCGAACAGAGCGCGGCTCTCCGGCACCAGCAACAGGCCGCGCGCGACGAGTTCCTCGGTCGCGGTGGCACCGATCTCCACGCCGTCGAAGCGCCGGGTGCCGGTGGCGGGCAGCAGGTTCATGATCGCGTGCATCGCCGTGGTCTTGCCGGCGCCGTTGGGCCCGATCAGCGTTACGATCTGGCGGTCGTGCACGACGAGGTCGATCCCGTGCAGCACCGTGGCGCGGCCATACCCGGCGCGCAGGCCGGTGACCTGCAGCAGCGCGGTCACTCCAAGCCGCCGAGATACGCGTCCAGCACGCGGGGATCGGCCTGGACCTGCTCGGGGCACCCTTCGGCGATCTTGCGGCCGAACTCCATCACCACGACGCGGTCCGCCAGGCCCATCACGAACTCCATGTCGTGCTCGACCAGCAGCACCGCGACCCCTTCGGCGCGGAGGGTGCGGAGGCGGGCGGCCAGGTCCTGCTTCTCCGGCAGGCGCAGGCCGGCGGCAGGCTCGTCCAGCAGGAGCAACGCCGGGTGTAGGCAGAGGGCGCGGGCGATCTCCACGAGGCGCTGCTGGCCGAGCGGCAGGTCCCCCGCCGGGCGGTGCAGGACGGTGCCGAGGCCGAGCCGCTCGGCCTGGCGTGCGGCGTCCGCAAGGAGTTGCCGCTCCTCCTGCCGGTCGAGGCGCAGCATGGCGGCGAGGATGCCGGCGCGACCGCGGATGTGGGCGCCGAGGGCGATATTCTCCAGCACCGAGCGGCCGGGAAGCAGGCGAACGTGCTGGAAGGTGCGGCCCAGGCCGAGCCGGGCCATGTGGCGGGGCGGCTGGCCGGTGACGGGCTGGCCGTGCAGGCGGATTGTGCCGCCATCCGGCCGGAGCAGCCCGCCGAGTTGGTTGAACAGCGTGCTCTTGCCGGCACCGTTGGGGCCGATCAGGGCCACGATCTGCCCGGCCTCGACGGTCAGGCCCACGCCATCGTTGGCGATCAGACCGCCGAAGCGCTTGGTGACGCCGTCGGCCGCGAGCACCTCGCCCAGCGGGTGGGGGGCCGTGGCGAGCGGGGGTGCGTCGGGGACGGGACGGGGGAGTGGCGTGGGCAGCAGCCGGGCCAGATAGGGGGCAAGGCCGCCGGGCATGCGCTGCATGACCAGGATGATGATGGCGGCGAAGGCCATGCCCTCGAAGTTGCCGGGGCGGCCGAACAGGCGCGGCAGCCAGTCGTTCAGCTGGTCGCGCAACACCGTTACCACGCCGGCCCCCAGCACCGCGCCCCACAGCGACCCGGCGCCGCCGATGATCGCCATGAAGAGGTATTCGATCCCGGCCGTGAGATTGAACGGCGTCGGGCTGACCTGGCGTTGCACGTGGGCGTACAGCCAGCCGGACAGGCCGGCATACAGGGCCGCCACGAGGAACACCCAGAGCGACAGCCGGGCCGTGTCGATCCCCATGCTTTCCGGCAGGGCGCGGCCGGAGGCGAGGGCCCGGATGGCGCGGCCCTGCCGGCTGTCCAGCAGGTTGCGGGTCAACAACATGAGGCCGAGCAGGAGGGCGCCGATGAACAGCAGCATCCAGCGTCCGCCGGGCTGGTTGAACGGTGGCAGGCCTGGCACTTCGGGCATGCCGTTGAAGCCGCCCAGGCCGGGGATCGTGCCGAACAAGTAGGAGGCGGCGCTGCCCCAGGCGATGGTGCCGAGAGGTAGGAAGTGGCCGGAGAGGCGGACCGTGACCGCGCCCACCACAAGCGCGGCCACGGCGACCAGCGCCAGGGCCACAGGCAAGCTGAGCCAGGGGGACCAGCCGCCGTTGCGGGTCAGCGCCGCGGTGGCATAGGCCGCGATGCCGGCGAAGGCGGCCTGGCCGAAGGAGGTCTGTCCGGCGATCCCCGTCATGAGCACGAGCCCGACCGCGATCATCGCGGCCAGGCCCACGTAGGAGAAGAGGGCGACGTAGAAGGGCGGCAGCAGCGCCGGGCCGGCCAGCACGGCCAGCACCGGCAGCGCGCCGCCCAGCAGCAAACGGCGGTTCACTCCTCCAGCGACCGGTGCCGCAACGACAGCACGGCCAGGGCCGGCAGCAGCAGGCCGAACACGATCGGTGCGGCGTAGGCGCTGATCCAGAAGGCGGCGAACGATTCCACGACACCGACGGCGAGCGCACCGATGGCAGCGGCCGGGTAGCTGACCAGGCCGCCAAGCACGGCCGCGATGAAGCCCTTCAGCCCGGTGACGAAGCCGCTGTCGTAGGAGATCGGCGTGATGGGCGCGATCAGCAGGCCGGCCAAGCCGCCGATCGCGGCCGCCAGGAGGAAGGCGAGCGCGCCGGTCCGCCCGCGCTCGATCCCCATCAGGCGGGCGCCGAGCGGGTTGGAGGCGGTGGCGCGGAGGGCCTTGCCGAGTAGGGTGAAGTGGAACAGCCAGCGCAGGCCCACCACCAGCAGCAAGCAGCACCCGGCGACCCAGAGCGAGTGGCCCGAGATGTCCACCTCACCCAGGGTGAAGGTCGCGGTGGAGAAGGGTGGCGTGCGGGAGGCTTCGGGACCGAACAGCACCAGGCCGGCACCGAGCAGCACGTAGTGGAGCGCCATGGCCACGATGAGCAAGGTGAGGATGGAGGCGCCGGCGAGGGGGCGGAACACCAGGCGGTGGATGGGCGGCCCGAGCAGCGCCGTGCCGGCCACGGCGAGGATGCCGAGCAGCCAGACGGGGGCGCCGATCCGCACGGCGAGCATTGTCGCCGCGGTAAGCACTGCGGCCGGCAGAGCTGCCCAGGCCGCGTTACGCAGCGGCTTTGGCGATAGCAGCGCCAGACCGGCGCAGACCAGCGCGGCACCGTCCAGCAGCCACAGCGTGCCGGGGATTTCGCCCTGGATCAGGCCAGCGAAACCCAAGGCGGCGAAGGAGACGAAATCCCCCTGGGGGATGAATATCACACTGGAGACCGAAAACACGATCAGCATACCGACGGCGAGCAGCAGGTAGATGGCGCCCGAGGTCAGCCCGTCCTGCAGCAACAGCAGGAAAATGGAACCGTCCACGCCCGCTCACCCGGAACCGGCTAGTGAATCAGCTTCCAGGCACCATCCTGGACCTGCACCATCACGCGGGCGCGACCGTCCATGCCGTTATGGTCGGTGGCGCTCATGGTATAAACGCCGTGGGTGCCGACCAGCTCGTGCGTCTGTTCGATCGCAGTGCGGAGGGCGTCGCGGAACTCGGGCGTGCCGGGCTTGCCGGCCTTGAGCGCCGCCGGGATGGCGCCGGCGATCAGCAACCCGGCATCGTAGGTATAGCCGGCGAAGGCGTTGCGGCTCTGCGGGCCAAACTTGTCCACATAATGTTGCATGAACGCGGTGGCGACTGGCTTGACGACGTTATCGTCAGGCAGTTGGTCGTACACCACGAGCGGCCCGGTCGGCGCGATGCAGCCCTCGACGGCGGCACCGCCGACGCGGATGTAGTCCGGGCCGACCACGCCGTGGTTGTTGTAGACCTGGCCCTTGTAGCCGCGCTGCGACAGCGCGATCTGCGGCAATGCGCCGGGCACGGCCGAGCCACCCAGCATCATGACATCGGGATGGTGGGACAGCGCCTTGAGCACCTGCGGCTGCACGGAGGTGTCGGTGCGGGCGTAACGTTCCTCGTCCACCACCTCGATCCCCGTGCCGGCGACGTCCTCCTTGAGGGCGCCCAGGACCCAGTCCCCCCAGCCGTCACCGAAGCCGATGAACCCCGTCGTCTTGGCGCCGTGCGCCTTCATGGTCTGGACGACGCCCTCGACCATCAGCTTGATCGGCTGCGCGTCGTCGAAGGCGAAGGGGTAGGTCTTGGTGTCGATCACGTAGGGCGACATGGCGACCATGGGCACGTGCGCCTCGGTTGCGATCGGCAGCACGGCGGAGACGGGGGCGGTGCTGGCCGGGCCGATGAGGGCGTCCACGTGGTCCTCGGTGATGAGCTTGCGGGCGATATTGGCGGCGGCCGTCGGGTCCCCGCCATCGTCGCGCACCAGGTAGGTGACTTTCTCGCCGGCAATCTCCGTCGGCAGCAGGTCGAACGCATTCTTGTAACCGGCGCCTTGCGCGGCTTGCGGGCCGGTGATGCTAAGGATGGCGCCGATGGTGACCTGGGCCCGGGCGGGCGCGGCGAGCGGCAACACGCAGGCGGCCGCGAGCACGGCAATGGAACGGCGCGTCATGCAGGAACTCCCCCCGGAGAGACGGTAGTTCATCCTGGGAAGGAGATCGTTCAGGTGTCAAGGAAGCTGGCATGCAAGGTATCAGAGGGGTTGTCCCGGTTCGGGCGTGTCGGCACGCTCCGCGGCGGCTCGGAAGCCCTCGGCCAGCGCGGCGTAGATCGGCTTGCGGCAGACCAGGCGGGAGACGACGTAGGCGAGGAAGGCCGTCGCCATCAGCGGCACGGTGACGCGGCCGTCCTCCGTCATCTCCAGCACGATGACGGCGGCCGTGATCGGCGCCTGCACGACGCCGCTGAAATAGGCGACCATGCCGAGCAGTACGACGGCGCCGGTGGGGGCTGCGGGGATGAGGCCGGCGATGGCGTGGCCGAGCCCTGCGCCGACCGCGAGCGAGGGGGCGAAGATGCCGCCGGGGATGCCGCTGATATAGGACAGCACGCTGGCGGCGAATTTTAGGGCGAAGAAGCCGCCGGGCACGGTGCCGCTGCCACTAACCAGCCCGCTTGCCTGGGCGTAGCCGGTGCCGAAGGTGGCCCCACCGCTGGCGTAGCCGATGGCCGCGATCCCCAACCCGCACAGCGCGGCGAAGACCAGGGGGTGGTGAACGATCGCCCGGCCGATGCTGCCGGGCACGCCGCGGGCAAACCGGACGAGGAGGGCGCTGAAGCAGCCACCCGCCAACCCGCCCGTCACGCCGCAGGCCAGCACGGCGAGCCACCCGCTGCCCCAGGGCAGTTCAGCCGGCGTGGTGCCGAAATAGCTGTAGTTGCCGATCGTCGCTTCCGCCGTGATGCCGGCGAGGATGACCGCCGTGAGCACCCGGCCGGAGGTTCGTGCCTCGAACGAATGGCTGAGCTCCTCGATCGCGAACACCACGCCGGCGAGCGGCGTGTTGAACGCGGCGGCGACGCCGGCCGCACCTCCGCCCAGGACCATGGCACGATACGCATCCTCCTGCGGCAACTTCAGTATCCGGCCGACCGCGTGCATGATGGTGGCCGCGACCTGCACCGTCGGCCCCTCACGCCCGATGGACGCGCCGCAGGATAGGCCGAGGATGGTTAGTAGGACCTTACCGACAGCGATCCGGGGGGCGAGCGTCCTGTCCACCAAGGCCCGGCTCGTCATGTGCAAGGCCGCGATGACCTGGGGGATGCCGCTGCCCTGGGCGCCCGGGAAGACGGTACGGGTGAGCAGCACGCTGATCACCAGGCCGGCGGGGGTGAGCACGAAGGGCAGCCAGGGCCGGCCGATGGTGACGGCGGTGAACAGGCGCCCGGCGAGGTCGGCCGCCTCGGCGAACAGGATCGCGGCGAGCCCAACCAACACGGCGCCGATCCAGAACGCGGCATTGCGCATCGAGCCCGATAGCAACCGGGGGCCATGGACACCAAGCGCCTGCAACCAGACACGCCAACTCGTTCGCATTACGTTCTTGACCTCGGCCTTATGTCTGGGCATGGTGGCTCCGAACAGACGGGGAACGTAGTCATGCTCGCAAACGCCCTGCCCTCCCGTCCGGTCGAGCCTGCCGAGATGGCGGCACCGATGCCGTCCCTAGCCCGGCACGGCCGGGGTGCCACCGTCAACCCGGGCTCGCGGTATGACCGGCTGCACCACGAGGCGTTCGACGATGGCTGGGGCACGCTGGAGGAGGCGTTCGCCGACGTGCCGCCGTTGCCGACCACGCTAATCAAGGATAGCAGCCGGTCGGTGATCAGTTGGAACACGAGCCCGGATCTCGGGTTCGACCGGGCGGTCAATCCGTATCGCGGCTGCGAGCATGGCTGCATCTACTGCTATGCCCGCCCAAGCCACGCCTATCTGGGCTACTCGCCGGGCCTGGATTTCGAGACCAAGCTGGTGTTCAAGCCGGACGTCGCGGAGCAGCTGGAGCGCGAGTTGCGCAGGCCGGGTTACGTGGCGCGGCCGTTAGCGCTGGGCTCCAACACCGACCCGTATCAGCCGGTGGAGCGGACGCTGAAGCTCACGCGGTCCGTGCTGGAGGTGCTGGAACGGTTCGGCCACCCGCTGTCGATCGTGACGAAATCGGCGGGCGTGGTGCGGGACGCCGATATCCTGAGCCGGATGGCCAAGCGCGGGCTGGTGCGGGTGTGGCTGTCGGTGACGACGCTCGACCCGGCGTTGGCACGCAAGATGGAGCCGCGGGCCGCAACGCCCACGCGGCGGCTGGCCGCGGTGACGGCGCTCGCCGGGGCGGGCATCCCCGTCGGCGTGCTGGCGGCGCCGATGATCCCCGGGCTGAACGATGCAGAGATGGAGCGTATCCTGGCCGCCGCGTCCCAGGCTGGGGCGGGGACGGCGAGCTACGTGCTGCTGCGGCTGCCGCTGGAACTGCGGCAGATGTTCGAGGCTTGGCTGGCACAGCATTTTCCCGACCGCGCCCGCCATGTGCTGAACCTGGTGCGGGAGACGCGAAACGGGGCGCTGAACGACTCGAAGTTCCATAGCCGGTTCGGCGGCAGTGGTGTGTATGCCGATCTGTTGGCCCGGCGGTTTGCTCGGGCGGCCCGGCAGCACGGGTTGCTCGAGCGGGAGCACTTGGATTGCTCGCAGTTCGCGGCGCCGGCTGGGGTGGGCGGGTTTGCTGAGACGCAGATGTCGTTGTTTTAGCCAAGAAGCGGAAGCCCCGCTGCTTTGAGCTTTGCCGGACTCGCCCCGCCTGCTAGCGAGCAGCCATGCCAGACTACAGTATCGAGACCGAGCATGGCGGCCGGGTC
>CAXSEG010000244.1:0-7207 GCA_964235545.1 uncultured Acetobacteraceae bacterium
CATTTGGCGCAGCTCCGCTGCCTGCCGGATGGGCGCTGGTTCGATGAAACGATCGCCACCTGGCGCGACTGGCGGGGGCGTCCCGCACGCTGGCCCGACCTGGTGGAGGCGACCCGGTTGCGCACCACGCGCGTCGTGCTGGCGGCCGCTCACCTGGACAGCGACCCAACCAACAACCGGCTGGCCAACCTCAAGAGTCTTTGCCAGCGTTGCCACATGCTGCACGACCGGCCGCATCACCTGGCGCAGCGTTGGATCACATATCGCCGGCGCTACGCGCTGGGTGACCTGTTCCTCGGTTGCTACCAAAGCATCTTGTAACGGCCTGCGATGTCGGCTGCACCGCTGAAGGCGCGTGACCCTATGACCAAAGCAATTCTATGCCGAAGGACCCGTGCAGATCCTCCGACTGCACTCCCTTTCAGTGTGCAAACACGCCAACAAGGCTTGCCTTCGGGCGCGTGCCTGATGGCAGAGGCGGACCCGAAGGATACAGATCGAAGGTAACGCGGAAAACCATGGCTCTCAACCTGATCTACATGCCGGAAGGTCGTGGACCGGGCAGGTTCAGCCGGCACCGGAAACCGCGTCGAATGCCGTCCGTGCCTCTCGGATGGAAGCGTAGTTGGCTTCCGCCCACTCCACGAGCCCTCCTAGGTGTAGCTGCTTGCAATCATTGGAGCTCGTGCTCGCAAACAGCGCGAATTCCTGCTCGGATTAGCTGCCAATGGAGCGAACGTCGCGCTCACATTATGCGCCCCAGTGCTCGCCATCATCGGGCCGCGCTCGCCATCAGAGGGTCGTGCTCAAATTGGCTGCCAATGAGCTTTGGGGTGGCTTCTCGATAACCACCGTTTCTGACGAACTCAGGGCCACGCTGCCGAGGATGCGCCTGAAGGCACAGATTCCTTCTCAAAACCGTTCTTGACTGGTCAGTTCCGAAATCCACAGCGTAAATGGTTTATGAGAACACGAGGATGGGATACGGGTCGGCTAGGCAGTGGCCATCGGCGCTATCCCTCCCCCATTTGTGCAACCCGCTCCACCATGGTCTTTAGGGCGTTCTGCACCAGCTCCTGCGACCTCAGCGGCAAATCAGCCGATCGGAACTCCAGCACCACCTTATGGAGATCGTTGCCCCATTGCTGCTTCTTAGCGGTCAGGCGCCCGGCCTGATCGCTTCGACCATCGTGAAGGCTACCTGGAACTCGCGCTCCAACTCGACGGCGTCGCGCATCACGCGAACTAGACTCGCCTTCAACGGCTCCGGCAACTCGGGCAGATCGGCATAAGGGTGGGTGCCGGCGGACATCATCGCTTGGTTCCGCTCGGACATTTCTTCCATCAGCCGAGCATAGCGCTCGAAAGCGGGGAAGCGGCGGCACAGGTCGCGCAGCGTGCGGTCGGAAGCCGTTTCATAGATCCGTTGCAGGTCTTGCATGTGGCCGGCCATATGGTTGGCCAAGCCCATGCCGGTGATGCCCTGGGCTTCGAGCTGGCGGACCCGGAGGTTAATAGCGGCGGCGATCTGGCCGGTGTCTGGTGGGGCGGCAGCGGGCATGGGATCAGATCATGCCAGATACTCCCGCTCGTGCCCATTGGCAGCCAATGTGAGCACGATCCTCCGATGGCGAGCGCGGCCCGATGATGGCGAGCACAGGGGCGCATAATGTGAGCGCGACGTTCGCTCCATTGGCAGCTAATCCGAGCAGGGATTCGCGCTGTTTGCGAGCACGAGCTCCGATGATTGCAAGCAGCTACAGCTACAGCACCGAGGTTGTGCTGGCCCGGTTCCGGGGTGAGCTGACGCTGCTGGGTGACGCCCGGGGAATGGGAACGCCGACGAGGCCCGCCCGGCACAGCGTCGCCGCGAACCCGCCATGGCCGGAGCCGGTGCGAGCCCAGGCGGCGGCTTCGGCGGCGGGGGCGATCTGGACGACGACATTCCATTCGCGCCCTGCTGGCAGTGACGCCAGACGATTTCCTCACCGCCGGCTGCCTGATTGGGCGGCCGGCTTGACCCTCCGTTCCAGAAAGGGAACACCCAGATGCTTGCTTGGCTTTTACACAGAAGCCGCGATCCAATCGTTGTGACAGAACGGATCAAGATGTCAGCCGGATGTCTGAACCTGATCGCTATCGGTTTGCTGGTAGGCTCGGCTATCGCACCCCATTTCAACGTAGCGCTACACATCGCTCTCGCTCAGAGGCTTCTCGCGGTCTTCGGCTTCTTTCTGCTAGAAGGGTGTGCCATGCTCCTTCTGCGCTTTCTCCCCGAACCTGTTGCAACAAAGGAGGATTGAAATGGATTTCGCCATTGGCCTTCTAACCACGATCGTCCCGGCAGTGGGCGGCATGGGTTTGGCTTGGTTCCTGTGCTCCCGCTATCTCAAGGCGCATCCCGAGATTAAGTAATCAAGTAAAGAGCAGCCTTCGAGCCGCTCTTTGTATGTTCGACATCACGTCGACAGTGACTACGCCGCCCGCCTAACGCGGCTTACTACTCACCTTTCTGTGTTGAGTTCATTCCCAAGGATCTACTGATCTTGGGCTAGGCGTCCGGCAGAAGCGGCGCCCCGACTACCCATCCTTCTCGTGAGCCCGCCCGGCGTGGCGAGCAGCCACTTTTATGGTTTGAATAACAGCCCTTCAACGAAGAATGTTGGTTCGAGCCAAGTCCATGAGTTCTGTCCCTCGTCCATCCAGCAGCGCGCGCAGTGTATAGAGGCTGAACCCCGCCGCTTCCTTGGCGGCGATATGCGGCGGCATTGACAGTTCCTGGGTGGCGGTGACTGCATCGAGCAGCGCCGGGCCTGGGTGGTCGAGCACCTCGCGCACCGCCGAAGGCAGGTCAGCCGGATCCTCGACGCGCACGCCGTGCAGGCCAACGGCGCGTGCCATGGCGGCGAAATCGGGGTTCTTGAGATCGACACCCCAGTCGAGCTGCCCGGCCGCCTGCATCTCCATCTGCACGAAGCCAAGCGTCGAGTTGTTATAGATCACCAGCTTGATCGGCAAACGCATCTGCACCAGCGTCAGCACGTCGCCCATCAGCATGGCCAGGCCACCATCCCCGCACAGCGCTACCACCTGGCGATCGGGGAAGCTGGCCTGCACGCCAATCGCGTGCGGCAGCGCGTTGGCCATGGAGCCGTGCGCCCAGGAGCCGACCAGCCGGCGGCGTCCGTTCATGCGGAGGTAGCGTGCGGCCCAAATGGTCGGCGTGCCGACATCGGCAGTGAACACGGCGTTGTCCGCGGCGACTTCATCCACGATCCGGGTCAGGTGCTGCGGATGGATGGGCTTGCGGCCGGACTTGCCCGTGGCGAGGTCGTCCAGTCCCGCCCGTGCCGTCTTGTAGTGCGCCAGGGAGGCATCGAGATGGCCGCGCTCGGTCCGCGCTGCCAGGCGCGGCAGCAGCGCCGTGATCGTCGGGCCTACGTCGCCCACCAGGCCCAGCTCGATTTTGGTGCGCCGGCCTAGGTTTTCCGGCCGTATGTCCACCTGCGCCACGCGGGCCTCGGTCGGGTAGAACTGACGGTAGGGAAAGTCCGTGCCCAGCATCAGCAGGGCGTCGCACTCCATCATCGCCTTGTGGCCCGACGAGAACCCGATCAGCCCTGTCATGCCCACGTCGTAGGGGTTGTCCCACTCGACGCCTTCCTTGCCACCCAGCGCATGCACGATGGGGGCCTTCAAGGCCTCCGCCAGTTGCATCAACTCAGGATGCGCGTGCGCGCAGCCGCGGCCGCACAGCAGCGTGACCTTCTTGGATGCGTCCAGCAACTGCGCGAGCACGTCGAGGTCCGCATCGGCCGGCCGCACCACCGGGGCCGGTGGCAGCAGCGCCGCAAGGGGCGCCATCGCTGCCACGTTCTCCGCCGCCATCATCAGCAGGTCGCCGGGGATGACGACCACGGCGACGCCGCGTTGGCCCACCGCGGCGCGGATGGCGATCTCCAGCGTGCGCGGGAGCTGGTTCGGGCTGGATACCAGCTCGCAGTAATGGCTGCACTCCTGGAACAGGCGATCCGGGTGGGTTTCCTGGAAGTAGTTGGTGCCGATCTCGCCGCTGGGGATTTGCGCGGCAATCGCCAGCACCGGCACGCGGGAGCGGTGCGCGTCAAACAGCCCGTTGATCAAATGCGTGTTGCCCGGACCGCACGACCCGGCGCACACGGCGAGCTTGCCCGTCATGTGCGCTTCGGCTGCGGCGGCGAAGGCGGCCGTCTCCTCGTGCCGCACATGCACCCATTCGACGCCAGGCGATGTGCGCAGCACGTTGGTCAGCCCATTCAGGCTGTCGCCGGGCAGGCCATAGACCCGCTCGACCCCCACCCGCTGCAACGTATCGACCACCAGGTCGGCAATCGTCTTCACTGTCATCGAGATCTCCTGCTGCAGCGGGCCGGGGCTGGATTGGCGTGGTTACGACTGCGCTTCGGGCGCGTATTTCTTCTCGAAAGCGACGATCTCCTTGAGGCCCACCGACGACGTGAAGTCCTCGAAGCTCGGCAGCTTGTCCATGCGGCCGAGCGGTGTTCCATCCCGGCGCACGGCCGCGTAGTGCTCGCGCAACGCCGCCTCGACGGTGAGGACAGAGCCGATCGGATAGAGCACCATGGCAAATCCCATGGCCTTGATCTTCGAAGCGTCGATCATCGGGGTGCGGCCGCCTTCAAGCCAGTTCAGCAGCACCATCTTGCCCTTGAGCTGGCGCACGATGTCCGCCAGCTCGTCCTCCGAGGTGGGCGCCTCGACCCACAGCACGTCGGCGCCGGCTTCCGAGTAGCGCAGGGCGCGGTCGATCGCGGACTGCGTGCCCTCGACGGCGAGGGCATCCGTGCGTGCGATCAGCACGAAGTCCGGGTCCACGCGGGCATCCACGGCGGCCTTGATCTTGCCCACGGCCTCATCCGCCGAGATCACCTGCTTGCCTTGCATGTGGCCGCAGCGCTTGGGCGCAAGCTGGTCTTCAAGGTGAATGGCCGACACCCCAGCGCGCTCATAGGCCCGCACGGTCGTTACCACATTCAGCGCGTTGCCGTAGCCGGTGTCCGCGTCGGCGACCACGGGGATGGTGGTCGTGTCCACGATCCGGCTGGCGTTGTCGATCATCTGGCTTGCGTTGAGCAGCGCCACGTCCGGACGCCCGAGCAGCGACGCCGTGGTCGCAAACCCGCCCATGTAGACGACGTTGAAGCCGGCTTGCTCCACAAGCCGAGCTGACAGCGCGTCGTGCGCACCGGCGGCATACACGGGCGTTGCCGTGCGGAGCAGCTCGCGCAGCTTGCCGTGGCGGGTCTGCGGGCGCGTGAGAAGATCTGACATGATGTGTTCTCCTTGAGTGAACGGACGTAGTCCGGCACAGGCTAGTGCTTGGCCTCGCGCTGGACGTTGATGACGCTACCGGCGCGGATGATGCCGATCTGGCGCTTGGAAAGTTCATGCTTGAGCTTGAGCTTGGCGTCACCCGGCTCGACGGTGGCCTCGACCTCGCCGCCGGCGCCGAGGGCGTCGGCAAACTTCTCGATCTTGAGCTTGTCGCCCGGCTTCAGGCGGTCATAAGCGGCCGGATCGGCGAAGGTCAGCGGCAGGACACCGAAATTGGCCAGGTTCTGCCAATGAATGCGCGCGAAGCTCTTGGCCACCACGAGGCTCAGGCCGAGGTAGCGCGGCGCCAGCGCCGCATTCTCCCGGCTCGATCCCTGGCCGTAGTTTTGCCCTGCGACGATGGCGTGCAGCTCGCCCTTCTCCTGCAAGTCCTTCGCACGCTGGTGATAATCCTTGTCCACGTTGCGGAAGGCGAACTCGGCGGAGTGCGGGATGTCGGTCCAGAACGGCATGACTTGGCTTCCCGCCGGCAGGATGTCGTCGGTCGAGATGTTGTCGTCCACCTTCAACAGCACCGACACGGTCAGGTCCTCACCAGGCTTGCCGAGTTCGGGCAGGCTGACGATGTTGGGCGTTTTCTCCAGCCGGGTGGCGCGGGCCTCCTCGGGGTTGATCGGCGGCACCAGGCCGAGCAGCGTCGCATCGGGGCCTTTTGGCTCGGCGATCCTGGGATATTCCATGCCAAGGTCGCGCGGGTCGGTGATGATGCCCGTCAGTGCCGAGGCTGCCGCGGTCTCCGGGCTGCACAGGTAGACGCTGTCCTCCTGCGTCCCGGAGCGGCCGGGGAAGTTGCGCGGCACGGTGCGCAAGGAGGGGCGACCTTTGGCGGGCGCCTGGCCCATGCCGATACAGCCGTTGCACCCGGGCTGGTGGACGCGCCCGCCCGCCGCGACCAGCTTGCCCAGCCGACCGTCGGCGACCAGTTGCTGCATCACCTGCCGTGTGCTTGGGTTGATGTCGAACGACACCCGGTCGTGCACCGTGCGGCCCGCCACCATCTCGGCCGCCACCGCGAGGTCGCGGTAGCCGGGGTTAGCCGATGAGCCGATGTAGGACTGGTAGTTGTCGCGCTTGGGCACGTCCCTGACGCGCACCACGTTGCCGGGGCTCGACGGCGTGGCGATCATCGGCTCCAGCTTCGACAGGTCGATTTCGTCGTGGTGGTCGTACGATGCGCCCTCCTCGGCCGCCAGCGGTATCCACTCATCCTCGCGGCCAACATTGACCAGGAACTCGCGGATGCGCTCGTCCGACGGGAACACCGTCGTGCTGGCGCCTAGTTCGGCGCCTACGTTGGCGATGACGTGGCGGTCCATGGCGGACAGGCAATCCAAACCCGGGCCGTAATACTCGATGATGCGGCCGAAGCCGCCTTCCACACCGTGGCGGCGCAGCATCTCCAGGATCACGTCCTTGGCGCTCACCCAATCGGGCAGCGAGCCGGTCAGGCGCACGCCCCAGATTTCCGGCATCCGTAGGTAGAACGGCTTGCCCATGATGGCCAGCGCCACGTCGATGCCGCCAGCGCCGAAGGCCAGCATCCCCATGCTTCCGGCAGCAGGCGTGTGGCTGTCGCAGCCGACGAGGCAGGCGCCTGGCTTGCCGAAGCGCTGCATGTGGGTGGGATGGCTGATGCCGGTGCCCGGGCGGCTATACCAAATGCCGAACCGCTGGCAGGCGGAGCGGAGGAAGAGGTGCTCCTCCGCGTTCAGGCTGTTGGTTTCAAGCAGGTTGTGGTCGATGTACTGCACGGCGGTAATCGCCGCCTGGTCGGCCTGCATGGCTTCCAGTTCGAGCATCACCAGCGTGCCGA
>CAXSEG010000245.1:0-7120 GCA_964235545.1 uncultured Acetobacteraceae bacterium
CGGCTGGCCTTTGGTCGGAGAGAGGCAACTGCAGCCATGCCGCACGGGCACGGCGGCCGTCTCCGGGCAGCAACGCCCGGGCCGCGAGGTTTCCGAACAGCAGGATCCGTCGGGGCGCTAGCAGCTCGAGATGGCGGAGCAGGAAGGGTAGGCAGAGTTGGATTTCACTCTCGGTCGGCTTGCGGTCACCCGGGGGGCGCCACGGCAGAAGGCTCGCGGCATAGAACGCGGACCGCTCCAGCCCGACCGAGGCCAGCATCTTGTCCAGGAACAACGCAGCGGCCCCGGCGAACGCAACACCCGCCCGATCTTCGGCCGGCCCGGGCACATCGGCCAGCAGCACGAGCCCGGTCGACGGATCGCCGTCGCCAAATACCAGGCTCGTCGCGGTGGCGCGGAGGGCGCAACCGCCGAAGCCTGCCAATGCATCATGCAGTTGTGCCAGAGTCTGCGCCGAAGCTGCCAGGGACTGCGCCTGGGCAGCGGCCGCGGTGCCCGTCCGCACTGGCTCGAGGGTAGGCGACGCTGCGACGAGGGGCGAGACCGGGGCAGGAGCCACGCCCGCCGTCGCCGAAGCAGAGGGGCTGCGGCGGTCGACCGGGCTGTCATCCAGCGCCTCGTCGGCCCCCCACTCCACCTGCAGTTTCAACCAACCGAGCGCGTCCATAGGCAGTGTTTTCGGACGCGAAGGGCTGTCGTGCAACGTCCGCTTCTGGCGCGATCGGCAATCCGTTCCTACTTTAGTCTGTAGAGGGAGCAAGCGATGTCCGAGCGTGAGGCGATGGAGTTCGATGTTGTGATCGTGGGGGCTGGCCCGGCGGGGCTCGCGGCCGCGATCCGCCTGAAACAGCTCGCTCCCGAGGCAACGGTTTGCGTGGTGGAAAAGGGTGGCGAGGTCGGCGCCCATATCCTGTCCGGCGCCGTGATCGAGCCCCGGGCTTTGGCGGAACTGCTGCCCGATTGGCAGGAGCGTGGTGCCCCCTTGACCACACCTGCCGGTGAAGACCGCTTCATGTTCCTGACCGCAAAACGCGCGATCCAGTTACCGACGCCGCCGCAGATGCATAATCACGGCAACTACATCGTCTCCCTGGGCAATGTGGTTCGGTGGCTCGGTGAACAAGCGGAGGCGCTGGGCGTAGAGATCTACCCTGGTTTTGCCGCCTCCGAGCTTCTGGAGGAAGACGGCCGTATCGTCGGCGTTGCGACCGGCGACATGGGGGTGGAGAAGGCGGGAGAGCGCGGGCCCAACTACCAGCCCGGTATGGAGCTACGCGCCACCTACACCCTGTTTGGCGAGGGCTGCCGTGGATCGCTGACGAAGAAGCTTCTGGAGAGATTCAACCTTAGGGACGGCAGGGACCCTCCGACATACGCGCTCGGCATCAAGGAACTTTGGGAAGTGCCGGCTGAGGTGCATAGGCCGGGCCTCATCGAGCACACGGTCGGCTGGCCTCTCGATCCAGGAACGTATGGTGGGTCGTGGCTGTATCATTGGGGTGACCGTCTCGTCTCGTACGGCTTCGTCGTCGGGCTGGATTACAAGAATACGTGGCTTTCGCCGTTCGATGAGATGCAGCGGTTCAAGACGCATCCGGCGATGCGCAAGCATTTCGAGGGCGGGCGGCGAATCAGCTACGGCGCGCGCGCGCTAAGTGAAGGCGGCCTGCAATCGATGCCGAAGCTGACCTTCCCGGGCGGCGCCCTTATTGGTGACACGGCTGGGTTCCTCAACGTACCCAAGATCAAGGGTACGCACACGGCCATGAAATCCGGCATGCTCGCGGCCGAGGCCGTCGCCGAGGCGCTGGCCGGCAACAAGCCTGCCGAGCCAGACGGTTTCACCACAAAGCTGAAGGCGAGTTGGGTATGGCAGGAGCTGAGCGCCGCCCGCAACATCCGGCCGGCCTTTGCCAAATTCGGCCTCTACAAAGGCATCGCCTATTCCGCGCTCGACACCTACGTGTTCAAGGGCCGAGCGCCATGGACGTTCCACCACCCCCATGCCGACAACGAGACGCTGGCGGACGCGTCACAGGCCAAGCCTATTTCGTACCCAAAGCCGGATGGAACGTTGACGTTCGACAAGCTCTCCTCCGTGTTCATCAGCAACACGAACCACGAGGAGAACCAGCCCGTGCATCTGCGCCTGCGTGACCCTGCGAAATGGCGCGGCGTGAACTGGGACGAGTACCGCAGTCCCGAGAGCCGCTATTGCCCGGCCGGCGTCTATGAGGCTGTGGGGGTGGAGCAGGGTGAGCCGCGCCTTCAGATCAATGCGCAGAACTGTGTGCATTGCAAAACGTGCGACATCAAAGACCCGACACAGAACATCGACTGGTGCGTGCCGGAGGGCGGCGGCGGGCCGAACTACCCAGGCGGAATGTGACCCGCACTGGTGCAAGGCACGGCTTCAAGGCTATGAGTCGAGGCCATGTTCCGCACTCCACGCCCGACCCGTGCCATCCTGCTGGCGGTCTCTCTCGTTTCCGCCTGTGCAGCGGCTGACCCCGGCGAGTTGCCTGGACTCTCCGCTCGCCCGGTGAACGAGGCAGCTGGCAACTACCTGGTCGGCCGCTACGCCCTGAGCCAGACGGACACCGACGTCGCGGCCGATAGTCTCCTCGCGACACTGAAGGCCGATCCGAACGACGCGGACCTGCAGCAGCAGGCGTTTGGACCGGCCGTCCTGGCCGGGCGGCCGGAGGCACTGGAGCTTGCCCGCAAGCTGCCTTCCAGCCCAGTCGCGTTGCTATTGCTGGCCGATGCGGATGTGAAAGCGGGCGAGTGGCGCGCGGCTGAGGCCAAGTTCGCCAGCCTGCCGGGCCAGGGCGCGACGCAGGTGTTACAGCCACTCCTGCGCGCATGGGCCGAGCAAGGTTCGGGAGCCACCGACGAAGCGCTCAACACGCTACGTCCCTACATCGACGGAACCCGGTACCGCGGCGTGTTCGCGTTGCACGCGGCGTTGATCAACGACCAGGCTGGTCGTATGGCGGAAGCGGCTCGCGTGTATCGGTTGGCGTTGGTCGAATACGGCGCGCTCAACCTGCGCCTCGGTATCATCGTGGCGAGCTTCCAGGCAAGGACGGGACAGGACAGAGAGGCTCGGTCAACCCTGCGAGCGACCGTGGAGGCCAGCCCAGACCTGTCGATCGCCGAGCCGGCCCTGCTGCAATCCATGGCGAGCGTAAAAGTGCCGACAGCGGCCGACGGGATCGCGGAGGCTTACCTTGCCCTCGCAGCCAGCCTGCAGCGGCAAGACTCTGCGGAGTTTTCGTTCTTGCTGCTGCGCTTGGCACTGGACCTACGCCCGGCCTTCACATCGGCACGTCTTCTTGCCGCCGAGATCCAGGTGACCGGTGGGCGGGTCGCCGGTGCAGCTGAAACCTTGGCGCCTGTCCTCCCAAGCGACCCCCTGGCCGCCTTAGTGCAATTGCGAGAGGCTGTTTATGCCGAACGGCTCGGCCAGAACGGGGATGCCGAACGAAGCCTCGAGCAACTCGCCAGCCAATACCAGCAACGGCCGGAACCGCTCGCATTGTTGGCCCAGATGCAGCGCGCCCAGGGCCATTTTGCCGAGGCAGCGACCACATATGGCCGTGCGATCGACCGCATCCGGCAGCCAACCAGGGCCGATTGGTCCTTGTACTACGAACAGGGTCAGGCGTATGACCGGGCCCATGACTGGCCCCGCGCGGAGGCCGATTTCCTGCGTGCGCTCGAACTGTCGCCCGACGAGCCGTTCGTGCTGAATTACCTCGGCTATGCTTGGACGGAGCAGGGCCGCAACCTGCCGCGCGCAAGACTAATGGTGGAGCGCGCGGTCGAACTACGGCCAAATGACGGATCGATGGTCGACAGCTTGGGATGGGTGTTGCTGAAGCAGGGTGATAGCGCTGGAGCGTTGCACGCCCTCGAGCGGGCGGTGGAACTCGATCCGGAGGACTCGACCGTCAACGGGCACCTGGGAGACGCCTACCTGGCAGTCGGCCGTAAGCACGAGGCGGAGGTGCAGTGGCGACGGGCGCTGATCCTCAACCCGGAGCCGCAGGAGCAGGTGGCGCTGCAAGCCAAGCTGGCGGGATTGACCGACCCGACGCCAGCAGCTGCCGTAGGGCGCCGCGTGGAGTGAGCCACTCGATCTCGGAGCCGGCCCTGGCCAAGGTGAACCTGACGCTTCAGGTCACAGGGCGGCGGGCGGACGGCTATCACGTCCTCGACAGTCTCGTCGTTTTCGGTCCGGCAGCGGATGTCTTACATGCCAGCGATGCAGCGGAGTTGTCGCTGGAGATCCGCGGCCCGTTCGGGCCTGGATTGCTGGCACAGCCGGGCAACCTAGTGCTTCGTGCGGCGCGCGCTCTGGAAGCGTTAGCCGGTCGCCCGGTGGGGGCGGCGCTGGTGCTGGATAAACACCTTCCCATTGCGTCCGGCATAGGCGGTGGCTCGGCCGACGCGGCAGCGACGCTTCGGCTCCTGTGCCGGTTGTGGGACATGCAGCCAGCCAGGAGGGCGCTCGACACGATCGCGCTGAGTCTGGGCGCCGATGTGCCAGTCTGTCTCGATAGCCGCCCCGCGCGCATGACAGGCATCGGAGAGGTGTTAGCGCCACTATCCGCGCTGCCACGATGCGGTCTGCTACTCACCAATCCGGGCATCGAGGTATCGACCGCGGATGTGTTCCGAGCGCGAACCGGGCCATATTCGTCCAGCTCGCATCAAACACCCGCTTGGCCGACAGCGACGTCCATGGCGGCAGCCCTGGCTGAGCTGGGGAACGACCTCGAACGCCCTGCGCTGGTCGTGGCACCCGCGATCGGCCGCGTGCTTGCAGTTTTGCGCTCACTTCCGAATTGTCTGCACGCGCAGATGAGCGGGTCCGGTGCCACGTGCTTCGCGCTGTTCAATGAGCCGGACGAAGCGCAATTCGGCGCTACGATGTTGCCCGCGGCATGGTGGCGCAGCGCTGGCCTCTTGCCGAACGGGCGCGAGCGGCCCTATTGACGCAAGCTGGCTGGGGCGTCGCCAAGCGGTAAGGCAGCGGATTTTGATTCCGCCATTCGGAGGTTCGATCCCTCCCGCCCCAACCCGGCACTTTACGAACGAAGGCTACCAGACTTCAGCGTTGAGGGTGGGGCAGGTAGTGAAAGTGACCGCCCCTCAGCCACGACGATCAAAGTTGCATAATGCATATTATGGCAACTCGGAAACGCTGGCGATGTAAGGCCTGCCTCCAATCAATCGGTGACGTGCAGCACCATCCCGTCCTGGCCTGGCTCGATTCCAGACGGCAGACGCTGGGTCAGCCACCTCCAGTCTAGATCAGGGCCCATATGGGTCAGGATGGTGCGGCGGGCACCGACGCGTTCAGCCCAGGCAACAACGCGATCGACGTGGGCGTGGGTGGTATGCTCGGCACGCTGAAAGCAGCCGACAACCCAGGTGTCGACACCGCGGAGTGTCTCAAATGCTTCGTCGCCCAGGCGCACGACGTCCGTAGAGTAGCCGAACGGACCGATACGTAGCCCTACGGTCTTTACGACGTGGTGGTCCTGTTCGAACACCTGTATGTCCAGACCGGCCGCGGTGACATGGTCGCCGAACGCGAAGGGCTGGCGGTCCATCACTGGGCGGTAGAAGCCCGGCGGCCGCCAGGGACGGAAAGCGTAGTCGAACCGCCGGGCCAGTTCGGTCAGGGTCTGCTCGGTGCCGTAGGTCGGCATTGGCTTGCCTGTGATGCGATTGAGGATGCGAACCTCGTCCAGGCCGGTCATATGGTCGGCATGGGCGTGGGTGAAGAGAATGGCGTCCACGCGGGGGACTGCGCAGGCCAAGAGCTGTGTGCGCAGGTCGGGGCCGGTGTCCACGAGCAACCGTTCCCCGGTGTCACTCTCGATGACGATGGAGGAGCGGGTGCGACGGTTGCGCGCCTCTGCGGGGTCACACGCGCCCCAATCTCCCTGGCCGTTCACACCGCCGACCTGAGGCACTCCGGCCGAGCCACCGCAGCCTAGGATGGTGACCCGCATTTAGGCGGTTCGGCTAAAAAGGCGGCGAAAATTGCCTGTCGTGATGTCGGCGAGAGCCTCGGGATCCAGGCCGCGCACCCCGGCAAGCATAGCGGCGGTTTTGCCGACATAGGACGGCTCGTTGCGCTTCCCGCGATACGGCACGGGCGCGAGATACGGCGCATCCGTCTCCACGAGCAGGCGGTCAGCGGGCACGTCCCGGGCGATGTCGCGATTCTCGGTGGATTTCGGGAAGGTCAGGATGCCGGAGAAGCTGACATAGCCGCCCATCGCGATCGCGGCTTCTGCCAACCCGCGACCGGATGAGAAGCAGTGCAAGAGGAAGTCATAGGAGCCACCCTCCTCGCGCTCTTCGCGTAGGATGGCCGCGACGTCCGCGTCTGCATCACGCGCGTGGATGCAGAGCGGGACGCCGGCCATTCGAGCGGCACGGATATGGGCGCGGAAGGAGGCCTTCTGCACGTCCCGCGGGGCTGTCTCGTAGAAATAGTCGAGGCCGGATTCGCCGATCCCGACCACTTTTGGATGGTCTGCCAGGGTGGCAATCTGTTCGGGCGTCGGCAAGGGAGCTTCGGCGGCGCTTTGAGGGTGAACGCCGACCGTGCACCATACGTTCGACCGGGCTTCGGCTAGGTTACGAATAGCGATCGACTGGTCCAGCGTGGTGCCAATCGTGACCAACTCCCCTACCCCGGCCTCCTCAGCGCGGCTGAGCACCAAGTCCAGCTCGTCCGTGAAATAGTCGAGGTGGCAATGTGAGTCGATTAACATGGGACGGTTCCGGGCGAGGACGGGCCAGCACGATGGCGGGCCCTAGGCGGTATCCTCAACGTAACGCGGGAAGAGGCCTTTGGGTGGCGGGAGGGAAATGCCGCCCGGCATCGCCTCGGAGAGTGCCGCGAAGTGTCGGTCGCTGGCGGGCACGCCCAGTTGATCGAGCATCGCGGCCATAGTGGCCGGCATGAACGGCTGCAGCACGGTCGCGACCGGTCGCAACACGTCCACTAGGACCCGTAGCACGGCGGCCATGCGGACTAGGTCGGTGCGACGCAACGCCCAAGGGGCTTGGCGGTCAATGTAACCGTTGGCGA
>CAXSEG010000246.1:0-7090 GCA_964235545.1 uncultured Acetobacteraceae bacterium
TCTCCACCGTGCCCATCCCGGCGAACTGCTTCTTCCACCGGTAGAACGTCGGCTCCGACACCCCCAGCTTGCGGCAGATCTCTTCTACCGTTGTCCCGCCCTCCGCCTGCCGCAAGGCAAAGGCAATCTGCTCGTCCGAATACCGCTTCCGCTTCATGGCACCCCCTCCTCAGGGTTCAGAGTGCCCGAAAAGTCCTTGTTGGCCGCGGACCAGTTTGGAGGGTGAAGACCAGAGTCAGGGGCAAGACCATTTGCCCACCGGTCATATACAACCGGCGGCTCACTCCTAGGGGGTCAGGTCAACCGCGCTCGGCCGCGCCGTCCTACCAAACGATTGAGTCTCACGCGGTTATCCAGAGTCTCTCAAATCACACGACGCAAAGGCATTATTATAACAGTTTAATGCCAACATAATTGTATCGAGTGCATGGACGAGTAGCAAAATATGGTGAGTTCATGTTCGATTCTAATGCGTCGCCGGCCTTGCGTGAGCAGCCGCCACAGACACCCTGCGGCGACCTCATGCAGCATAGGGCGGACAGCGAGGTGCTTGCATCACGCCCGTCCAGGCCTGCAGCCACGGCCTTACTTTGTTTTCATGAAAAGGGGCTAACGCCGTGACGCCTCGCACCACCCTGCCGCTAGCCATGCAGGCACAGCTGCCCGCCCCGATCGAACGATGTGTCCCGGTGCTTGCCCTTGCCCGAGTCCATGGCTAAAGCGTCGTCCCACGCGTCCACGAGCAGCGTCATCGAGACCAAGCTGGCATCGCTCATGCGCTCCGTTCAGGACGGCAATGCTGCTGCCGTCCAAGGGTTGCTGTGCGGCTGCATCCCGATCATCGCCTCTGTCGCCCGGCAGCGAGGGCTGGCGTTGGATCGGGTGGACGACGTCGTGCAGGAGACGCTGCTCAGTGTCCACCACGGTCGCGCCACATACGATCCACAGCGGCGGTTCCTGCCATGGCTGCGGGCAATTTCCGAACGTCGCGTCATTGATCTTCGCCGCCAGCACAAACGCTGTGCCGGTCGCGAGGTGCACGATCCTGTCGCCTATTGCAGCTATGTCAGTGGCGATCTTGATGCCACGGAGCTGTACGACCGCCATGAGCAGCGCTGCGCGCTGCGCAAGGCCGTGTTTGGGCTTCCGGCTGGACAGCGTCAGGCTGTCGAACGCCTCGCACTGAACGAACAAAGCTCGGACGAGGCAGCGGCGGCGACTGGACGCAACAAGGGCGCGCTCAAGGTGAGCCTGCACCGTGCGATCACTACCCTGCGTGTCAGGATGCAGCTGGAACCAGGGTGCGTTGAGTGCAATAGTAACAGGCTGGGTTCCCGGTCATGATGCAAGATGTAGCAATCGCGGCAACCTGGGCAGAACTAGACTGCGAGACGATGTCCAGCGTAGGGCGGCTCGTTGGGAGCCGGATAGTTGATTGTTGTTGAACAAGCCGGGTGTCGTCCGTGCCGTTCAGCGCACGCGCGCAGCGAGCACTGAGAAAATACTTCTGGCCACAGTCGATTTGGCGGGATGCGGACAGCCGGGCAAAGTCTGGTCATGACGCAGGGAGACGGACGAAATGTGCCATTTCGGGCGCTCTCTCCGGCAAGACCGCTCAATCAAGACCGCCACCGCAACAATGTGATGGATGAACATAGCAAGTTCCAGACGGTCGAGCAGAACGTCAGGGATCCGCAAGCATCGGACGCGCATCTCGCGCTGGCCGACGATTTCGCGTCGTATCCGCTGATCGCCGACTATGCCGCCGTGGGCGATTGCCGAGCGGTGGCGCTGATCTCGCGCCAGGGCTCGGTAGACTGGCTCTGCCTGCCCTCCATGTCCGGGCCCTCGGTCTTCGCGGCGCTGCTGGACCGGCGGGAGGGGGGCCGGCTCGCGCTGCGCCCGACGGCGCCGTTCCGAACCGAGCGACGCTACGTCGAGGGCACGAACGTGCTCGAAACCGTGTTCGTCACCGCATCCGGGCGCGTCCGTGTGACCGACCTGATGACGCTGAACGGCGCGGACGGCCGCGGGCTGCAATCCGAGCGGGAGCTGCTGCGCATCGCGGAGGGCGTCGAGGGCGAGGTGGAGCTGGAGGCGTTGTACGACCCGCGCCCGGACTATGCCCGCACCCGGCCGTGCCTGGTCTATCGAGGCGCCGCCCTGGGCTGGGTGTTCCAGCACGGCGGCCAGGCGTTCTGCCTGCTCGCCGAGCTGGACATGCGCCCGTCCGGAGCCGCCGCCGGACTGGCCGGCCGGGTCGTGCTGCGCCCGGGCGAGCGGCGGCGGCTATCCCTGTCACACGCCACGCGCGACATGCTGGTCATCCCGCCGATGGGCGCGGCCGCGGACCGCCGCAGGGAGCGCACGGTGCGGTGGTGGCAGGATTGGAGCGCGCAGTGCAGCTTCGAGGGGCCGCACCGCCCGGCCGTGCTGCGCAGCGCCCTGGCGCTGAAGCTGCTGACCTACGGCCTGTCGGGGGCGGTCCTCGCGGCGGCGACCACCTCCCTACCCGAGGCGATCGGCGCCGGACGGAACTACGACTACCGGTTCTGCTGGCTGCGCGACGCCGCGACGACGCTGCGCGCGTTCTCGGACCTCGGCTTCAGGAACGAGGGTCGGACCTATCTTGGCTGGCTACTGCACTCCACCCGCCTCACCCGGCCACGGCTCCTAGTGATGTACGACGTGCACGGCCGTACCCTGCGGTCGTTGCAGGAGCTGCACCACCTGGAAGGCTACTGCGGCTCGTCTCCTGTGCGGATCGGTAACGATGCCACCGGCCAACTCCAGCACGACGCCTACGGCTCGGCCATCGCCGCCGCCGTGGCCCATGTCGAGGGTGGCGGCACGCTGGCGCGCGACGAGCGGCGCCTGCTGGTCGGCTTCGGCCGGCAGGTGTGCGCGACCTGGCGCACGCCGGACAACGGCCTGTGGGAGGTGCCGGGCCCGCGCCGGCACTATGTCCACTCGAAGCTGCTGTGCTGGTCGGCGCTGGACGCGCTGCTCCGCCTGGACGAGACCGGGCACCTGCAGGTGCCGCGGGAGAACTTCCTGCGCGAGCGCGCGGCGATGCGCGACGCCATCGAGACCCAGGGCTACGTCGACGCCCCCGACGGCACCGGCAGCTACGTCGGCGCCTTCGGCGAGGACTGGGCGGATGCCAGCCTGCTGATCATGGCCCGGCTCGGCTTCCATGACGTCCGCCACCCACGCATCGCCGGAACCGAGCGGCGGATCTGGCGCGAGCTAGGGCGCGACGGGTTGTTGCTGCGCTACCGCCCGGAGGTTGACGGGCTCGAGTCCCGCGAGGGAGCGTTCGGCATCTGCGCGTTCTGGGCGGTGGAGCTGCTTGCCCTGCAGGGCCGGATCGAGGAGGCGGAGGCATTGTTCTACAGGGCTGCCTCGCTCGCCAACGACGTGGGTCTGCTCGCCGAGGAGTATGACCCGTCGTCCGGTGCCGCCCTCGGCAATGTGCCTCAGGCCTTCACCCACGCTGGGCTGATCTCGGCCGCGCTGATGCTGGCTGCGGCCAGACAGGAGACACGGCCATGACCGAGAGCCTGGCACTGCTGCATCGCCTGGCCGAGAACCTGGACGCGGTGCTGATCTGGGCGCTGGTCGCGACCGTGGTGATGACCACGGTGCTGCAGGGCAGCCAGGGGCTGGGACTGTCGCGGCTGAGCCTGCCGTTTCTGTTCGGCACCCTCTTCACCGCCGACCGCGGCAGGGCCGTGCTCATCGGGTCCCTGATGTACACGGCAGGGGGCTGGGCCTTCGCCGTGCTCTACTTCTTCATCTTCGCGAGCCTGGGCGCGACGACCTGGTGGATTGGCGCAGCCCTGGGCGCCCTGCACGGGGCCGCCCTGCTGGTCTCCCTCCAGCCGATGGCACAGCTCCACCCGCGCATCGCCTCGGAATACGACGCGCCTGCGAGCGAGCCCAAGCTGGAGCCGCCGGGATTCATCGGCCTGAACTACGGATATCGAACGCCGCTGACCACCTTGCTCGCCCAGGTGCTGTACGGAGGGATCCTGGGCGGCTTCCTGCCGATGCGTTGACATCCTGGTACAAGACTCTCGGGGCTGTGCGCCATCGGGAGCGGCCCAGTTGATTGGTTCCCATGCACGACCCTGTTCGAGCCGTAAGCGGCGGTTCCTGAGCCTTCCTCGATAATTTTCCTGCCTCCGCGAGAGCACACCATGACTGATCTATGTGAGTTCGACGATCATGAGCCTGGGACATCCAGGAATGGACCACAGCTACGGGCGGGATCAGTTGGATGCGTCCGCCACGCGATCCCGGTACGCCTGCGATCTCGCCCATGCTGATGACCCACGGTTCCTGCGAGCGTGGGAGCAGGGCCTGCTTTCCTTGGCCGGCGCAACGGCGCGGGTCCGGCGGCTCCGCCGGGCCCTCACCGCTCCGCCGCCGGCCGATGTCCCGGGATCGCAAGCCGGTCGAGGGCAGAGCCGACCGTCCGCCGATCCTTCAGGAGCCACCCCATGCACATCGCCCAAACCGTCACGGTCCTGCTTACCGCCAGTGCGGTGCTGGTCGGCGTCAAGACCCACGCCTAGGAAGGCGGGGCGCCCGACAGGCGCCGCATCGCCATCGAGTATCGGGAGTTGTCCAAGGTCCAGGACATGTCCTCCGCTTCCTGGGTGGCCCATGCCAAGGGCTTCTATCTCTGGGAGGTCGGCAAGCCGGCCGGTGTGCTGGTCCAGGTTCTTGCCGAGAACGGCAACTCGGAATTCATCCTCGGCGCCGCCCTCAACGATGACGGAAGTACGATCGGTGACTTCACAAACGGCTTGCTCGGCCAAGCCGGCACGAGCCGCCGGGTGGAGCTGAGCGTGGATGCGGCGCACCCTTTTGTCTCGGGCGGCTGGATGCTGGGACACACGAATGACGGGTTCGCCGGCGTTGCTGCGTTCGATGCCTACGGCCTGACCGGGCCAGCCACGGTCGATGTGTACGCCTTGGACGCCGGCACCGAGGTGGACACCGAGAGCAAGGCCGACACGATGGGCGGCCTTGGCCACCAGCCAGAGAATGGCGCCGTCCATCGCCACGCCGGCATCCGCGGCGATGCCGACATTCCGGCGAGCTTCGAGTTCGACCCCGGCAGGCCGATCGGACGGGTCACGCTCAGTCCCATGGCGTCGGACGGCCACAGCTGATGGCCCAGGCTGTCCACTCCCACACCCGGTTCACCGAGGCCTTGAACCGTAGGGCGAACGCTGCCCTCGCCTTCCCGCGTCCATTGATCTGGATGGAACATGAATAGGCTTGAAGCGCTGATGCCGATCTGCGGCCGGATCGGCTGCTGACGATCAGGTGCCTGCTGTCAGTCTCGTCCTTCACCAAGGCTCGCTGTTCTGCCGCCCGGGCGAGGCAGCCTGGCGTCGAAGACGCTGCCGGCAACTCTTTTTTGGAGAAATGACATGACACCGATTGCCAGCGTCGCGCCCACCTTGTTTGAACGAAGCGCCATCCAGGTGCTACGACTTTCCATGGTCGTGATCTTTCTCTGGTTCGGCGCGCAGAAGTTCACGTCCTACGAGGCAATGGGCATCGCGCCCCTGGTCAGCAACAGCCCGTTGACATCCTGGCTGAACGTGCTCGGCACACAGGGCGCGAGCATGGTCATCGGAACGTCCGAGTTAGCGTTCGGGCTGCTGCTCGCCACTGGTTTTCGCCGGCCCGGAAGTCTGGCCGCGACACTTGGTGCGCTCGGATCGTGCGTGACGTTCCTGACGACGCTCAGCTTCATGGTGACGACGCCGGGCGTGTTCGCACCAAGCGGGCCACCGCTGCTGTCCGGCACAACCGGAGTGTTCCTGATCAAGGACATCGTCCTGCTCGCCACATCGATTCTGCTGCTGGCGCAGGCCCTGGCGCTCCGACGGACACCAACGACGGACAACCAGGGCCGAACTGCCCCGGTCATCTCTGTCGGCACGTCGACGCTTGCCTGACGCGAGCACGCCGCCGCTCCTGCAACACCTGCCACGATTGCCGCGCCAACCGGTAAAGCCAAGGACACCAAAGATGTTGAAGCAGGTCATCACCAGCCCCGATCCCTACGAACCCTTTCTGCTGTCGCAGGGCATCCGCTTCGGCGACCTTCTCTTCATTTCAGGTCAGGCCGGCTACGATGCGGCCGGCCATATCGTCCAGGGCGGGTTCCGGGCGCAAGGCGAGCAGACCTTCGCCAACTTGCGCCGCGCTCTGGAAGCCGGCGGTTCCACCCTGGCCGACGTGGTCAAGGTGACGATCTTTCTGACCAACATGGGCGACTTCTCCAATGTCGTCGAGCTTCGCCGCAAGTTCTTCACCTCGCCATACCCGGCCGACTCCATCGTCGAGGTCAACGCGCTTTACGCGCCCGAGACGATGATCGAGATCGAGGCCATTGCTGCGACCGACAACACCGGGAGTAGTGCTCGCGACCCGGCTCATGGTTCCTGATGGGCTGGATCTGGCTCCTGCTCGCGAGCGCGTTCGAGGTCGGGTTCACGACGACGCTCCGCCTCAGCCACAACTTCAAGAACCCTTACGCCGTCGCCGGTTTCGTGGTGTGCGTGGCGCTGAGCCTTGTCTTTCTGGAACTCGCGGAACGCGCGATTCCGTTAGGAACCGCCTATGCGATCTGGACCGGCATCGGCGCGGTTGGAACGGTGACAATCGGCATCATCTGGTTCGGCGAGCCCATGACAGCCGTTCGCATACTGTTGATTATCGGGCTGATTGCGTGTGCCATCGGCCTTAAGCTTACATCAGAGCGATAATCGTCCCTCGGGCGAACAACGTCCTGATCGCTGGGCAGCCAAACGCGCCAGCCAATGAAACTAAGCCCACTCCGCCAGTGTTCTGACTCAGACGGAAGATGCAGGCACGCGGCTGAGCTTGCCGAGAATGGTGTCAGCGGGCTTGGTCCAGACGAACGGCCTGGAGCCAGCGTTGTGCTCACGGCTATAGCGGGCGATGGCCTGCTCGAGGTCGGCGACGGAGTGGAACACGCCTCGCCTTAAACGCTGGCGGGTCAGGGTGGAGAAGAAACCCTCGACGGCGTTGATCCAGGACG
>CAXSEG010000247.1:0-7056 GCA_964235545.1 uncultured Acetobacteraceae bacterium
GCGAAGCGCCGCCTTCCTCGAGCAGAGTGTACGTGAGGATTTTCCGGCCACCTTGCGCTTGCCAGGCTCTTTTTGCCGCACCGTACAAGAAGCTACACGTGTTCCGGGGCGCCTCGGGCACGGCGCAGAGTCGGAGGACCTCGGCCGTAAGCCCGTCATCCAGCCGGATTGCGATGGGCTTTCCCACGATTGCTAAGCCCAGGATTTCTGTGCCCGCGTCGTCGTAGGCGGCCAGAGCAAATTTGTATCCCACCTTGACCGGGCGGTTGTGCCGGTGGTGAGCCAAGACGACGGCGTTTGCCACTCTGAGTGATGTCGGGCGAAGGACCATCCGTCAGAGTGACAGATGACCCGGCCTGCACCCTAGGATATCGAAGGGTGGCTAGGCCTTGATTGGCCGGATACCCAGATCGAGATGCCAGATCCTGCAGCTGATAGCGTCCATTGTGTTCGCACACGCAAGGCACATCATGCGGTCCATGTCGTTCGTCAGCAGCGGTCCGGCGTCTCCCCGACCCGGGAAGATCCTGCACCCGGCGGCTCTAAAAGCGGCCTCGACCCGGCCCAGGACTTCCGCCGAGTTGGTGGGATTGAAATACATGTCGGGCTCGATGACATCGGTGTTGGCGTACAGCATTTCCAGCGTGGCTTTTACTGCATCGATGTCCTTTGCAGCCGCAAGCTCGCGCTCGGCAATGTGCATTGCGTTGGATGCGGAGAGGCGCTGACGAACACCGCGGGCAATGATAGGGCCAGACATGCGGGGTGATGCCACGGCCTCGGGCTCGTCGTCATAGTCGTAGACTGGCGGGTTCATCTGCTCCTCGCACATCGCAAGCTCGGAGTGGGCGGCAGCGATGGCCTGGTCGATGTCGGAGACCCACGGGCCAGCCTCGACGCCCCGCGCGCTGACGACGCGGAAACCCGCTTCGGATTCCTCGATGCGCGCGCTTGCGTATCCGAGCACGACGCCGCCGGACTGCTCGGACAGGATCAGGGTGGTGTCGCCCTGGACCAGGACTTCCAGGCCTGGGAAAGCTGCTGCGATCCGATCGGTGGGGGTAGTGGCCTCGAACATGGTGTGCTCCTTGGTGGTGAACTCCTATGACTAGTATGCCCACACACAGGAGCTGGATAGCAAGCTTTCCGAACAAGGACTCTGAAAATAATCAGGCCACCCCAATTTCCCGAGGTGGCCTGGGTGGTGTTGGTTCGGATGGCCGATGTTAGGCGGCGAGGGCGGAGTAAGCGGCCTCTGCGGTGGCCAGGCGAGCTTCAGTGTCCGAAAGCATCTCCCTGTGCTGCATCGTCCGCTCGTGTGCGAAGCCGCGCTTGCCTACGGAATATTCATACATCTCGATGTCGTTCACGCGGGAGATGCGTGCTGCTTTGGTTTCTTTGGCTACGACAATCGTAGCGCTCGACTTTGCAGCCGCTAGACGGGCATCGCTGGCGACCATCATCTCCCTGTGCTGCATCGTCCGCTCGTGTGCGAAGCCGCGCTTCCCTATGCAGTATTCATACATTTCAACGTCATCTTCGTAGGAACGCTGTGCTGCCTTGACTTCCTTGATGGCGATCTCGATGGCGGTCATTATCTTGGCTCCCGTTGGTGGCTGAAGGTTCATCGCCTTCCGTGTAATTAGTATGCACACAGAGGCCTGCTCGGAATCAATGATTCCGTGCAAAGGATTCCAATAATGATTCAGGCCACCTCAGTTTTCCGAGGTGGCCTGGTTATCTGCCGGTCAACCGGCCTTTAGGCAGTAGCGCGTTCTACTGCGGTGAGCGCCGCGTCGAGGTGGCCGATCAAGCTGTGATTGCGGCGCATGCTATCCGGCGGCATGCGAGCATCTGCTACGGCGAGTTCGATCAGGATGCGCGCCATCCTGAGATTGTCCCGCGACTCGGCGCACAGCGGAGCCTGGGGGATTGCTCGGTCGGCGTAGCTCGCCTCGAAGCCGGGGATGCGGATGGATGTGGGGACCGTGGTGGTGGACATGGTTTTCGTCTCCTGGTGGTGGCCGGGAGTCTCTCGCTCCCGTATGACCATTATGCACACAACCGAGGTCTCGGAATCCAGGATTTCGTGTGAGGGATTCTGGCTGTATGGAGGAGCTCCCGCCCGTGGTGACTTGGTGACTGTGGTGACTGGCATTCGGGCCGCTTGCCGCCGAGGATATCGATTTCGATTTTTGTTTCCCGCGTGAGACTCAAGAGGAAGTCACCACAGTCACCAAGTCACCGGGCAGAAGGCGTTCGTATCACAGGCTTGCCATACACCGGGATGGTTGGTGGTGACTTGGTGACTTTGGTGACTTGGTTTTCCATCTTCGCGGGAAAAGTATGTAGTGATACCCAGATAGCATCGTTGTGACGAAAAAGAAGTAAACCGCGTTCCGAAGCAGGACGCTGCGGAAGCTGGACAGAATATGCGTTCTCACTTGCTGTGCGCCCACGACATAATTGTGTTAACCCACGTCAAAGCATAGGTGGTCGCGGCCGTGGTTGCTGCGGCCAGCCCCCATTTGATGCTCTTTTCAAACGCCGTCTTCTTCGTTATCCGCCAGGCGGCGGCACCGATTTCGCCCACGGTGTCGTGGAGCTCGGAGCGCACGTGGTCCATGACGGCCGCGGGCAGGCGCGCGATTTGTTGCCCCTGCCGCTCCGTAACTTCGCAGTGCTCGGCCATCGTCTTGATCACGGCGTCGAGTTTGGCGGCCATGGCCTGCAGGTCAGCGGCGGTCACCGACGGCGGAGGGGCTTCCCGCTTCGGGAAAAGGGACGGCATGGGTCAGGCTCCCGGCTGAGTGGGAGTTGACCCCGGGGTTACGACGGGGATCGGCTGGCTCCAGTGCCAGACCTCGGCGGCGATGGATCCGCTGCTATCATCCAGCGCCCACGTGCAATGGTCGCCGACCGTGCTGCCCAGCTTGGCGCCGATCCAGGTCAGCGCCCGGCAAGCCACCGCGGCCCAGCGATGACCGGCATGCCGGGCGCGGGCTGTCCGCATGGAAATCGTCTCGCGTGGATTTCCGGCAAGCAACGTGTTGCCCGCGAGGTCCGCGAAGAGGGCTGCGTTCAACCCGAGTTGGCGCAGCCCGGCGCATGCACGGCATCTCATATCAGGCGACAATCTTGGCGGCGGCGACGAAGAGCGCGTCGAGCTGGTCGGACGTGAGGCCTAGACCGCTCCCGATGGATGCCACGAGCACACCCTGCCGGGTCACCACCGCGGCGTATTCCCAGGCCAGCGATGCGACCGGGTCGGCAACTGCGGCTGCCGTAACCGCGGCATTCACATCGTCCAACAGGGTTGCGGGCGCCGTCTTGCCCGGAATCGCATGCAGCGCGGCCCGGGCCTGGAATGCGGTGACCTGCTGAGGAATCTTGGGAGCTACGGCGGGAGCTTCGACAGCGACCGGGTTCCCCTTGGCATCGGCCTGGATCAGCTTCCCCTTGGACTGCGCGGTCAGGAGTGCGGCATGCTCTTCGTCGGTCACCGCCATGGCGTCGGTGGGCATCACAGAGAAAAGAGCGCTGTCGAAGAATCCGTTCCTCGCGGCGGAATAGAAAGTTGCCATCGGTCTAGAATCCAATCGCGATATAGTAGAGGGCAGCACCGGTCGCTAAGGCGGTTGCGCCGCCAGAGTCGATTACCGCAGAAACCAGCGTGCAGCCGGAGCTCGTCTTGTTGGTCGGCGCGTGGACTGTCGGGTTGACTGTGCCGTTGACTATCCAACCGGACGCGTCGCCCTCACCCGCCAAGACGACCGCGCAGGCGTTGGGAAACGTCGTCGGGAAGTTGACGTTCAACTCGCCGTTGGTCTGGCCGACACCCCACTGAAAAATCCACCCGTTTGCCGACTTGAACCAACCGGCAGCACCGCTCGCGAGACCAAAAGCTGCGATGAAGCTGGCGATGGAATTGTTCAGGTTGCCGTCTTCCGTCGCCCGGGCCTGGGCTTCGGCGCCGATCGCGGCGTTGAGCGCCGCATCTTCGTTGGACCGCGCGAGCGCCTCGGCGTTGTCCGCCGCCGCCCGGGCGTTGGTTTCGGCCGCAATCCCTGCGTTGAGCACGCCGTCCTCGGCCGCACGCGCCGCGGCCTCGGCGCCGATGTCCCCGTTGAGTGCGGCGTCACCTGCTGCCCGTGCGGCGACCTCCGCGGCCAGGCCACCGGCAGAGGAGAACAGCGTGGTCAGCGCGGCGAGCAGCTGGGCGTTGTTCGCCTTATCCAGCGCGATCCCGGCATGTTCGACCACGCCTGCAAGCTCTTCCTGGAATGCATTCCACTGCCCTGCATCGAGCGCGGTCGCGGCCTGCACGCCCGGCACGCCCGGCGACGCATAGCCTGGCAGGCCCACTACGGCGGTCGGCGCGGGAATCGCGTTGGTCTGAGTGCCGTTGCTGATGCGATGCATGCTGCGGAATCCTGCGGGAAGGCCTGATTTTCCAGGCTACCAGCCGCCGACTCCGCAGCACTCTTACGTCAACGCGCCAGGAAGCCTCTACGCAGGCGGTGAGTCCTCAATGGACACACACCCAGCTTTCCCGATTTAGTCGCCGTAGGAGGCCTCTGGCGAGGTCGACTATGTTGACAATCAGTAGACTGGATCGTCCACCAGGCCTCTGAGCGTCCAGTTGTCCACGATCAGGGGCATGCCGATGCCGGGCGGCAGACCGCCCGACTGTTCCACAGATGCAAAAACGCCGACGGTATCAGGAACGCCGATGTCCTGTGCCCTGGGGCAGCTGTATAGAAGATGCCACGGCCCGTTTGCGCTCTCAGTCCCGATGTAGAAGAATCGGTTGGTATTGTCGTCTACTAGACGAAAGTAACAGTCCCGTACCGGGTTTGCTTGTAGATACGGCGTAGCCGCATCGTTTACGCCTGCGCAGGCATTGTCACCCGGGCCGGTTACTGTCCATGCCTGGCGCGAGAACGAGACCACAGGCCCACTGCCGTTGTATGAGAAGCCGTGGGTTACAACGTCGCACGACCTAGTTGCCGATGTCACCCAGCCGACACCGTAACCGCAATACGGCACCAGGTATCGCGATGGCATGCGCACATGGGCGACCAGCTCGTACGGTGCGGCGGGCGCTGGGACGAGGAGTCCGCGGAGCTGATTCTGGTCCTGCGAGCAGGGTGCGAACAACAGACGAAGGCCAGCCTTGGCATCATCGGTCGCTGTGCTCGTGGTGAGCAGACCCACGGCGTGCGCGTCTTTCCCCAGCCATCCGGAAGTGAACGTGGCTACTGTGGGCGGCGCGAACGGAACGGCGACCGCACCGGCCGCGCCACCACCGCCCCCGCCACCGGTCGCCGTCGACGCAATCGTGCCGTCAGCCGCGATCGTGATGCCGGTGCCGGGCTTGAGGCCGAGCTGCGCCTGCGGAAGAACTCCACCTGCCAGTGGACCGGCAGGGCCTCCGTTCTGACCGACTGTGCTTGCGGGAACGGCCGCGGCGGCCTCGACTAAGGCGGTAACCACTTCGGCTGGCAGCTCGCGCACGTCGAGAAGGCCTGTCGCCGGATCCAAGTCCGCCTTGCCGTCGAAAGAGGTGTTGAGCTGCGCGGCAGGGAGAACCTGCAGGGGCTGATATGTGGCGGGCTGGGTCGTCATCCGAGGAGACTCCGGTCAAGCACGAAGTCGAGGTCCAGCTTGTCCCCCGTCGTCGGCAAATTGTACAAGAAAATCAGTTTGGCATGTGCTGGCTCTATCTCGCGCAGCTGACACTCGAGTACGGGTATGCCCCACGTGCGGAAGCGGTCGCCGAATTTACCCTCGGCGAAATCGGTATCGATGACGGGGCCGAGCTGGGCGTGCACCGCCCACACATGCGCCCACTCGACACCGAGCATCGGGTCGCCAAAGTGAGCGATGCCGAACCTGCAGGGCGCGAAATTCGACACGGTGATCGGGATGCCAATAGTGGCGGCCACGTCGACGAAATACTGCGCCGACTGCCCACCGCGTGCCGTGAGCTTCGCGGTGACCAGGGCTTGCCGCTGCGGGATGGTGGCGGCCGGACCGAGGCATGGATCCGGCAGACCCAAGGTGGACTCCCACTCCGGCAGGAGCTCCACTGCCGTCGAGGGAAATGCATCTACCAGGAGTTCGCAGGCCCTGGCGTCGTTGCGCGCGTAGACCGGGGTCAGTCCGGACAGCGCCTTGACCATTGTGGAATTTGGATCGCGCGACCACACGCGGCCGCGCGGAAGCAATGCGAGCAGAGCGCCTAGGTAGTCAGCGGGACTGCGTGGAATCGCCATGTCAGGCGGTCGCTCCGTACGTGATGTTGCCCACCGTGAGCAGGTAGCCGATGGGTGCGGTCACCGGCACAACCGGACTGGCGAGCGTGAAACCACCGACGCCGGGAACTGCCTGGATCGCAGACTCGAAATCCGACGGGTAGACCGCCTCGCCCAGCGGCCCGGCTTTCCGCAGGAGCGCATCGGCCAGCGCGGCCTTGATAAGCGCGGCACCGTTGGTCGGCAGGACCAAGTCGTTGATCACGAAATCCAGGGGCTGCGCCACCGGGGCGGCGCTGTAAACCAGGGCTGTGACCGGCTGCACAGGGAAGATGGCGTTTGCGACGGCAAGCAGGTCGCCGATGGCGGTGACATCGCGATCCTCGCCTGTCGCGCAGCCCGCCGTGCCGACCGGGAACCCGCCCGTCGCCGTGTCACCGTCGAACATCGTGTAGACCGTGACGGTGCCCGGGCCCATGCCGTGCGGGCGCACCCACGACCGGGTCACGCCGGGGACCGCTTCGCACCACTCCAGGTAGTCGGACGCGTCGCCGCCGTGTGGGGGCTCGGCATACTGCTCGAGATACCTGGTGCGCAGCGCGTCATCGGTCTCGACCGGGAAACCGCCGGACGCTGCGACCGTACCCTGGCTGATGATGCCGGGAACGGCTGAGGTGAGCGCGATCAAGGTTCCGGCGTCGGCGTTGCCGATGATGCCGCTTGCCGCCGAGGATACGGGGACGGTGACCGTTCCGTTGACCAGGGTGCCGTCGGCCGTGGTGACGTATGCGCCGCCGTC
>CAXSEG010000248.1:0-7030 GCA_964235545.1 uncultured Acetobacteraceae bacterium
CTGAAGAACGATCCGCACGAGCTGTCCGGCGGCATGCGGCAACGGGCGATGATCGCACTCGCGCTGTCCTGTTCGCCGAGCGTGCTGCTGGCCGACGAGCCGACCACGGCGCTGGACGTGACGGTGCAGATCCAGATCTTGGTGCTGCTGCGCCAGTTGCAGCAGGAGCTGGGCATGGCGGTGGTGTTCGTGACCCACGACGTGGGCGTGGCGGCGGAGATCTCGGACCGGGTGGCGGTGATGTATGCCGGGCGGTTCGTGGAGACGGGCACGGTGCGGGACGTGCTGCGCGAGCCGCGCCATCCCTATACGGCCGGGCTGCTGGATTCGACGGTGCAGGGGGCCATGCGGGGCACCCCGCTCAACACGATCGCGGGCAGCCCGCCGAGCCTGGCGCATCTGCCCCCGGGCTGCGCGTTCACGCCGCGCTGCCGGTTCGCGGTGAGCGAGTGCCGGGTCGATCCGCCGGTGTTGCGGCCGAAGCCGGGGATTGCGGTTCGGTGTGTTAACGATATGCCAGTGCGTGACTTGCCTGATCTCGGGGTGCTGCCGCGAACTCTGCAAGAGGACAGTCGTCCTCTTGACACCTGGTGACAGGGGTGAAGGGGACGACTGTCCCCTTCCGGGGAGCGGGGCGGAGCCCCGCCGCTTTCTTAAGGAGATCACCATGACGGACGAAGAGTTCACCGCCTGCATGAGCCGCAGCGGACTACCCCTGACCCCCGAAAGCCTCGCCGAGATCCGCAAGGCCAGCCGCATCATGGAGGCCATGGTCGCGCGCGTGACGCGGGACAAGCCGCGCGAGGCGGAGCCCGCCTTGGTGTTCCAGCCGGAGCAACGCCCATGACCGCGCAACTCACCATTGCCGAGGCGTCCCGCCAGATCGCCGCCGGGTCGCTCTCCCCGGTGGAGCTGACCAAGGATTGCCTCGCCCGCATCCATGCCGCCGACGACACGCTGCACAGCTTCCTGCTGGTGACCGAGGAGCGCGCGTTGGCGGATGCAAGTGCGTCGGAAGCCCGCTGGCAGCGCGGCGAGGGCAGGGGCAAGCTCGACGGCATCCCGATCGCGCACAAGGACATCTACAACACGGCCGGCATCCGCACGACGGCGCATTCCCGCCTGCTGGAAGACAACGTGCCGACCGAGGACGCGGTGAGCGTCACCAAGCTGGCGGCGGCGGGTACGGTGATGCTGGGCAAGCTGGCGACGCATGAGTTCGCCATGGGCGGCCCCTCCTTCGACGTGCCCTGGCCGCCGGCGCGCAACCCGTGGAACCCGGACCATTTCACCGCCGGCAGCAGCAGCGGCACCGGTGCGGCTGTCGCGGCCGGCTTTATCCTGGGCGGCACCGGCTCGGACACCGGCGGCTCCATCCGCGGCCCGGCGGCGCTGTGCGGGATCGCCGGGATCAAGCCGACCTACGGGCTGGTCAGCCGGCGCGGCATCCTGCCGCTGTCCTTCACGCTGGACCACGCCGGCCCGCTGGCGTGGACGTCGGAGGATTGCGCGCTGCTGCTGCAGGCCATGGCCGGGCATGACGCGTCCGACCCGGCCAGCGCCGACCGCCCCGTGCCGGACTTCACCGCCGGCATCGCGGACGGCATCAAGGGCCTGCGCGTGGGCGTGGTCAGCCATTTTCACGAGACCGACAATCCCGCCAGCCCGGCTACCCTGTCCGGCATCGACAAGGGCCTGGACGTGTTGCGCGGCCTTGGCGCCACCGTGACGCAGGTCACGCTGTCACCGATGCAGGAGTACCAGTCCTGCGGCTTCCTGATCCTGACGGTGGAGGCGTATGCGATCCACGAGCCCTGGCTGCGCACCCGGTTCTACGACTACGGCGAGCTGTTCCGCGACCGCATCGCCTTGGGCGCGCTGGTGAGCGGGCCGCATTATGTGCAGGCGCTGCGCCGGCGGCGCGAACTGTGCCTGGAGATGGCGGCGGCGATGGCCGATGTGGACGTGCTGGTGACGGCGTCCCAGCCGGCCGAGGCACCGCCGATTGCCGCGGTGCCGAAGTGGACAAATTTGGAGAAACCGAACTTCACCATCCCGTTCAACGTCACCGGCTACCCGGCCATCTCGGTGTGCAGCGGCTTCGGCGACGGCGGGCTGCCGGTATCGATCCAGATCGTCGCCAAGCCGTTCTGCGAACCCCTGCTGTTCCGCGTCGCCCACGCTTTCGAGACGGCGACCGTGTGGCGGGCGCAGCGGCCGGCGATGGCATGGCAGACGGAGGCGGCAGCATGACCGCCGACGCACTGTCGCTCCGGCTGGCGGAGCTCGGGCTGCGGATGCCGGCCGCGGAGATGCCGGCGTTCACCGCGCTGGTCGCGGACATGCACGCCGCCGCGGCAGTTGCCCGGCGCCCGCTGCCCTATGCGTGCGAACCGGCCGCCACCTTCGCGCTGCCCTTCTCAGCGGGACCAAGCCTATGACCGAAACCGCAGATGTCGTCGTTATCGGCCTGGGTGCGGTCGGCAGCGCGACGCTGCACCGCCTCGCCCTCGGCGGCGTGCGGGCGATTGGCATCGACCGGTTCGACCCGCCGCACGACCGCGGCTCCACCCATGGCGAGACCCGCCTCACCCGGTTGTCGGTCGCGGAAGGCCCCGCCTACGTGCCGCTGGCCCGCCGCTCCCACGCGATCTGGCGTGAGCTGGAGGCGGAGACGGGGGAGACGCTCTTCTCGCAGGTCGGCATGCTGGTGATCGGCGAGGGGGACGGCGCCCCAAGCCATGGCCAGGCTGGCTTCCTGGGCAGCACCCTGGCCATCGCCGTCAGTCACGCGATCCCGCACGAGGTGCTGGACAGCGCGGACATCCGGCGGCGCTATCCGCAGTTCCTGGTGCGGGACGAGGAGCGCGGCTTTTTCGAGCCCAGCGCCGGCGTGCTGTTCCCGGAGCGGTGCGTGGCCGTGCAACTGCGGCTTGCCCGCGATTTGGGCGCGGTGGTGCGGACGGGGGAGACGGTCACGTCGATCACGCCGTCCGGCACCGGCGTCGCCGTCGTGACGGACAAGGGGCGCATCGAGGCGGGCCGCGTGGTGTTGGCGGCGGGCGCCTGGTTGCCGGGCCTGGCGGGCGGGGCGGTGCCCAAGGTGACCCGCGTGGAGCGCCAAACCCTGCTATGGTTCGACCCCGAGGAGCCGGCGCTCTATGACCCGGCGCGCTGCCCCGTGTTCATCTGGATGCATGGCGCGCTGGAGGAGGACTACCTCTACGGCTTCCCGATGCTGCCCGGCACGACCGGGGTGAAGGCCGCCAGCGAACGCTATGCCGGCCATGTCGACCCCGACCGCATCGACCGCGAGGTGTCCGCGGCGGAGGCCGACGGCCTCTACCACCGTCATGTCGCCGGCCGGCTGCGCGGCATCGGCAACCGGCTGCTGAAGGCCAAGACCTGCCTGTACACCGTGACGCCGGATGCGGGCTTCATCGTCGACCGCCTCGGCGAGGATGGCCGGGTGCTCGCCGCCTCCTGCTGCTCCGGCCACGGCTTCAAGCACTCCGCGGCACTCGGCGAGGAACTGGCGGCGCTTGCCACCGAACCAGCGCGGGTAGCCGAACCGAGCTTCGCGTTGGCACGGTTCGGGTAGGCCGTCCTTGATCTTTTCCCTCTCCCGCTGGGAGAGGGTCGGGGTGAGGGAGCTTGGGATCCCGTAACCGCCGGATGGTAAGTGCGCGTCCGGCGCTCACCCCGGCCCTCTCCCAAAAGAGGGAGAGGGAGAAGAGTCACCCCAGATACGCCTCCCGCACCGCGTCGCTGTTCATCAGCGCCGAGGCCGCCCCTGACAGAACCGCCTCGCCGGATTGCAGCACATAGGCGGTCTGCGCGATCTCCAGCGCCATGAACGCGTTCTGCTCCACCAGCAGCACGGTCACGCCGAGCTTGTTGATGGCGACGATGGTCTCGAACACCTGGTCCACCACCTGCGGCGCCAGGCCCATGCTCGGCTCGTCCATCAGCAGGGTGCGCGGGCGCGACATCAGGGCGCGGCCCATCGCCAGCATCTGCTGCTCTCCGCCCGACAACGTGCCGGCCAGCTGGGCCAGCCGTTCGCGCAGGCGGGGAAACAGGGCGAGCACGCGGTCCAGCTCGGCCGCCAATACGGCGCGGGGGTTGCGGCGGCGGAATGCACCCATGCTCAGGTTTTCGCGCACAGTCAGGCGGCCAAACACGCGGCGGCCCTCCGGCACCTGCACCAGGCCGAGCGGCACCAGGTCATGCGCCGGCACCGCCGTGACGTCTTGCCCGTCCAGCGTCACCCGGCCGCCAGTCAGCGTGCGCAGGCCGCAGATCGCGTTCAGCATGGTGGTCTTGCCGGCGCCGTTCGCGCCCACCACGGCACAGATCGTACCCTTCGGCACCGTCAGCGAGACGCCGCGCAGGGCCCGGATGCTGCCGTAACTGACATGCAGGTCGGTTGCCGACAACGAACTCAGGGTCTTGTCTCCAGCGCGTCCATGCCGTGGCGGGCGGCGCGGGCGCCCAGATAGGCGGTGATCACGGTCGGATCTTCGCGGATCTCGGCCGGGGTGCCTTCGGCGATGGCGGCACCGTGGTCCAGCACGGTGATCCGCTCGGAGACGCCCATCACCACGCGCATCTGGTGCTCGATCAGCAGGATGGTCAGGCCGTGGGTGTCCCGCAGGCTGCGGATCAGCTCCAGCATGGCGTGGCTCTCGACCGGGTTCATGCCGGCGGCGGGCTCGTCCAGCAGCAGCAGCACCGGCTCGATGGCCATGGCGCGGGCGATCTCCAGCCGCCGCTGGTCGCCGTAGGGCAGGTGGCGGGCCAGACGGTCGCCGCGGCCGGACAGGCCCACCGCCAGCAGCAGCCGGCGGCTGCGCTCCACCGTATGGTGCACCCGGCGGCGGTGGGCCGGAGTGGCCAGCAATGCGCCGAGCAGGGATTCGGGTCGTTTGGCGTCCACCCCGACCATGATGTTCTCCAGCGCCGTGAGGTCGGGGAACAGGCGGATGTTCTGGTAGGTGCGGGCGATGCCGTGGCCCGCCACCACGTCCGGCCGCAGCCCGTCGATGCGGACGCCGTCCAGGTGGACCTCGCCGGCGGTGGGATGCACGAAGGAGGTGAGGCAGTTGAAAAGCGTGGTCTTGCCGGCGCCATTCGGCCCGATCACGGCGTGGATGGCGCCCTTCGGCACCGCCAGGTCCACCCGGTCGATCGCCAGCAGGCCGCCGTAACGCTTGGTGATGCCGCGTGCGGAGAGCAGCAGGTCGCTCATACCAGCTCCCGGTGGGCGATGGCCTTCGGGCTCAGCCCCTCCGGCTTCAGCCGCACCACGGCGATCACCACCAGGCCGTAGATCAGGTAGCGGTACTCGCCCAGGTCCCGCAGCACCTCGGGCGCGCCGATCAGCGCGGCGGCGCCGATCAGCACGCCGGGCAGGCTGCCGATGCCGCCCACAACAAGGATCGCCAGCACGTTGACCGATACCAGCAGCTGGAAGCTCTGCGGGAACACCGAGCCCACCATGCCGGCGAAGATGCCGCCCGCCAGCCCGGCGAAGGCCGCCCCCATCGTGTAGGCCGACAGCTTGACCCGCACGAGCGCGATGCCCAACGCCTGGGCCACGTCCTCGTCCTCCCGCACCGCCAGCCAGCGCCGGCCCAGGCCGGAGTGCTGCACCCGCCAGGCGATGTAGCCGGCCGCCGCGGTCAGGCAGGCCGTCATGTAGAACAGCTGCGTTGGGGAGCTGAGCACCGTGCCGAACAACACCGGCTTGGGCAGGTTCACGATGCCCTGCGCCCCGCCCAGCAGCGGCTTGAGCATGTCGGACAGCACCAGCACGCGGATGATCTCGCCCAGGCCGAGTGTCGCGATGGCCAGGTAGTCGCCGCGCACCTTCAGCACCGGCAGCCCGAACAGGAACCCGGCCAAGGATGCGAACACGATGGCGAACGGCAACGCGGCGAAGAACGGCAGCACCCCGCCGGTGCCGGACGGCCCCGCCGTCAGCAACGCCACCGTGTACGCGCCCACGGCGAAGAACGCGACGAAGCCGAGATCGACCAGTCCCGCCAACCCCAGCTCGATATTCAGGCCCAGCCCCATCAACGTGTAGAGGCAGACCAGCATCATCACCTGCGCCACGAAGTCGTTGGTCAGCGCCGGCAGGGCCAGCAGCACCACGAAGCCCAGCAGCCGGACCGCCAACCGGACCCGCGCCGGCAGCCGGGCGAGCGTGGCGGCGCCTGGGCGGGCCGCCAGCAGGGCGCCGATCCCCGCCGCCGCTGCCGCGCCGGCCGGCAGCAGCCCGTCATAATTGAACCCCCACTCGTCGACCCCGCCGGCGCCGCCTAGGATGCTGCGGATCAGCTCCCGCAGCAGCCCGGCGACCACCACGCCGCCGAGCGCGCCAAGCACTAGCCGCCGCGCGAGCGGCGCACAGACCACCACTGCCGCACCCAGCCCCGCGGCAGCACCACCGGCGGCTGCAAGCAGCAGCGCTGCCTCCGACCCCGGCAGTCCGAAGCCGACGCGGTTGAGCGTCACGGGCGTGAGCGAAACCAGCATCCAGCGCAGGTTCGCGGCCCGGGCGGCGGACACCAGGTCGATCAAGAACCTGCCCGCGAAAACGCCCGACACTGCTGCCGAAGGCACCGCCGTCCAGGCCGGTTTGCGCCGTGCCAGCACGGCCCCGCCGCCCATCGCGATCGCCAGCAGCAGCGCGTGCCCGATGTCGACCACGCCGACCACCAGCGCTCGGTTGCTGAATTGACCGAACAACCCGACGAGCACCGTGAAGGCGCAGGTCGCCGCGATCCACAGCGCCGTAGACGCGACGAGCTGTAGCCATGGGGACCGGGAGAGCCGCCGGGCCGTGGCCAACGTGCCGGCCATCACGCCCTCGCTGTGGACAGCCGCTCGCCCAGCAGGCCACGCGGGCGGAAGATCAGCACCATCACCAGCATCGTGTAGGCGATCGCGTCACGCAGCTGATACGGCGATTGCACGCCGAGGCCTTCCAGGAACGCCGCCGGACCAAGGCTTTCCACCAGGC
>CAXSEG010000249.1:0-6991 GCA_964235545.1 uncultured Acetobacteraceae bacterium
TTCAGCTTGTAGTTGCCGTCGGTCGCGGCATCCATGATCTCGTCCATGTCCAGCGCCGCCATCACCGCCTGGCGGAAATACAGATTGTCGGTCGGCGGCTTCTGCACGTTCGGCGTGGCGACCTGGATCCACCAGTTCGGCAGCGGCAGCAGGGTGATGTCCTTGTTGCCCTTCAACTCGTCCACCGAGTTGGCCGGTACGTCCTCGATGCCCTGCAGTTCGCCGGTGCGCAGCCCGGCCACGCGCGCACCCGGCTCCGTCACGATGCGGATGGTCACCGTGTCCAGGCAGGCCTGCTTGTAGCCGCCGAAGCCGCTGCGCTGCTCGTAATGCGTGTTGGGCTGATAACCGTCGAAGCGTTTCAGCCGGACGAAGCCGCCGGGCACGAATTCGTCCAGCATCCACGGCCCGGTGCCGATGGGGTGCAGGCGCAGCGCCGGGTCGTCCTTGAACTCCGCCGGCACGATCACGATCGGCACGCTGAAGGACGACATACTCTCGATGAAGGTCGGCTGGGCCTGCTTCATGTGGATGAGGAAGGTGGCCGGGTCCGGCGTGTCCCAATGGTCCACGTTGGCGAGGTTGGACCGCTCCATGCCGATCTTGTTGTAGCGCTCGAAGGAGGCAGCGACGTCCGCGGAGCTCATCTCCTTGCCGTTGTGGAAGTGGATGCCGGTGCGCAGCTTGAAGGTGTAGGTGAGCTTGTCGTCTGACTCGGCCCAGCTATCGGCCAGGTCCCCGATGGTCTGGTTGGTCTCGTCGCGGGTCAGCAGCGCCTCGAAAATGTTCATGGCGACGTTGCGGGTGGAGATCGTGTTGGAGGCCGGCTGGTCGAGGCTGTTGACGTTCGCCTCCTGGCCGAAGACGAGGCTGCCGCCCTTGTGCGGGCAGCTGAACGGGGCGGCCAGCGCCGGCACCCCGCCGGTGGCCAGCGCGGTCAGGACGAGCAGTGCAATGCGGTTCATGACAGCCCCTTGGTGGTGACGCAGGTGTAGGCCAAGCAAGAGTTCGGCCACGAAGCTGCCCATGGCGCGGCGCCGCACGTCAAGCGGATGGGCTGGGCGGTCAGGGGCAGGGCAGGCTATGTTCACCGCATGAGCGAGACAGCCAGGCCGATCGTATTGCTGGAAGACGACGCGATGCTGCGCCGCCTCATGGCCGAAGGGTTGGCGGAAGCCGGTTACAAGGTCGTCGAGGCGCCGTCCGGCCAGCTTGCCCTGACGGCCCTCGCGGCAGCGGCGGGGCGGGCGGTGCTGGTGGCGGACCGTTCGGTCGACGCGGGTGGCCCGAACGGGTTCCAGCTGGCCGCCGACGCGCTCGCGCAATATCCGGAGCTGCGGGTGATCTACATCAGCGGCACCCACATCGCCGTCCGCCGCCGCACCCTGGGGGAGCGGGAGCGGGCCTTGCTCAAGCCGTTCGCGATGGCGCAGCTGCTTGGGGCGGTGCGGGATCTGGGTGGCTAAGGATACGGGCTATTCGGCGTTGGTTGCGGAGATACCGCTAACAGGCCGATCATGAGGGTAAGGAAATGCTCGGCCTCTGTCAGAGAGGCCATTGCTGCCTCCATCGTGACCGCGCCAAAGTCGTCATAGTCGGCGCTGGTCTTCATCTCATAAGCCTTCGCGAACAAGGTCGTCTCCGACTGGGTAACCGTTGTCTCCGATATCGACAGCCGTGAGAGCTCGGTTCGGGTCCCGCGATGGGTTTTGGGCCTCTTTCCGGTTTTCGAGGCAATCAACGCCTGCGTGGCATGGTGCAGCCATATAAGCCGCCCTGCCTGCCTCGGCCCAGAAGCTGCCAGCGAGAGCGTGCTGGCCAAAAGCGAGGTTTTCGCGCGACCGCAGCAGCAACTGTTCGGCGTCGCTCAAACGTCGATTCCGTCCGGCCTGATTTCCTTCATCAAGATTGCCCGGCCGTGATGACTGGCGATCGGCAAAGGCTTCGCCGAGATTACCGGCCCCGTGTCGATCAGGATGTCCGTCGTGATTTCGGCGAGGGGCCGCAGCTCCTCCCACAAGCCCTCCATGTCACGCAGGAAAACAGCGACGCCGTAATCCGACTCCACGCGGTGGTCCCCCCGGGCGCGGGAACCAAACAGGACAACACGTTCCACCCTGCCCCCCAACGTGGTTCTCACGGCCTCGCCGAAGCGGATCAGGGCCGGGTCGATCATTGCAGCGGTGTCCATGGTGATGACTCACTGTCATTATCGTCGCCGCTGGTAACGCCTCCCTACTCCGCATCCCCCCGCGAGATCATCATCGCCCGCCGCAGCCGTGCCAGGCCGCCGCGGATGTGGCCGCGTTGGCACATGTCGCGGCCCTCTTCCCACAATACCCGGATTTCCGGCGGCATGGTGCCCGCCTCCTCCATCCGGCGCGCCAGGCTGAGGCAGTAGCTGGACGTGTCCGTGGTGACCGGCATCGGGGGTTCTGCCCAACCGGCCCAAGGCAGGAACGCAGCCAAGCCGGCGGCGATGGTTATGGCCCATCTCATCGAGCGGCACGCTACGCCGCGCCAGGTCCGCCGGGAATGGGCTGTGGATGAAGCTGTCGTCACACGGGCGGGTGCGGCGCCACCGGCCGCGCCGGCAGCGTCAGCACCGCGCGCAACCCGGGCCCTGCATCCGTAAGCGCCAGGCTGCCGCCATGCAGCGTCGCCACGGCATCCACCAGCGCCAGACCCAGGCCGGAGCCCGGCGTCTGCCGTGCCTGCTCGCCGCGGTAAAACCGCTCGGTCGCACGGGCCCGGTCCGCCTCCGGAATGCCCGGGCCACAATCCTGCACCGTCAGCACCACGTGCGATGGGCTCGCCTCGCCGCTCAGCCGCACCGTGCCGCCCGGCAGCGAGAACTTCAGCGCATTGTCCAGCAGGTTCACCACCGCCTGGCCGATCAGGTCCCTGTCGCCATGCACCGGCAACGGTCCGGACGCCGTGTAGACCAGCGCCAGCCCGCGCTCCTCTGCTGGCGGCGTGTATAGTTCCGCCAGGCCGTCGAGCAGCGGCAGCAGATCCTGGTCGGCGAACGCGGCACGGCGCGTCCCCGCCTCGATCTCCGCGATCCGCAGCAGGGCGTCGAAGATCGCGGTCACCCCGTCCAGGTCCGCCATCGCCCGGCCCACGGCGGCGCGCAACTCCTCCGCCCCGGCCGCGTGGCACGCTGCATCCTCCAGCCGCGCCCGCGCGCGCGCGATTGGCGTGCGCAGGTCATGTGCGATGCTGTTGGATACGGCCCGCACGCCATCCATCAGCCGCCCGATCCGGTCCAGCATGTCATTGATCGTGTCGGCCAGCCGGTCGAACTCGTCGCCCCGGCCGGTGGCCCGCACCCGGCGGCTGAGGTCACCCTGCGCGATCGCCCCCGCCGTCGCCGTGACGCTCGCGATCATCCGGCGGAACAGCCGCTGCATCACCAGCCCGCCCACGATCCCCAGTACTGCCAACAGCGCCACCGACCACAGCAGCGCCGAGGTCAGCAGCCCGCGCAGCGGCGTGCGGGTCTCGACGTCGCGACCGATCAGCAGGTGGCTGCCATCCGGCAGGTCGAACCGCTGCACGCGCGCCACGCTGGTGATACCGGCGCGCGAGACCATCAGCTCGTACACCACGTCCGTGGCCGTGACCGCGGGCGGCCAGATCGCGAGGTTGCCCGCCACGGGATGCATCGCAGGGTCAGCCAGTAGGTAGATCGCGTCGTCATCGACGTTCTCCGCCAGCCGGTCCTCGATCGTCTGCTTCAGGGCCGGCGATCCGCCATCGGCCCATTGCTCGGACAAGCCCTGCGCGTCGGCCCGCATCGCCGCCTCGACCTGGCGGTCCAGCAGCCCGGCCGTCGCCCACCACAGAAACAACACCAGGGCCAGCGCACTGAGTGCGAACAGCACGGCATACACGACCGCCAGCCGCAATCCCGCCGAATGCCACAGGCTCGGGCGCAGGCGCGCCGGTTGTGCCAGGCGCATCACTCGGGGCGCAGCATATATCCAGAATTGCGGACGGTGTGCAGCAGGGCCGTCGGGAACGGCTTGTCGATCTTCTGCCGCAAGCGGCTGACATGCACGTCGATCACGTTGGTCTGCGGGTCGAAATGGTAGTCCCACACGCCCTCCAGCAGCATGGTGCGGGTGACCACCTGGCCCGCGTGGCGCATCATGTATTCCAGCAGCCGGAACTCCCGCGGTTGCAGGTCGATACGCTGCCCAGCCCGCCGCACGGTGCGCGACAGCAGCTCCATCTCCAGGTCCCCCACCAGCAGCTTGGTCTGCGGACCGTCGGACTTGCCGCGCCGGGCCAGCGCCTCCACCCGCGCCAGCAGCTCGGCGAAGGCGAACGGCTTGGTCAGGTAGTCGTCCCCGCCGGCCTTCAGCCCGCGCACCCGCTCGTCCACCTGGCCCAGGGCGGACAGGAACATCACTGGCGTCTTGTTGTCCTGCGCGCGCAGCGTCTCCAGCAGGCGCAGCCCGTCGATGCCGCCGGGCAGCATGCGGTCCAGGATGATTGCGTCGAACGCCTCGCTCGCGGCGAGGAACAGCCCGTCCCGGCCGTTATCGGCGTGCTCGGCCAGGTGCCCCGCTTCGCGCAGGCCTTTCAGCACGAAGCCCGCAACCTCCTTGTCGTCCTCGACCACCAGGATGCGCATCAGCCGTTGCTCTCGCTCGGCCGCCGCCCGACCGTCACCGGCACCGTCATCGCCTGCCCATGCCGCCGCACGGTCAGGTGCAGCGCCGAACCCGGCGCCGCGGCACTCACCGCCTTGATCAGCTCGTGCGCGCTGTCCACCGTCGCATCGTTCACCGCCGTCACGATGTCCCCCGCCAGCAGGCCCGAGCGCGCCGCCGGTCCCGCCTTGTCCACGCTGGCGATGGCCACCCCGGGGTTGCGCACCCGGCTGTCGCCCGGCGCCGGCTTCGGCACGTCCTGCACCGCGACCCCCAGCCAGCCGCGGTCGATCCGCCCCTTGCTGAGCAGTTCGGCCACGATCTTCTGCGCGATCTCGCTCGGGATGGCGAAGCCGATGCCGACGGAACCGCCGGTAGGCGACACGATAGCGGTGTTCACGGCAACCACCTGGCCGTCTAGGTTGAAGGTCGGGCCGCCGGAATTGCCCGGGTTGATCGGTGCGTCGATCTGCAGGAAGTCGTCGAACGGCCCGGCGCCGATGTCGCGCCCGCGTGCCGAGACGATGCCCGCACTGACGGAGGACCCCAGGCCGAACGGGTTGCCCGCCGCCAGGATCCAATCCCCCACCTCCACGGTGCGCGAGTCCCCCCAGGTGACGGCCGGCAGCGAGGTCGGCGCGTCCACCTTGATCACGGCGATATCCGTCAGCTCGTCGGTGCCGAGCACCTTGGCCGGCAGCTCCGTCCCGTTGGACAGCGAGACGACGATCTTGTCCGCGTGGCCGACCACGTGGTTGTTGGTCACGATGATGCCCGAGGAGTCGATCACGAAGCCCGACCCAGCACCCTGCACCTGCTCGCGGCGGGAGCGCAGGCGATCGCGGAATTGCTTTTCCAGCGGCGTGCCGCGCAGTGCCGGCGGCAACTGTGGATCCCCGTCACCGGCCACGCTCTCGGTAACGGCGATGTTCACGACGGAGGGCACGACCCGCTTGACCAAGGGTGCCAGCGATGGAAGCGCCGTCCGCAGCGGGCCGCCACCGGTCTGCGCCACCGAAGTGGTGCAGCCGGACAGGGTGAGAGCGGCTACGAGCAGGAGCGGGCGGATCATTTGCGGGTGTCCAGGAATGCGGCTGAGCGTGTCGCGATGGTGGCGCTTCATACCACAAGAGCAAGCGCGCGGCGCGTTACCTGCCAAGGGGCCGAATAGCCCGGTGCCGCGTCCGAGCGCCCCTCGATCGTAGCAGTATCGCGTCTGCTTCGCCCAGCTCGTCGCCCCGTAGCGGCTCTTCAGCAGGCTGAACGCGCGGAAAGAGGACCGCGCTAGCAAAGTCCAAACCTTAGCCGTAGCCGTCAACAAAACGGCTAAACTTGAAATGCTTCACACACTCGAAAGACGGGAAAGGGAGTACTTGAACGCGATCGGCCGTGTGTTCTCGGGACGGTCAAGCGGGCCGCTCCGGCCAGTCGTGGCGTGGATAGCGCCCCCGCATGTCCTTGCGAACATCCACCCACGCGCCGCCCCAGAACCCGGCCAAGTCCGCCGTGATCGCCACCGGACGCCCGGCCGGGGACAGCAGCGCAAACTGCAACCTGACCCGGCCCCCCGCCAGCAGCGGCGTCGTGGCCTGGCCGTAGAACGCCTGTGCCCGGCCCGAGGCCACCGGCACCGGCTGCGTGTAGTCGATCGCCGCACGCCCGTTCGGCAGGGCCAAATGCGTCGGCAGGTCGCGGTCCAGCCGGCTCGCATGCTCCCAGCCCAGCACGCCGCGCAGGATCGCCACCAGGTCCAGCGCCGCCGCGTCCGCCAGCTTGGCCACCCCTACCAGATGCGGCTGCAGCCAGGTGCCCACCCCGGCAGACAACGCCGCGTCCGATACATCCGGCACCGCCGGGTCGAGCCCGCGCAAAAGTGCCGCCCGCGCCTGCAACTGCCGGGCGGCCTCCGTCCAGCCTAGCGTGTCCAGCTTGCGGCCGATCACCCCGGCCAGCGTCGCCGCGCTCTCCTGCAGGTCGGCCGGCACCGTGCGGTCGTCCAGGATCAGGGCGCCGAACCGGCGGCGGCGGCGGGACAGCACGGCGCCGGTCACCGGGTCGTAGCCGCTCTCCACCGTCTCGGTGATGCGGTGGGCCGGCAGGTCCGCCGGGTCGAGCGGGGCGGCGAGGCGGATGCGCGCGGAACTGCCCAGCTCCAGCGAGCCCACCGCCAGCAGCGCCTCGCGCGCCAGCGAATCGGTGGCCGGCAGCTTGGCACCGCCGCCGCCGGACAGGCGGAACGAGCCCACTTCGCCGCGCCGCTGCGCGATCCGGTCGGGGAAGGCGGCGGCGAGCAGCGGCGCCGGGTCCCCCAGCGCGGGCGCGGTGGTGCG
>CAXSEG010000250.1:0-6990 GCA_964235545.1 uncultured Acetobacteraceae bacterium
TAGCCGAAGCCGCCCAGCACCGCGCCCAGCGGCGCCCCCACCGCGAGCGCCCCATACATCGCGATCCCCGCCCAGGACATCGCGCGCCCCGCCTGGCCAGGCCCCACCGCCGTCACCATCCAAGTGTTGCACGCTGTGGTGAACACGCTGTCCCCCAAGCCCAACACCACGCGGCCGAGCAGCAGCACCGCCAACGCCGGACCCGCCGGCAGAACCGAGGCCAGCAGGTACGCCACCCCGCTGCAGGCGGTGATCACCAGGCCGACCAGCAAGCCGAATTTCGGCCCGCGCCGGTCCGCCAGCTGCCCCGCGAGCTGCCGGGTCAGCAGCGTCGCCACCGGGGCCAGCCCGATCACGATGCCCACCACCGCCGTGCCGTAGCCGAGCGTTCGGTTGACCAGCAGCGGCAGCGTCGACAGCGGGAGGCCGACGGCGGCGTAGCCCAGGGCCATGATGGCGGCGAACGGCAGCAGCGTGCGGGTCGCGCCGCGCGCCGCCGGCATGGACGTGTCCAAGTCTACCGCTTGGCGCGCGGATGCGGCGTCGCGGGCCGCGGCAGCTTGGCCGGCAGTTTGACGCCAGGCTTGCTGTCCGGTTTCACCACGCCGGTGCCGGTCCGCAGCTGGGCGACCGTGGCGCGGCTGGTGATCTGCTCCGGGTCCATCACCAGCTCTATCACCGCGGGGCGCCCGCTTTCCACCGCGCGGCGGAACGCGTCGCCGAACTGCGCCGTCTCCGTTACCGTCTCGCCATGGCCGCCATACGCCTCGATCAGCTTGGCAAAATCGGGGTTGGTGAGCGCCGTGCCGCTGACCCGGCCGGGATAGCTCCGCTCCTGGTACATGCGGATCGTGCCGTACATCTGGTTGTTGAACACGATCACGATCGGTGCCACGCCGTGGTGGAACGCGGTGGCGATCTCCTGCCCCGTCATCATGAAGCCACCATCGCCGACGAAGGACACCACCATGCGCTCCGGGAAGGCGATCTTGGCCCCGACCGCGGCCGGCACGCTGTAGCCCATCGCACCATTGGTCGGGCCGAGGAAGCGCTGCCCGGCGCCGAAATTGATGAAGCGCTGCGGCCAGCCGGCGAAGTTGCCCGCGTCGCAGGTGCACACGGCATCCGGCGCCAGCAGCGTCTCCAGCTCGCGCATCGCCGCGGCTACGTTCAGCGCATGGCCGTAGTCCGGCGGCTCCCGCCCTGCCTCCCGCGTGGCGCGCAGCCGGGCCGTCCACTCCTGCCAATCGCCTTCGGCGGGCAGGGCCTCGGCGGCGGCGCAGAACGCGTTGAGGTCGGCGGCAATACCCAGACGGGGCCGGAACACGCGGCCGATCTCCGCCGGGTCCTGGTGCACGTGGACGATCGCCTGGCTGCCAGCGGGATCGAACAGCGTGTAGCCCTGCGTCACCGCCTCGCCCAGCCGCGTGCCGATCGCCAGGATCAGGTCGGCCTCCTTTGCGTAGGCCACCAGCGCCGGGTCCGGCCCCACCCCGAGGTCCCCGGCGTAGTTGGGCAGGGTCCCGTCGTAGAGTGCCTGGCGCCGGAAGCCGACTGCGACGGGGATGTCCTGCGCCGTCAGGAAGCGTTGCAGCGCCGCCCGGCCCGCCTGCGTCCAGCCGCTGCCGCCCACGATGGCCAGCGGCTTGTGCGCACCAGCCAGCAGGCAGCCGAGCTCGGCGATCGCCGCCGGGTCGGGCTGCGGGCGGGAGACGTGGATGGGCCCCAGGTCCGGCACGTCCACCAGATCCTTCTGCATCTCCTCCGACAGCGCGATCACCACGGGGCCGGGCCGCCCGGTGGTGGCCACGTCCACCGCATGCGCTACGATCTCGGGGATGCGCCGGGCGTCGTCGATCTGCGTCACCCATTTGGCGAGCGGGCCGAACATGCGGCGGTAATCGACCTCCTGAAAGCTCTCGCGGTCGGTCTCGGCAAACGGGATCTGGCCCACGAACAGGAGCAGCGGCGTGCTGTCCTGCATGGCGATGTGCACGCCGATGGAGCCGTGGCAGGCGCCGGGCCCGCGGGTGACCATGGCGGCGGCGGGCCGGCCGGTGAGCTTGCCATACGCCTCGGCCGCGTTCACCGCCCCCGCCTCGAACCGGCAGGTGACGAGCTTGAGCCGGTCGTGCACGGCATACAGGCCGTCCAGCACGTCGAGGTAGCTTTCGCCCGGGACAGCGAACACGTGGTCGATGCCCTGCGCTACCAGCGCGTCGGCCAGCACCCGCCCGCCCGGCCGCTCGCCGACCCGCGTCACACCCGTCGCCCGCATCCCGTCCATCCTGCGTTTCCCTCTGTCCGGCCGGGCGATAGGATAGGCGGGCGAGGCGGTCCATGCCATCCTGCCGCCCATGCGAGCGATCTTCATCCAGGTGAAATGCGAGATGGGCCAGGCCTACCGGGTCGCCCGCGCCTGCTTTTTTAATGATACGGCGACCACCGAGATCTACTCCACCTCCGGCCAATACGACTTGCTGGGCAAGTTCTATCTCGAGCCGGAGCAGGACACGGGGCTGTTCGTGACCGAGCGGATCCAGACCATTCCAGGCGTGAAGGACACCTACACCCTGATCACGTTTAACGCCTTCGCCTGACCGCCGCCGAAGCAAGCAGGATCAACCAATGCATCGCGCAGCCCTCGTCCTTGCCGCCCTGCTGTTGCCCGCCGCCGCCCAAGCAGCGGACGTGACAGTCATGATCTCGGGCGGCTTCCTCTCCAGCCTGCAGGACCTCACCCCCGGCTTCGAGCACGCGACCGGCAACCACGTCGTCGTGGTGCCCGGCCCCTCCATGGGCACCACGGCGAACGCGATTCCGGTCCGCCTCGCCCGCGGCGAGCTAGACGACGTGCTGATCATGGTCGGCTACGCATTGGACGGGTTGCTGAAGGACGGCCGCGCGCAGGCCGGCAGCAAGATGGATATTGCGCTCTCGCCCATCGGCATGGCGGTCAAGGCCGGCGCGCCGGTGCCGGACATCAGCACCGAGGACAAGCTGCGCAGCGTGCTGCTGGCGGCGAAATCCATCGCGTATTCGGACAGCGCCAGCGGCGTCTACATCCAGAATGAAATGTTCAAGAAGCTCGGTATCGAGGACCAGGTGAAGGACAAGGCGCACATGATCCCCGCCACCCCGGTCGGCGAGATCGTGGCCCGTGGTGAGGCGGAACTGGGGTTCCAGCAAGTCGCCGAACTCCTCCCCGTCCCCGGCATCACCTTCGCCGGCCGCCTCCCACCGGAGGAGCAACAGGTGACGGTGTATTCCGCCGGCCTTGCAGCGGGGTCGAAGCAGGCGGAGGCCGGGCGCGCACTGATCCGCTATTTGGCCTCGCCCGAGGCCGCCGCGATCATCGAGAAGAACGGCCTGCAGCTGCCGAAGTAAGCGAATTGCTTCTCCCCCCCCCCCCTTGTGGGAGGGGGCAGGGGGAGGGGTGCCACGCACGAGATCGCTGTCGTTTGCTGGCGTCACAATGGACACTGCGTGCCGCTGGCACCCCTCCCCTAACCTCTCCCTCAAGGGGGGCTTCCTTATCCGGCCCCATTGGGATCAGGCGCGGGAGCGGCAGAACGTAATGCAATGTCTGATTCAGGAACTTGCCGGTGCCGTGCCGCGCGTCTCCGGCATCGCCGACCAAAGCAGCAGAAGCGCCGCGATCCCCGCCCCGCCCAAAGCGGCGAACGCGGCCTTCAGGCCCGCCCAATCCGTCAGCAGCCCGGCCAGCTCCGTGCTCGCCGCCGCGGCACCGGCGATCGCCAGGCCGATCGCGCCCATCGCCAGGTTGAACCGCCCGCTGCCGCGCGTGATGTCCGCCACCACCAGCGGCAGCATCACGCCGAACACCGCGCCGCTCACCCCGTCCAACGCCTGGATCGCCACCACCGCCTCCGGCTGCACCGTCAGCACGAACAGCCCGGCGCGCAGCGGCACCGCGGCGAAGCCGAGCAGCAGCACACGCCGCCGGCCCCACCGTTCCGCCGCCCGCCCCACCGCCGGCGACACCGCGGCGACCAGCAATTGGGGCACGATCAGGCAGGCCGCGATCACCACCTCGCCCACCCGCCCGCCGGCTCGCCGGGTGACTTCCACGGCAGCCAGCGGGAACATGGCGGCGTTCGCCAGGTGGAACCCGGCGCAGCAGGCGGCGAACAGCATCAGCCGCGGGTCCGTCAGCAGCACGCCCAACTTCACGCCCGGCTGCCGGGCCAGCGTGTGCCCGGACGCCGGCCGGATCAAGCGCAACGCCACGAACGCCGGCACCACCAGCACCGCTGCCAGCACGAACACCGACCGCTCGGATAGCCAATAGCCCACCGCGCCCATCAAGCCGGCGGCTACCCCGCTGCCGATCGAGGCGAACCGGGCATTGCGCCCGAGCCGCTCGCCGAATGCCTGCCCGCGTGCCTCCGCCACCGACATGCTCAGCACCGCGATCACCGGGCCGAGCAGGCAACTCGCCACGCCGTGCAGCACCTCTGCCAGCCACACCGGCAAGCGGTCGGGAAAGGCCGCCAGCATCAGCGCGGCACCAGCGATCGCGGCGACGGCGAGCGTGGCCATGCGCCGCTTGTCCCAAATTGCGTCCACCACCGCCCCTGCCGGCACCTGCACCACCATCGTGGTCAGCGTGCCGATGCTGAGCGCCAGGCCGATCTGCCCCTGCGTCCAGGCCTGAGATGCGAGGTAGGCCGCGATGAACGGACCGAACCCGGTTTGTACGTTGGCGACGAAGAAGTTCAGCCAGTCGAGCCCGGCCGAACTCCGGTCTTGCGGCACCTCCGCTACTTGGTGGTTTCGGGGGCGGCCGGCGGGTCCGGTGGCGAAGGTAGCCCCACGATCACGGCGGGCTTGCTGCGGTCGGTGTAGTCGGGCGCCGCGCGCACCTGCGTGTCGGTAAGGTCGATCCCCACCTCCTGCTCGGCCCCACCCGGCGGCGGCACGTGCACCGACGGCCAGCTCACCGCCACCCGGCGCGACCCCACGCCCATGAAGCCGCCGACATCCACCACGATGGCGCGCGGCTGCCCGGCCGGGTCCACCACCACGTCCACGATACGGCCGATCTCCTTGCCTTCATTGTCCCGCACCATGCGGCTGAGCACGCCGGTCGCCTCCGCCTCGGTGAGCTCCGGAGCCGGGTCGGCCGCCATCAGGACCAGCGCCGCACATGCCAGCATCACCGCCCACCGCATCGCCCGCCCCCTCCGCTCGTGCCACAATCCATGCGCCTGCATCCCGGACCCGGCAAGCCGCGTTGCAGACCGGAACGGATCACCCGAAAGGATCGTCACATGGTGCAGGAGAACCCAGGCCGGACCGCGGCGCTCGAGATTAGCTTCGCCGCGATGGGCGTGCTCAAGTTGCTCGGGCTGGAAACCCGGATGTTCCGCCGCTGGGGCATGACGCCGAGGCAGATGCGCCGCATCGGCCTGATCGAGACGGCGGGTGCCTTCGCAGTCGCCAACGAGGGCACCCGCCCGATCGCCGCGGCCGGGTTGGCGGCGATGTCGGCGATGATGCTCGCCGTGGAGCTGCGCAACCGGGAGACGGAGCTGATCCTGCCGCGGTTGATCGTAACCGTGCTCGCCCTGCGCACCGCCATGGCCGGCGGCAGCTCGCTGCGTGCCCGCATCGAGGCCTGACCCAGTATGGCCCTCACGCGCCGCACCATCCTCGCGGCGGCAGGCACGGCGGCACTCGCCCGCCCGGCGCTGCTGCGGGCCCAGTCCAGCGCGCCGATCCGCATCGGCGAGATCAATAGCTACGCCACCCAGCCCGGCTTCACCGAACCCTACCGCAAGGGGTGGGAGTTGGCGCTGGCGCGGGTAAACGACCTGGGCGGGGTGGACGGCCGCAAGCTCGAGATCGTCTCCCGCGACGACGGCGGCACGCCGGAGAACGCGGTGCGGCTGGCCGCCGAGTTGGTCAACGACCAGAAGGTGGACCTGCTGGCCGGCGGCTACCTGTCCAATGTCGGCCTGGCAATCAGCGCCTACGCGCTACAGGCCAAGAAGCTGTATGTGGCCGGCGAGCCGCTGACCGATGCGCTGACCTGGGCGAAGGGCAACCGCTACACCTACCGCATCCGCCCCTCAACGTTCATGCAAGCCGCCATGCTGGTGGAGACCGCAGCCGCGCTGCCGGCCAAGAGCTATGTGACGGTCGCCCCCAACTACGAGTACGGCCAGTCCGCCGTGAAGTGGTTCAAGCAGCTGCTCTCCGCCCGGCGGCCGGACGTGACTTTCGTGGGCGAGCAGTGGCCGGCGCTGGGCCACATCGATGCCGGGGCGGTGGCGGGCGCGCTGGCGCAGCCGGCCCCCGACGCCATCTTCAACGCCTTGTTCGGCCCGGACCTGCTCGCCTTCGTGCGCCAGGGTAACTCGCGCGGGCTGTTCGAGAAACGCACCGTGGTTTCGCTACTGACGGGGGAGCCGGAATACCTCGAGCCGCTCGGCGACGAGACGCCGGTCGGCTGGGTGGTGACCGGCTACCCATGGAGCGTGTCCGACGAGCCGTCCAACAAGCAGTTCGTGCTCGACTACACACAGCGCTACAACGAGCCGCCACGGATGGGCTCCGTGGTCGGCTCGGCGCTGGTGTCCGCCATCGTGTCCGGCATCCTGAAATCCGGCGGCACGGACACGGAGAAGATGGCCGACGGCTTCGGCGACGCCAGCTTCACCACCGCGTTCGGGCTGTGCAAGTTCCGCGCGATCGACCACCAGAGCACGCTCGGCACCTATGTCGGGCGGCTGGCCAAGCAGGACGGACACGGCGGCATGGTGGATTGGCGCTACATCGACGGCGCCTCCGTCATGCCGACGGACGCCGAGGTGCGGCAGCTCCGGCCGGTGTGAACAGTCCACCACGCACGGGATCCATTTCGGTTGACGCGTTGCACTGGGAGCCGTGCGTCGCCGCTTGCATCTCGTTCGTAGCCCTCCCACAAGGAACGCGGATGTATGGAACGGGGCATAGGCTTCCCCC
>CAXSEG010000251.1:0-6961 GCA_964235545.1 uncultured Acetobacteraceae bacterium
ACTGATTACAGTAAAAGACATGGAGAAGGCACAGGCGCATCCGCTCGCCAACAAGGACGAATTAGGGCGGTTGCGCGTGGCGGCGGCGATCGGGGTGGGGGAGGACGGGACGATCCGGGCCCGCGCGCTGATCGATGCCGAGGTGGACGTGCTGGTGATCGACACCGCGCATGGGCACTCGGCCGGCGTGTTGGCCTCTATTGCCAAGATCAAGCAGATGACGAACGGCGTGCAGGTGGTGGCCGGCAACGTGGCCACGCCGGAGGGGGCGCTTGCGCTGATCCAGGCGGGGGCGGACGCGGTGAAGATCGGCATCGGGCCGGGCAGCATCTGCACCACGCGCGTGGTGGCGGGTGTGGGGGTACCCCAGTTCACCGCGGTGCTGGAGACGGCTGCGGCCTGCCGGGAGAACGGCGTCCCGGCGATCGCGGATGGCGGCGTGCGCACCAGCGGCGACATCGTGAAGGCGATCGGCGCGGGGGCGGATGCGGTGATGGTCGGCAGCCTGCTCGCCGGGACGGACGAGGCGCCGGGCGAGACGTTCCTGTACCAAGGGCGGAGCTACAAATCCTACCGCGGCATGGGCAGCATCGGCGCGATGGCGCGGGGCTCGGCGGACCGGTATTTCCAGCAGGAGATCAAGGACACGCTGAAGCTGGTGCCGGAGGGGATCGAGGGCCGGGTCGGCTACAAGGGCCCGGTCGCGGCGGTGGTGCACCAGCTGGTGGGCGGCCTGCGCGCCGGCATGGGCTACACCGGCAGCTCCACGGTGGACGAGCTGCAGACCAAGACGCGATTCCGCCGCATCACCGGCGCTGGGCTCCGCGAAAGCCACGTGCATGATGTGGCGATCACCCGGGAGGCGCCGAACTACCGGCAGGAGCGATAGATGTTTCAACGTGGTTGCCCTCCGTAGTCGATCCCTCTGCTGAAATGACGCCAGCGGGGGCACGAAGGAAGGGGAAGACGAGGAGGAAGAGGAGAAGGTTTGAGTTTTTCGGCTGAGACCCGGGTTTTGACCGGCAAGTTCATCGATGCCGGGTTGAGGGTGCATCGCGTTCTTGGGCCGGGACTGCTGGAGACGGTCTATGAGCCGTGCCTTGCTCATGAGTTCGTGCAGCGAGGCATCGTAGTTCAGCGCCGACTTGCGTTGCCAGCCGTATTCGACGGACTGCATCTAGAGGCGGGTTATCGGCTGGATATTTTGGTCGAAGGCCAGGTTGTGATCGAAGTGAAGTCGGTTGAAGCGCTAACGCGCGTGCACCACGCGCAGCTACTTACCTATTTGAAGTTGTCTGGATGTCAGGTCGGATTGCTGACGAACTTCAATGTCGTCCTTTTCCGTGATGGTCTTAAGCGCCTTCTCCTCTAACTTCTCTTCCTTCTCTTCCTCCGTGACCACGCTTGCTTTCTTCGCGCCGATCAGACCTAGCCAGAGGTGAACCATCCCCCTTCCACTTTACGTCATCAAACCCCAATGACACCGGCCGCACGGCTTGCCGGCGCTATCGACCTGCTGACCGAGGTGGACACCTACCCGCGCCGCCCCGCAGACGCCGTCGCCAACGACTTTTTCCGCGCGCGCCGCTTTATCGGCTCAGGCGACCGCCGTGCCGTGTCCGAACGGGCCTGGCGCGTGCTGCGGACCCGGCGCCGGCTGGCCTGGTGGCTGGAGCGGGCCGGAACCGCGCCTACGCCGCGCATGCTGGTCGCGGCCTCCCTGTTGCTGGAGGGCTGGACCGTCGCCGGCGTGAAGCAGAGCTACTCCGGCGGCCAGTATGGCCCGGCGCCGATGCTAGCGGCGGAGACCGCGGCGGCTGAGCAACTCGCCGGGCACACGCTGGAGCACCCCGCGATGCCCGAGGCGGTGCGGCTGGAGATGCCCGACTGGCTGCTCCCCCACCTGCAGGCGCGGTTCGGCGGCACGCTCGCCCCCGAGTTGCTGGCGATGGAGGCGGAGGCGCCGCTCGACCTGCGGGTCAACACGCTGCTCGGCACGCGGGAGGACGCGGCCCGCGCACTGGCCGCGGAAGGGATCGAGGCCGGGCCGACGCCACTCTCCCCCTGGGGGCTGCGCATCGCCGGGCGGCGCCTGGTCACGTCCGGCAAGGCGTTCCTGTCCGGGCTGGTGGAGATCCAGGACGAGGGTAGCCAGTTGGTCGCCGCCCTGGTTGGGGCCGGGCCGCAGATGCGGGTGGCGGATTGGTGCGCCGGGGCCGGGGGCAAGACGCTGGCGCTGGCGATGGCGATGGGCAACCAGGGCCACATCGTCGCCTGTGACGTGCACGACAAGCGGCTGGAGGGGGCGGTGCGCCGCCTGCGCCGGGCAGGCGTGCACAACGTGGAGCGCCACCTGATCGTGGCGGGCGACAAATGGGCCAAGCGCCGCGCCGGCACGTTCGACCGCGTGCTGGTGGACGCGCCCTGCACCGGCACCGGCACCTGGCGGCGCAATCCCGACGCGCGCGCCCGGCTGCGCGAACTGGACCTGCAAGAGTTGCTTCCCAAACAGGCCGCGATCCTGGACGATGCCTGCAGGCTGGTGAAGGCGGGCGGCTGGCTGGTGTTCGCCACGTGCTCGCTGCTGCTTGAGGAAAACGAGACGCAGGTGGACGCCTTCCTTGCCCGCCATCCGGATTTCGCCGTGGTGCCGCTGGAGCGGGCCTGGCCCACGGGCACGCCGGCACCTGGCCCGGGGCCCTACCTATCGCTGACCCCGCGCCGGCATGGCACGGACGGGTTCTTCGGGGCCGTGCTGGAGCGGCGGGCGCCGTGATCGCCGTCCGCCGCGCCCGTCCGTCGGACGCGCCGCTGATCGGTGCGGTGCACGTGGCAGCGTGGCGCAGCGCCTACCCGGGCATCCTGCCCGAGACGTACCTGGCGGGGCTCTCGGTTACCCGGCAGGCGGCCTATTACGACAAGCAGATTCGCTCCGGTGGCGGCGTGTATGTCGCGGTCGCCTCGGGGCAGGACGTAGCGGACGGCGCCGGGCCACGCCTGGTGGGCTACACGACAGTCAGTCGCACCGGGACCGTGCTGCCCGGTGAGATGCAGGCGGATGGCGAGGTGGAAACGCTCTACGTGCTGGATGATTGGCGGGACCGCGGCGTCGGCCGCCGCCTGATACGCACGGGAGCCGCGCATCTGGCGGCGGCCGGCAGCCGGGCGGCGTATCTGTGGGTCTTGCGCAACAACCCGAGCCGGTGGTTCTACCAGCGCCTTGGCGGCCGGCCGGTGGCGGAGATGGACACGCGGGTGGCGGGGGTCGCCGTGCCGCAGGTGGCCTACGCCTGGGACCCGATCGAACGGTTGATCGCGGCGTCTCCCGCCTCGTAGGCCGGAGGGTGGGTGGGGAGCCTGGGTCCTCACCCTGGCCGCTTCAGTCGCACGTGGTCAGCGCCCGCTTGCCAGCCGGCCCTCATACCATTGCACCAGCCGCGTCGTGGGAAACAGCAGCACGAAGTAGATCACCGCCACCGCCGTGTAGACCTCGAGCGGGCGGTAGGTGTCGGCGGTGATCAGCGTGCCCTGATACAGCAGGTCCGGCACGGCGATGGTAGAAACCAGCGAGGTGTTCTTCAATTGGATGATCGACTGGTTGAGGAAGGGCGGCACCATCCGCCGCACCGCCTGCGGCAGGATGACCAGGCGCATCACGTACCAGGGTCGCAGCCCGATGGCGCGGGCCGCATCCCATTGGCCGCGCTCGATCGAGATGATGCCGCCGCGGAAGATCTCGGCGTAGAACGCGGCGGTGTACAGCGACAGCACCGCCGTCGCCGCCACCACCGCCGGGACCTGGATGTTCAGGATGACGGGCAGGGCGTAGTAGAACCACACGATCTGCACGAGCAGCGGCGTGCAGCGGAACACCTCGATCAAGCCCACCAGCGGAATGTTCAGCAACCGCGAGCCCGACAACCGCCCGAGCCCGATCAGCAGGCCGATCAGCAGCCCGAGCAGGACCGTGCCCACGGTGTAGGCGAGGGTGACCTCCACGCCCACCACGAACAGGTGGATGTAGCGCAGCAGGAACCCGAAGCTCCATTGATAGCCCATCTAGCGGTGCGACGGCATCAGAACGTTAAGTCCGACGGCAGGTCCTCGCGCTTGACGCCGCTCAGCGCCAGCCCGTCCAGCAGGTATTCGCGGATCTGCCCCGTGCCGCGGTTGAAGTCGATCCAGGCGTTCAGCACCTCGATGAACCGCGTGTCCGGCTCGCGGCGGACGCCGAAATTGCTGGGCAGCGCCACCACGGGGCCGCTCAGCAGTTCGTAGGTGCCGAGGGACGGGTTCTTGGCCAGGGTGGACAGGCCGAGCATGGCGGCGAGGATGAACGCGTCGGCGCGGCCGGACTGGAACAACAGCGTGCACTCGTCGCGGGTCTTCAGCGCGGTAATCTGCGCCTTCGGGCAGTAGCGCCGGGCCGCGGTCTCGTGCAGCGAGCCGAGGTCGCAGATGATGCGGATCTCGGGCTTGTTCAGGTCGTCCCAGGTCTTCGGCGCGAATCCAGCCTTCGCGATGCAGCCGAACGGGTGGGTGATGAAGTTGTGGGTGAAGCCGATCGCCAGTGCGCGTTGCGGGGTGGGGTTGAGCGCGAAGGCGAGGTCCACCTTGTTGGACTGCAGGTCCAGCACGGACGTGCCATAAGTGCCTTCGACATACTCCACCTTGGCGTCGAACACCTTGGCGATGCTGTCCGCCATCTCGATGCAAGCGCCTTTCCAGGTGCCGGAGGCGAGGTCCTTGGCGAAATAGGGCAGCTCGCCGGGCAGGGCGGAGATCCGCAGCGTCTTGGTGCGCGTGATCCGGTCGATCGCGGCTTCTGTGGTGCCTTGCGCGCGGGCTTCCCCGACGAGGGCGGCGGCGGGGAGGATGGCGGCGGCGGCGGCCAGGCCTCGGCGGGTGAAGCGGTGCATGGGTCGGGTCTCCTTCAGCGGCATCATTCCGCGGTCGACGGAGGTCATGCAACGTTCCTGCCAGCGGAGGATTGCTAGAGCTTCGCCCGCCTTGCCTGGATGATCAGCGCGTCAAGACCGGCGATGAACCGGGACCGGTCCGCCGGCGTGAACGCCGCGTGGCCGCCGCCCGGGGCACCCGTTTCGCGCAGGTAGCGGGCGACCTCCCGCCCGGCGAGCGCGCTGCCGATGTTGTCGTCCGTCCAGGCACGGCCGGCATGGCCCAGGGCCCGGGCGCCCCGCTCCAGGCACCGCTTGGCAAGCGGGATGTCGGCCGTGACGCAGATGTCGGCTGGCGTGATCCGTTCGGCAATCCAATCATCCGCCGCGTCCGGACCCTCCCCCACGACCACCACCTGCACGCCCGGCTGCCCCGGCGGGCGGATCGGGCGGGAGCCGTTATGCACCACGAACACGGCCGACTGCGTCCGCCCCGCCACTCGGTAGACCTCCTCCCGCACCGGGCAGGCATCTGCGTCCACATAGATCGTGGTCATGCCGCCGTAGCAGGGCCGAAGAAGTTGGCGCTTCTCGAGGCGCGGGCGACCAGGGCCTGCATGGCCGGATCCTTGTCGCCGTCCTTCGCGGTGAGCGCGTCCATCGGCACGAAGAACTCGTGGGCGTGCGGCACCTGATGCTCCACGAAGCCCTGATAGTGCCGCTGCCGCAGCCCGTACATGACCCGCAGGTCGCGCACCGGCAGCACCAGCGGGGTGCTGGGCTCGGCCGCGATGACCCCGGTCGCCTGCCAGCGCAGCAGCGTACTATCCGGCGTCAACGGGGCCAGCAGCCAGTTTACCGGGCAGACCGCCATCAGGGACTGGGTGGACGGCGCGAAGCGGGAGCGCTTGTCCAGCAGGTTGGCCAGGGTGGAACAGGCCTCGATGGCCAGGATATCGGCGAACGGCTCGGCCGGAGTGCCGCCGAAATTCAGCCACAGCCCATCCGGCAGGGTGCGCAGCCGGTCACTGCCGGGCAGTTTGAGAAAGCATTGCGGCACGGTATCCGGCCGGCCGCGCAGCCAGTTGCTCCCCTTGCCCGACACACCCGGCGGTTGGTGCGGCCATTGTCTCAGGCGGATGCGGACGGTGGCGTCTAGCGAACGTGGCTCTGTCACGGCTTCTGCTCCTCGACCCTCACGTTCATGTGAGGCGACGACATCTATCTAGAAAGTGGACGACTCATCGGGAAGCCGGTTCAGTGCCCTAGCGCCCGGACTAACGGGAATAGCGGCTTATTCACGGCCCGGGCGGAGGTTGTACTTCCCATTAATATCATCGGCTTAGCAACGGTCTTGCTTAGGAATCGGACGATCGTGCCGAACGGGTTCTTTCAAAAACAAACCCTTACTCAAGAATACGAATGTATGCACGGCGTCCGATCGGGGCGCCCGCGACCTGGATGCAAGCGTCCTCACGACTTTCACAGGCTGAAAAATCAAAACCCGGCATCGCTGCCGGGCTTTGGCCGAAATCAAAGGCTTCGGGCAGTTACCCCCGAGAGGCCAGCGGCGTGAAATCCCGCTTCGGCGAGCCGGTGTAGACCTGACGCGGACGGCCGATACGCTGCGAGGAATCCTCGACCATCTCCTTCCACTGACTGACCCAGCCCACCGTGCGGGCGACGGCGAACAGCACGGTGAACATGCTGGTCGGGATGCCCATCGCCTTGAGGATGATGCCGGAATAGAAATCCACGTTCGGATACAGCTTCTTGCTAACGAAATAGTCGTCGTGCAAGGCAATCCGCTCCAGCTCCATGGCCATGTCCAGCGTCTTGTCGCCCGCGATGCCGAGTTCCTTCAGCACCTCGTGGCAGGTCCGCTCCATGATCTTGGCGCGCGGGTCGTAGTTCTTGTACACGCGGTGGCCGAAGCCCATCAGGCGGACGTTGCTGTTCTTGTCCTTCACCTTTTCGATAAAGGCGGGGATGTTCTCCGGCGAGCCAATCTCGTCCAGCATCTTCAGCACCGCCTCGTTGGCGCCGCCATGCGCCGGGCCCCA
>CAXSEG010000252.1:0-6948 GCA_964235545.1 uncultured Acetobacteraceae bacterium
CCAAGGTCAGCCCGGATGCCGGCATGCGTCCGATCTGGGGCTACCTCCTGGCCCTGATCATAGGCCTGACGGTCATTGCCGCCGTGCCGTGGCTCTCGACAGGGTTCTTGTAAACCGGGTTTCCCGGCCCGTTGCGGGTGGTCTTAGCCAAGATCCCACGAAATACGCTACGGTAGCCACTGACATAGCTGAAACCAAGCCTGACGCAGTGACGCATCAGTGCGGTTTCGCTGCCCGAATTACGGCTGCGTCGAGGTCGGTCCAGGGAGGCGAATCAGGTGCGAAGCGTGTCCGCAGGAAACGCGCGAGATCCGCCACCTGCCGGTCCGTGAGATTGTCCCGGAAGCCCGGCATGGGGCCGAGCGCCGGACGCGCGGGCTGGTCGATACCCTGCATGATCACGCGCAGGAGATTGTCCGGCTTGGCACCACGCACGCCGCTGTTCAGCGCGAGGGAGACGTTGGCGCCGAACACCGGCGGCCCACTGCCGTCGTGGTGGCAGGAGGCGCAAGCCCCGCGGAAGACCCGCGCGCCTTCCGAGGCGTCGCCGCGCATTGCCTGCCATGCCTGAGCCTCCAGGGTTGCGGCCAACGCGGCCTCGTCTGCGACAGGTGCGGGTCCCTGGTTCAGGGTCGCGACATAGTGCGCCATCGCGGCCACGTCGGTGTCCGGCAGGTGCGCGAGTTCGCTCACCACCACTGCCATCGGCCCGGCCGCGACGCCATGCGCCGCGGAATGGCCGCTGCGAAGGTAATCGTAAAGCGCTCCCTCGCTCCATGGGATCGGCGCGGGTGACACTCCGTTCAGCGCCGGGGCTTCCCAGCCATCCACCACCGCGCCCGCCAGGTGGGCCGACTGCTTCTCGGCCCCCAACGCGTTGCGCGGGGTGTGGCAGGCGCCGCAATGGCCCAGTGCCTCGACCAGGTAGCGTCCGCGGTTCCATTGCGCCGTCTGCGTGGGCTCGGGCTGCAGGGTGCCGGAGCGGTGGAACAGCAGGTTCCAGCCAGCCATCAGCGGCCGGATGTTGAAGGGGAAGGCGAGCCGGGTTTCGGGGGAGCGCGCGCGTACCGGCGTCTGCGCCATCAGGAATGCATAGAGCGCCAGCAGATCCTCGTCGGCCATGCGCGTATAGGACGTGTAGGGAAAGGCCGGGTAGAGATTGCGCCCGTCGCGGCCGATGCCGTCGCGCATGGCGCGCTGAAAGGCCGCGAAGGAGTAGGCGCCGATGCCGGTTTGGACGTCCGGGGTCAGGTTGGTGGCGTAGACGATACCGAACGGCGTATCGAGGGCGTGGCCGCCAGCGTTGACCTGGCCGCCCGGCGCGGTGTGGCACACCGCACAATCGCCCGCCGCCGCCAGCAAGCGCCCTTTCTCGATCAGCGTGGCGGAGAATACGTCCGGCCCGGGCGGCGTCGTGCGCGGCATGGCGGGGTGGAGGCCGAGCAGCCCCACCGCCGCGACGCCCAGCGCGGTGCCCAGCCCGGCCAGGGCCCCGAACCAGCGCCGCCGCCGCGGACCCGCCGGCACCGGCGGGTCCGAGGCAACGCCCAGGCCTGCGCGGATCACGTCCGCAGTGAAGGGCGCGCTGCGGAAGCGCACGCCTGTGGCATCGAAGATAGCGTTGGCAATGGCCGCGGCGCCGGGAACAGAGGCAGACTCGCCTGCACCCAGAGGCGGCTGGTCCGGCCGGTGCATCATCAGCACGTCGATCTCGGGCACCTCCTGGAAGGAGATGATGGGGTAGCCGCCCCATTCCCGGCTCGACACCAGCGCCTTGTCCTCGAAGGTGACGCGTTCCTTCAGGGCGCGGCTGGTCGCCTGCACCACGTTGCCATGAATCTGGTGGCGCACGCCGGCCGGATTGATCATCAGCCCGGCATCGTGCCCGACCGTCACCTTCGTCACCGCCACTTCGCCGGTACGCCGGTTCACTTCAACATCAGCGACCCAGGCTGCCCAAGCCGCGCCGAAACCAGGGAACTTGCTGTGGACGTACAGCGCATAGGCGAACCCTTGCCCGCGTAGGATGTCCCCCTCGCGCTCGAGACGGGGTCCGGTCCGGTGCTTCCAGCCCGCCTGGGCCGCTACGGCGCGCACGAGCTCGGCCGCGCGCGTCTCCTTCAAGTGGCGCAGGCGGTATTGCACCGGGTCCACGCCGGCCTCGGTTGCCAACTCGTCGATGAAGCTTTCATGCGCGAAGGTGTTGGGCAAGGCCGACACGCCGCGCATCCAGGAGGCCCGCACCAGCGGCGCCATGTCCTCCACCGCAATCCGCATGGCAGGATAGGCGTAGGGCGGAATGGCGGTACGGTCGCCCATCTGTGCCATGTCCGGCACGGGCGGCACCACGCCCGTCAGCAGCAGCGGCAGCATGGGGGCCAGGTTGGAGGGGTAGCGGGTGGTGAAGTCGTAGGCGGTGGGCGCGCCGGCGGTGTCCAGCCCGCCGCGCACGTCGCAGAGCTGGGCGGCACCCTTGGGTTCCCAGGCGTGCTCCTGCTCCCGCGTCAACTGCACCCGCACGGCCTGTCCGACCGCGCGGGCCAGCAGCGCGGCATCTCCCGTCACGTCGTCGGCGCAGTTGCGGCCGTAGCACCCGGCCGCCTCCATGCGCACCACTTCGACCGCCGCTTCCGGCAGGTCGAGCAAACGGGCCAGGTCGCCGCGCAGCACATGCGGGTTCTGGGTGCCGGACCAGGTGGTCAGCCGCCCCTCGGCGAAGGAAGCCACGGCGCAGGACGGACCTATGGAGCCGTGCATCTGATAGGGCCAGAAGTAGCTCCGTTCCAGCACCCGGTCCGACTTGGCCAGCGCCGCATCGACGTCGCCTTCCTCCAGCAGGGGCCGGCGGGTGGACGGCTGGCGGCGGAGTGCGCCCTCGACATCGGATAGGTCGACCGCGGGCTCGAAAGGTGCCCACCGCACGATGAGGCGGCGCATCGCCCGCTCCGCCTCCTCCTCGCGCGTGGCGACCACGCCGACGAAATCGCCCACCACGACCACCGCCACCAGGCCCGGCACGCCGGCGACGGAGGCTTCGTCCACCCCGAGCAGGGACCGGCCGACGAAACTGCCGCTGTCGTGGCCGAGGTACGGCGGCCGCACCACGCGGCCGTGCAGCATGCCCGGCAGGCGCAGATCGTGGACGTAGGAGAACGTGCCGACCGCCTTTGCCGGAATGTCGACCCGCGGCACGGTTCGGCCCACCAGGCGGTATTGCTCCGGCCGCTTGACCACCACGTCGGTCTGCAGCGGCGCAGACAGGCGGCGTCCGCGCAGCAGGGCGGCGTAGGCCACGCACCGTCCCGGCTCGTGCCGGACGGATACCAGCCCGTCCGCCACGTCCAACGCGTCTGTTGCCACGCCGAGGGCGGACGCTGCTTCCGCCAGCAGCATCTGCCGCGCCTGGGCCGCCGCCTGGCGCAGCGGTGCGGCGGTGATCTGGATGGTTTCGCTGGCGATCGTGGCGCCCTGGTCCGGAGCGTTCTCCGTATCACCCAGCACCATGGTCACGGCGTCCAGCCGCACGTCCAGTTCCTCCGCGACGATCTGCGCCAGGGCGGTGCGGATGCCGGTGCCGAGGTCCACGTGTCCGTTGAAGCCGAGCACGCTGCCATCGTCGAGCACGCTGACGAAGATCTCCGGGCTGCCATCGGCATTGCTGCGCGCGCGGGGGTGCAGGCCGCCATGAAGGTCACCGCCCGGGACGCGGGTGATCAGCAGCGTGCCGTCACGGTCCAGCAGATCGAGGCGGGATGGGACTTGTTGCATGATGCGAAACCCTAGCTGGCCTCGTCCTGGGCCGCCCGCCTGGCCGCACGCAGGATTTCGATGTGCGTGCCGCAGCGGCACAGATTGGCGGACAGCGCCGCGCGGATCACGGCTTCGGTGGGCGCCGGGTTCCGCCGCAGCAGGGACTCCACGGCGATGATCATCCCGTTCAGGCAGTAGCCACACTGCGCCGCCTGCTCGGCGATGAAGGCCTGCTGCACCCGGCCGGGCACCCCGCCCGGTGCCAGGCCCTCCAAAGTGGTCACTTCGCGGCCCTGCACGGCGGCCGCAGGGATGCAACAGGACCGCGCCGCCCGCCCGTCCACCAATACGGAACACGCCCCGCACTCGCCCAGGCCGCAGCCGTACTTGGGACCGTTGAGTTCAAGGTCATTACGCAGCACGGACAGGAGGCTCACGTCAGAGCGCAGAGTCAGGGGGTGGTCCTGTCCATTGACACAGAGCAACAGAGCTATGGTAACCGGTTCTACCCGCATCGGACGCCTCCATTCACGTCACCGCGAGCCGCATGTCGCAGCCGTCCCCTGGGAAACGCCGGGGGCAGTGGTCAGGCTGCCCGGCGTTGCATCTCCTTAATGGCTACGTCGCCGTTTAGCACCATCGGTTCGCCATCCAGGAACAGCGAGCAGCCGCGCATGGGAATATCGAGGTGGCAGGCGGTGTCGTTGGGCCCGCCCAGCTCGTTGTTCGGCCCGGTGGAAAACATGACGTTGCCGTAGAAGGAGCGCAGCTCCATGCCCATGCCGCCCGGGAACTGCGTCAGGCCATGCCACTGGGCTCGGTGGTCCAGGCCCCAGCCGACGTGGCTCATGCCCAGGCCGCGCGGGTCGTTGAAGCCACCCATGTAGCTCTTGATCAGGTCGGCCTCGAGCCCGCCGCGGATATCGGTGATCCAGCCCTTCTCGATCGTGTAGGTGACCTTGTCGCGCACGTAGCTGTTGAACGGCAGGAGCACGTCGCCGGGCGCGAGCACGATCTGCCCGTCCACCCCGTCATCGGCCCCGCCGGTGAACACGAAGGCGGCCGGCCAATGGTCCCAGCGGCCGGGCTGGTCGGTGTAGCCGTATTCCGCGACCGTCGGATACATGCCGATCTTGTAGGTGACGTCCGTGCCATGCGGCGAGGTTATATGCATGGTCTTGGCACGGCCCAGCAGCTCGGCCCCGACCTCCACCCGTTCTCGCAATTCCTTGGTCGGCAGCAGGCGGGCGAGCAGGGGGGCCGGCTCCACCGCCGTCAGCACGCGGGTGCCGGCGGCCTGGATCGCCATCTGCTCCGGACTGAACAGCAGGAAGATCAGGTCGACCAGCATATCGGCCTTCTTGAGGGCTTCCACCGCATCCGGGTTGCCGGCGAGGCCGTTCTGGCCCACGGCCCAGGACCCGCTGGAGGGCAGCGGGGCGGGCAGGCGCATGTGGTACATGACGGCACCCAGATGCTGCCCGGCGGCCAGGAACGCATCGGCGTAGTCGAGCCGTTCCTCGCCCTGGCTCAGCACCACAAGCTTCTCGCCCTCGTGCACGCCGGACAACGTCAGCTGCTGCAGGCAGATCTCGGTCAGAACGCTGCGATCCATGTTGCTCTCCTCGGTTGGCCCGGATGGGCGGTCAGGTCCGGCGGACGCGGTGGTTCAGGCTACGCTGGGCGGCATGCGGTCATGCCGCAACCGATTGGCGCAGGGGGTCGGCGAACACGTCGTAACCGTAGACCCAGGCGGGATCCTCCTGCTGCCGCAGGAAGGTGTTGGCGTTGGACACGGATTGCACGCGCGAGGCCCGGTCCCGCCGGGTCGCCTCGTAGAGCGAGAACGCGGTGCCGTAGTCGCCCAGTCCGGTCTCGGCCAGGCAGCGCGTCAGCATGGCCGCGTCTTCGATCGCCATGCCGGCACCCTGGGCCATATGCGGCTTCATCGGGTGGCAGGCGTCGCCCAGCAGCACGACCCGGCCCTGGCTCCAGACCGGCAGGGGCGAACGGGTCAGCAAGGGCCATTTGGTGACCTCCTCCGAGAGGTCGATCAGGGCGCGCACGGCTGGGTGATAGTGACCGAAGGCCTCCCGCATCTCCTCGCGGCTGCTTGGAACGAAGGCGCCCTGGAAGTCCCAGGCCGGATGCGGCGCCCCGGTCACGTAGTAGTATTCATCCCGCGCGGCCGTCGTGTAGTAAACCATCATGTGGCGATCGGACGACCACCACTTCACGCAATCCTCGAACTCGAAGCTCTCGCGCGCGGCGTAGGCGCGCAGCTTGTCGCCCCGGATCAGCGAACGATGTCCGACCCAGCCGCTATAGAGCGGCTTCTCGGCGCCCAGCAGCGCCTCGCGAAGCCTGGAATTGATCCCGTCCGCGCCGATCACGATGTCGGCTGCTTCCGTCGTACCGTCCTCGAAGGATAGCAGCACGTCGCTTTCACGTTCGAGGATGCCGGACAGTCTCTTGCTGAAGTGGAGGCTGCCGGGTTCGAGCGCGGTGAGCTCCAGCAGGTGCATGTCACCCCGGTGCACCGTGACGTAAGCCGCGCCGTACTCTTTTGTCGCGTAATCGCCAAGCGGGATGCGGGCTTGATAGTCGCCGGTCTCACCGTCCCGGCTGAACCAGAACGCCGGGTGCGATCCCATGGCGGAGAGCCGCTCCTCCAGGCCGAGACGACGGAACACCTTCATCACGTTGGGACCGACGTGGATGCCAGCACCGATGCGGGAGAAGCTGTCCGCCTGCTCGAAAACGGTTGTGGAGAAACCCGCCTTTTGCAGCAGTGCGCCGGCGGCAGCGCCGCCAAGCCCGGCGCCGATCACCGCGATCTTTTGCTGTTGCGCCATCCTACGCTCCCGACCTGATACAATCCGCTTACCGCGTAGACGCTGCATCGTGCAAGTTGGAACTCGCTGGTGGTCGATGCTGCCGGTATGGCGTCGTTCAGCCTGACACGGCCAGGACCCGCGATTGCAAGATCATCGGGTTGACGCAAGCCGCCTCCCCGATCCGGGTCATTATCAAAACGGCGTCACTCAACTCAAGCGCATACGCTCGTTTGGCAGTGTCGGGCTTGGCGCCGCGTGATTGGCGAAGGAAAGTCGGCAGCGGGCGTGCGGGACGTGCCGGAAGCAGCCATCCTGGCACAGTTGCATCGGATTCGGGATCACGCCTTCGACTTAGACCAGC
>CAXSEG010000253.1:0-6819 GCA_964235545.1 uncultured Acetobacteraceae bacterium
GGCGAGTTACGTCGCCGGCGCCACGCTCGATGTGGACGGCGGCCACTTAGCCTGAGCGGCCCTGCGCACAGGCTGGATGGCCCGTGCGCGACCGCGGCCGATGTAGGATCGGGCCGACACCCAGCGGAGTCGTGATGTCGCCTGCAGCCCAGTACGAATTCCTTGTCGCTCTCGTGCTCGCGATTTTCGTGCTGGAACTCGTGGCGCGTCGGATGCGGCTGCCTCCGGCAGCAGCGTTCATCATGGGCGGCGCGGCCCTTGCCGTAGCGCCGGGCCTCCCGACGCTTGCGATTGATCCCGACCTGATACTGCTGGTGTTCCTGCCGCCGCTGCTGATGAACGGCGCGTTCTTCACGGCTTGGCGCGAGTTCCGCGACAACCTGGGCGGCATCCTGCTGCTCGCCGTGGGCGCGGTGGCCTTCACCACGCTGACCGTTGGCGTCGCGGCGCACCTGCTGGCACCCTTGCTGCCGTGGGCCGTGTGCTTCGCGCTCGGTGCGCTGCTGTCCCCGCCCGACGCGGTGGCGGCCGAGGCGGTGCTGGAGCGCCTGAGCCTGCCCGCGCGGCTGGGCGCTCTGCTCGCGGGCGAGAGTCTGCTCAACGATGCCACCGGGCTGGTGCTGTTCCGCTTCGCAGTAGCGGCTGCGCTGACCGGGGCGTTCAGCACGACCGCGGCGCTGGGCGCATTTGCCGTGCTCACGATGGGCGGTATTGCTTTCGGCCTGGTGGTGGGACAAGCCGGGCTTTCAGTAATCCGCCGGCTCCCGGACAGCGAGCTTGCGATCACTGCCACGCTGCTACTGACCCTGACCGCCTATGCCGGTGGCGAGTGGATCGGCGTCTCCGGCGTGCTGGCCACGGTGACCAGCGGCCTGGTGCTCGGCTGGCACCAGCACTCCGTGTTCACCGCCGGCACCCGAATGCGCGCCGGCGCCTTCTGGCGGGTGCTGGTGTTCCTGCTGGAGTCGCTGCTGTTCATCCTGATCGGCCTGTCGCTGCGCGGCGTCCTCGCCAGACTCGCCGTTACACAGGATGGGCTTGCGTCCCTGGTGCTGCCGGTGGCGGGCATCATGGCGGCGGTCGTGCTGTCGCGCTTCGCCTGGATGTTCGGCGGCGACCTGCTGCGCCGCCTTGCGCGCCGCCTCGGCTGGCGCGGCGGGGCGGAGCCGTCCTTTGCCGTCGCTGGGGCGATGAGTTGGGCGGGGATGCGCGGCGTGGTCTCGCTGGCAGCGGCCCTATCGCTGCCGGAGCATCTGCCCGGGCGCGACCTTGCGCTGGCCTGCGCCTTCGCGGTCATCCTCGTCACCGTGCTGCTGCAGGGCGTCACGCTGGGACCGCTGATCAGTCTGCTGCGGCTTACGGGCCCGGAACGGTCCATGCCCGGCACGCTGGACGAGGACCGGGCTTGGCGACGGATGACCGACGCGCAGTTCCTGGCCATCACTGTCCTGTCGCGCTCTCCCGACGGCAGCGAGCGCCACCCCCGCCTGCTCGAGCAGTACCGCCACCGGGCCGAGGTCGCCGCGGCCACGGTCGTCGAACCTGCGGAGCACCAGTCGCGCAGGATCGAGCATTTTCGTGCGGTGATCACGGCCATCGACGCCGGGCGCGCGATGGTGCTGCGCATGCACCGCGCGGGCGAGATCCACGATCGCGTGCTGCGCGATCTCGAGCAGGAGCTCGACCTGCAGCAGCTAGTCGCGGAAAGCCACCTCGGCTGAACGGGAGGCCGGCCACCTACGCTTGGCGTCGCGACACCATGCGGTCCGCGTCATCTGCACCAAAGCCGGGAAGATTATTCTTGATTCGCGTGGATAATCGCTTGGCCGCGAACAGGCTAGACCACAGACCAGAAACCTGGCTGGAGGACGAGAGACCCCATGAAGGATGAAAAACGGCGGACCGCCGCCGTGCCAGCCCAGCCCGCCCGGCGATCCGCATGCTCGCATCGATGAAGGGTATCGATCTTGCCGCCCGGATGCTGATGTCGCTGCTGTTCCTGGCGTCAGGTGTCGGCAAGCTCGCCGCAGTCGGGGCGACGCAGCAGTATATGGGAGTCTACGGGGTGCCCGGTGTCCTGATCTGGCCCGCGGCGGCGCTGGAGCTGGTTGGCGGCAGCATGCTGGTGCTGGGCCTGTGGGTGCGCCCGCTGGCTCTGGTGCTGGCGGCGTGGTGCCTGCTGACGGCCATGATCTTCCACACCGCGTTCTCCGACCAGGTCCAGATGGTGATGTTCCTGAAGAACATGGCCATGGCCGGAGGCTTCTTGCTCCTGGCCAAGGTGGGCGCGCCGGCCCTGGGTCTCGACAGCCGGCACCCGGAGCGTTCGGCGGCACCGTGACGGATCGAGCGTGGACCAGAGTATCGCGGTCCACGTCAGGCTCCCTCAAGCATCGATAACGACCTGGATGTTCGTACTGCGAGGAACCGGAAGATGGCGGCCATGAAGGCGGCAGTGATCCACGAGGCGGGCGGGCCGGAGGTGCTCCGGCTGGAGGACGTGCCGGTGCCAGTGGCGCGCGACGGCGAGGTGCTAATCCACGTTAAGGCGTTCGGCCTCAACCGCTCCGAGCTGTTCACCCGCCAGGGCCACTCGCCCGGCGTTCCGTTCCCCCGCATCCTCGGCATCGAGGCTGTGGGCGTGGTTGAGGTTGCCCCGGGAGGCGGGTTCGCCAAGGGTGACGTGGTCGCCACCGCGATGGGCGGTATGGGACGCCAGTTCGACGGCAGCTATGCCGAGTACACCTGCGTGCCGGAAGGCCAAGTGCAGACAATCCGCACCCCGATCGCCTGGGAGGTTCTGGGTGCACTGCCGGAGATGCTCCAGACGGCGTGGGGCTCGTTGTTCACCGCGCTGCGCCTGACTGCGGGCGAGACCCTGCTCATACGGGGTGGTACCACCTCGGTGGGGTTGGCCGCGGCTGCGATCGCTAAGCGGCACGGCGCCACCGTCATGGCGACCACGCGCCGGCCCGAACACGCCACCCTGCTGCGCGCAGCCGGCGCGGATCAGGTTTTCATCGATACCGGCGTCATTGCTGAGCAGGTCAAGGAGCTGTGCCCACGCGGCGCCGACAAGGTGCTTGAACTGGTGGGCACGACGACGCTGCAGGACTCGCTGCGCTGCGCCAGGGCGGGGGGGATCGTCTGCATGACCGGCATGGTGGGCAACAAGTGGTCGATCGAGGATTTCAGCCCGATGGATGCGATCCCGAGCGCCGTCTGCCTCACGACCTACGACGGCGGCCCGCAGGACTTCATGCGCACGCCGCTCGAGGAACTTGTGGAGGACGTCGTGGCGGACCGATTGCAGGTGCAGGTCGGACGGGTGTTCCACCTCGACGAGATCGTCGAGGCGCACCGCTGCATGGAGGAGAACCGGGCAGGCGGGAAGATCGTCGTCCTGACGTAGCGAGGCATCCAGCAACAGGCCCGGCCCAGGTCGACGTCCCCAGGGCGCCCGCAGCCGAGGCATCCAGGCGCCGGCGTTCCGCGTGACAAAATTGGGTTGCAACGAATGGAGCATTCAATGCGCTTTCGCGCGATGATCCCGGCCCTCGTCCTATGGGCCTTGCAAGTACCTGCGCTCGCCCGGTCGGACTGGCCCAACTACAACCGCACCCTGACCTCGGAGCGCTTCTCGCCGCTTGGCGAGATCGACGCGGCCACGGCGCCGCGGCTGCACGTGGTCTGCTTCTATGACACCGGGCAGATGACGGCGTTCCAGTCCGGCCTGGTGCAGCGCGACGGCGCGCTGTTCGCCACCACCGAGCACGACACCCTCTCCATCGACCCCGACACCTGCCGCGAGAACTGGCGCGTGCGCGAGGAGTTCCGCGACAGCTATCTCGGCGCCCAGCGCGGCGTCGCGATCGAGGACGGCCGCGTGTTCCGCGGCGGCGCCGACGGCCTGGTCCACGCTTACGACGAGAAAACCGGGCGCAGGCTGTGGTCCACGTCGATCGCCGACCCCGACGGGGGCGAAAGCGTCCCCGCCGCGCCGATCGCTTGGCAGGGCCTGGTGTTCATCGGCAACGGCGGCGGCGACAACAAGGGCGTCAAGGGCCGCATGTACGCCCTCGACGCCGCCACCGGCCGCATCGTCTGGGAGTTCTTCCTGGTGCCGCGCGGCTCGGGCGACCGCGAGCGCGGACCCCAGGCCCCCGGCTCGCCCGCCGCCCTGCAGCAGGGCTGGCCGGCCACAGACGCTGCGATCACTGGCGGCGCGACCTGGACCTCCTACTCGCTCGACCCCGCCACGGGCCTGCTCTACGTGCCCAGCGGCAATCCGGCTCCCGACTTCGTGGGCGGCCTACGCCCGGGGGAGAACTTGTTCACGGGTTCCGTGGTGGTGCTCGACGCCCGCACCGGCGCGTTCCGGCGCCATTTCCTGCTCTCGCCACACGACGTCCACGACTGGGACGCCTCCTCCGCCCCCGCCCTGTTCACCACGAAGGGCGGGCGCCGCCTGATGGCCGTGGCGCCTAAGGACGGCAACCTCTATGGCTTCGACCTGGCCACCGGCGAGCGCCTCTACGACGTGCCGCTTACAACGCACAGCAACGTCGACACGCCGCTGGGTGCCGACCCGGTGCGATTCTGCCCGGGCACGCAGGGCGGCGCGGAATGGAACGGTGCCGCCTATGACCCCGTGCTCGACACAGTGATCACCGGGCAGGTCGACTGGTGTTCCACGGTGCGGATCGACGCGGATGCGGTCGTGCAGGCCACGAAGCCCGGCGAGGCCTGGACCGGCTCCTCCGCCTACGGCTTCGGCAAACAAGACGACCCGAAGGACTGGGCTGGCTGGGTGGTCGCCACCGACGCTTTGAGCGGGGCGCGCCGCTGGACGGTGCGCCTGCCCGCCCCGGTGCTCGCGGGCGTGACGCCCACGGCGGGGGGCGTCGTGTTCGCCGGCGACATGGGCGGCTCGCTGTACGCGCTGGACGCCGCGACCGGCGCGCGCCTGTGGTCGCAGGATCTCGGCGGGGCGGTGTCGGGCGGCCTGATCACCTACGACACCGGCGCCGGGCAGAAAGTCGCCGCAAGTACCGGCATGACGTCGAAGATCTGGCCGACGCCGAAGGTGACGGCACGAATTTACGTGCTCGGCATACAGTAGCCACGAGGCAAGACTAACCATCTCGGCAAGGTCTATCTCTTATTTTTGCGCGCATTCTTGCATTATCTCATACATAAAGGCTAATGAGACGCATCACAATAACCTTTTATTATATGAAATTCTTTCTGAGAACCTAAGACGTTCAAATTAATCATGGAACTCAGTTCAGATGATTATAGATACGTCAATCAGGAGGAGGCAGAATCATGCACGAAGCTCCCTTCAACGTCAGCTTCGACAGCGATCTCCGGCACCGTCTCAACCACACGCGCTGGAGTGATGCTGTTTTACGGCCGACTGGCGTTACGGTGCCGCCAAGCCGTTCCTACAGTCGCTCGTGCATCACTGGTGCACGGGATACGATTTCGACGCCGCCGAGAGGCGACTCAATGCAATGCCGCAGTACCGCGTCGTCGTGGACGGGTTTGGCCTCCACTACGGGCACCTAAAGGGAAACGGGCCGCATCCGCGCCCATTGCTGCTCATGAACGGTTGGCCGTCCAGCTTCGTCAAGTACCGCAGCCTAGCGCCCATGCTCGCCGATCCCGCGGCGTTCGGCGGCTCGGCTGACGACGCGTTCGACGTGGTAATGCCTGCCCTGCCAGGCTTCGGCTTCTCCGACCATGCGGCGCGCCCCGGCCAGCTCTGGCCGGAGAAGCTATTTCATCGTCTCATGACAGAGCATCTCGGTCACAGGCGCTATTTGGCCTCGGGAACCGACATCGGTGCCGGGGCGGCGGTGCGGCTTGCACTGAAATACGCCGAAGCCGTGCGCGGCATCCACGTTTCGGCAGTGATTGACCCGCCCCTGACCTCGGCCTCGCCGCCCTTCACCAAGGCCGAGGATGCCTACAAAGCTTCCTCCGCACGCTGGGAGGCCGAGGAGGGCGCTTATGAGCACCTGCACTACACCAAACCTCAGACCCTGGCCTTTGCCCTGGCCGACTCGCCTGTCGGGCTCGCGAGTTGGATCGTGGAGAAGTTCCACGCTTGGACCGACCATGCAGGTGATCTGCTCAAGGTGTTCCCGGCCGACGCGCTGATCGATAACCTGATGGTCTACTGGGCCAAGGGGACGATTGGGTCCTCGATGCGCTCGTACTATGAGCACAGCCATTTCCGCTCCGCCCTCCGGCCTGGCGAACGCGTCACCGCCCCGACAGCGGCATGCATGTGGCCGAAGGATCTGGTGGTCGCACCTCGGGAGTGGGCAGACCGCTTCTACAACGTGCAACAATACACATTGCAGGCGCGCGGCGGCCACTTTCCTGCCCGGGAAGTGCCCGAGAGTCACGCTAATGATCTTCGAAGGTTTTCGAATACTATCGCAGACTAGGGCGTAGTGACGATTTGGGGGGCAGGAGACTCCCATTCCACGTCTCGCATGATTCAAGGCTGATTTTGAGGTTCGGCCATGGCGAGCAGCGACGTGGACATCTTGCGTGACGACCAGTGGGAGCGGCTGCGCGATCTGGTTCAAGGTGGGCGCGAGGGCCGGCGCGGCCCGCGCTGCGACAACCGGCTGTTCGTCGATGCGCTGCTGTGGATGGCCCGCTCCGGTGCGCGCTGGCGCGACCTGCCTGAGCGCTTCGATGAGTATCAGGCGGTCAAATGCCGCTAATACCGTTGGATCGAGCGCGGCGCCCTGGGCGGCTTCCTGGCGGTGCTGACGGCAGAGGCCGACCTCGAGTGGCTGA
>CAXSEG010000254.1:0-6784 GCA_964235545.1 uncultured Acetobacteraceae bacterium
CCCGCGCGGCGCCGTTGATGTCGCGGTCCAAGCCGAACTGCATGTTGATGCGGGCCTGGCCCACCTGGCTTTGGGAGGTGATCTCAGTCACGTCGGCAATCTGGCCGAGATGGCGTTCGAGCGGGCTGGCCAGGCTGGTGGCGACGGTCTCCGGGTCGGCGCCGGGCAGTTGGGCCTGGACGGAGATGGTGGGGAAGTCGACCTCCGGCAGGGAGGCGACGGGGAGCTGGAAGAAGGCGATGGCGCCGGCGGCGAGGATGGCGAGGGTGAGGAGGGTGGTGGCGATCGGGCGACTGACGAAGGGGGCGGAGATGTTCACGACAGACCCGACATCTCTGCTCTATCGGGTTCCAAGAAACTTGCCCAACGCCTGGCCGACCGCTGCCAAGGTGGCGTCGTCCAGGTGGCCGATACGGCTTCCCGCTTTGGCGCGCGGGATGGTGGTCGCTTTATCGACCATCACTTGCGACGGCCGCTGCAGCCCAGTGTCCTCGCCCGGCTCCACCGTAATCCGCAACAGCGGCAGGTCGTGCCACTCGCTGGTCAGCGGCAGCACGGTGATGGATGGGTGACCGGTATAGGCGTCAGCCTGCACGATCAGCGCCGGCCGTGGTTTGCCGTAATCGCCCGACGTCACGATCGTCACCAGGTCGCTGCGCCTCACGCTTTCCAGCCATCGGTGTCGGCTACGTCTTGGATCCAGCGCATGACCTCGGCCTCGTCACTGCGAGGATCGGCCGCATGCTCGGCCAGAACGCGGGTTTGCCGTCTTGCCTCGGCATTAAAGGCCCGTTCGCGCTGGCGTTCTACATAGGCCCGCATGAAGTCGCGCAGCACCTGGGCGGCCGGCTTGTCTTCCGCTTCCGTGGCGTTCTGGAACTCCGCCTTGAGCTTGGGGTCGACACGGAAGTTGAAGCTCTCGTCTTTCGGAGTCTGGCTCTGCCGCGGCATCATGGCCTCTCGAAGAGAGTTATTATGCAGTTGCATAAGTGAGATCCCAGTCGGTCCTGCAAGCTCGCCCTCCGCTCCAACAAGCTCGCGAGGCGATGAGCGAATCATTCGGCCGGGGCTGCGGCGTCGCCGGTGTCCAGGTTGGGTTCGCGGCCGGTCAGCATCACCGCCAGGCGGTCGAAGGCGAGATAGATCACGGGGGTGGTGAACAGGGTCAACACCTGGCTCACCAACAGCCCGCCGACGATGGCGATGCCGAGGGGTTGGCGTAGTTCGGAGCCGGAGCCGCTGCCGAGCATGAGCGGGAGGGCGCCGAGCAGGGCGGCGAGGGTGGTCATCAGGATGGGTCGGAAGCGGAGCAGGCAGGCCTGGTAGATGGCCTCACGCGGTGGCTTGTGCTCCACGCGCTCGGCGACCAGCGCGAAGTCGATCATCATGATCGCGTTCTTCTTCACGATGCCGATCAGCAGGATGATGCCGATGATGCCGATGATGTCGAGGTCATGGCCTGTCATGTCGAGCGCGATCAGGGCCCCTACCCCGGCCGATGGCAGGGTGGAGAGGATGGTCAGCGGGTGGATGAAGCTCTCGTATAGCACGCCCAGCACGACGTAGACGGCGACCAGCGCCGCCACGATCAGCAGCAGCTCGTTGGACAGGGACGCCTGGAACGCGGAGAGCGAGCCCTGGTAGGCGGTGGTGAAGCTGTCGGGCAGGCCGATCGCATGCTCGGCGTCCTCGATCTGCGTGACGGCGGCGTCCAGCGAGGACCCGGCGGCCAGGTTGAAGGAGATCGATACGGTTGGAAACTGGCCCAGATGCTCGATCTGCAGCGGCCCGGAGCGGGTGGACAGGTGCACCATCGAGGCGAGCGGCACTTGCCCCGTGGTGGCGGTGGCCGAGGGCAGGTAGATGCCGCTCAATGCCTGCTGGATGGTCTGGCTGTCCCGTGTGTCGGCCTGGAGGATGACCCGGTATTGGTTGGACTGGGTGTACAGCGTCGAGACGATGCGCTGGCCGAAGGCGTCATACAGCGCGTTGTCGATGGTGGCCGGGGTGATGCCGAAGCGGGACGCGGTAGCGCGGTCGACGGTGATGTCCAGCGCCTGGCCGTTGGTGTTCATGTCGCTGGTGACGGACTGGAAGGTGGCGGCCTGGGAGAGCTGGTCCACCAGGCGCGGCACGTAGGTCGCGAACTGCGACGCGTCCGGGTTCTCCAGGAAGAAATGATACGCCGCACGGCTGACCGTGGAATCAACCGTGAGGTCCTGCACCGGCTGCATGGACAGGCCGATGCCGGGCACCCCCGCCACTTCGGTTTGCAGCCGGGCGATCACGGCGGTGACGCTGTCGGGGCGGTCGGCCTTGGGCTTGAGGTTGATCTGGAAGCGGCCGGCGTTGAGCGTGGTGTTGGTGCCGTCCACGCCGATGAAGGAGGACAGGCTTTCCACCGCCGGGTCCCGCAGGATCACGTCCGCCAAGGCCTGCTGGCGGGAGACCATGGCGGCGAAGGACGTGTCCTGCGCCGCCTCGGAGATACCCTGGATGGCGCTGGTGTCCTGGACGGGGAAGAAGCCTTTGGGGATGACGATGTACATCACGACCGTCATCGCCAGCGTGAGCACGGCGACCAGCAGGGTGAGCGCCTGGCGGTCCAGCACCCAGTTCAGGCCGCGTCCGTAGCCGGCGATCACGCGGTCGAACCCGCGCTCGAACGCGAGGTCCAGCCGGTTGCGCTGGTCGGCCGGGCGGTGCTTGACGAGGAGTGCGCACAGCATCGGCACCAGCGTCAGCGACACCACGGCGGACAGCACGATGGTGACGGAGAGGGTGACGGCGAACTCGCGGAACAGGCGGCCGACCACGTCGCCCATGAACAGCAGGGGGATCAGCACGGCAATCAGCGACACGGTGAGGGAGATGATGGTGAAACCGATCTCCTCGCTGCCCTTGAGTGCCGCCTCGAGCGGGGCGTCACCGTCCTCCACGTGGCGGGCGATGTTCTCGATCATGACGATGGCGTCGTCCACCACGAAGCCGGTGGAGATGGTCAGGGCCATGAGGGAGAGGTTGTCGAGGCTGTAGCCCAGCAGGTACATCGCGGCCATGGTGCCGACGAGGGAGAGCGGCACCGAGAGCGAGGGGATGAGGGTCGCCGGCAGGTTGCGCAGGAAGAGGAAAATCACGAGCACGACGAGCACGACGGCCAGCCCGAGCTCGAACTCCACGTCCGACACGCTGGCGCGGATGGTGGTGGTGCGGTCGCTGAGCACGGCGATGTCCACGGCGGCGGGCATGGTCTGCTGCAGGCGGGGCAGCAGCCTGGTGATGGCGTCCACCACGGCGATGACGTTGGAGCCGGGCTGGCGCTGGACGTTGAGGATGACGGCGGGGGTACGGTTGGCCCAGGCGGCGAGCTGGTTGTTCTCCGCCCCGTCCACGATGGTGGCGATGTCGGACAGCTTGATCGGGCGGCCGCCCTTGTAGGCGATGATCAGGCCGCCGTATTGCGCGGCGCTGGTCAGCTGGTCGTTGTCGTTGATTGTGCTGCTCTGCGCGGCGCCGTCGAAGCTGCCCTTGGGCGTGTCGGTGTTCTGGGTGCCGATGATGGTGCGGATGTCGTCGATCGCCAGGCCGTAGGCGGACAGGGCGCGCGGGTTGACCACGATGCGCACGGCGGGGCGGTTGCCGCCGCTGATGGAAACGAGGCCGACACCGGGCTGCTGACTGATCTTCTGCGCCAGGCGCACGTCCGCCAGGTCCTCCACCTGGGTGAGCGGCATGGTCTTGCTGGTGAGCGCCAGGGTTAGGATGGGCGTGTCGGCGGGGTTGACCTTGTTATAGATCGGCGGCGCCGGAAGGTCCGACGGCAGCAGGTTGGTGCCCGCGTTGATCGCCGCCTGCACCTCCTGCTCCGCCACGTCCAGGGTGAGGCTGAGGGTGAATTGCAGGGTGATGACGGAGGCGCCGCCGGAGGAGATGGACGACATCTGTCCCAGGCCGGGCATCTGGCCGAACTGGCGTTCCAAGGGCGCGGTGACGGAGGTGGTCATCACCTCCGGGCTGGCGCCGGGATAGAAGGTCTGCACCTGGATCGTGGGGTAGTCGACCTCCGGCAGGGCGGACACCGGCAGGAAGCCGTAGCCGATGATGCCCACCAGCAGGATCGCCGCCATCAGCAGCGTGGTGCCGACGGGGCGGAGGATGAAGATCCGCGATGGGCTCACGCTAGCCGCCGTTGGTGGCGGGGGTGCGGTTGCGGTTGCGGGCCGGCGGAGGGGAGCCGGCGGGTGCCTGGCCCGGCGGAGGGGCTGCGGCGATCTTGGCGCCGTCCTTCAGGCGGTCCAGCCCATCAGTGACGACCTTGTCGCCCGCCTTCAGCCCGTCGGTGATCTCGACCTTGCCGCTGTCGGTGACACCCAGCTTGACCACCTGGATGTGCACCGTGTCGTCCGGCTGCACGAGGTAGACGAAGTCCCCGGGAGCGCCGTGCTGCACCGCCGCCTGGGGGGCGACCACCGCGCCGCGTACCGTGCGCGCCAGCAGTCGTGCGTTGACGAATTGCTGGGGGAAAAGCGCGTTGTCGGTGTTGGGGAACAGCGCACGCAGCTTGATGGTGCCGGTGGTGTTGTCGATCTGGTTGTCGGTGGTGGCCAGGGAGCCGGTGGCGATCAGCTTGGTGTTGGTGCGGTCGTACGACGTGACCGGCAGCGCGCCGTTCGTCATCTGCGCCTGGATCTGGTCCACGTCGTCCTCGGGCAGGGTGAACACGACGGACATCGGCTGCAGCTGGGTGATGACGAACAGGCCGGTGGTGTCGCTGGTCTGCACGTAGTTGCCCTGGTCGACCAGGCGGATACCGACGCGGCCGTCCACGGGGGCCACGATATGGCAGTAGGCGAGATTGAGCTTGGCGCTGTCCACCATGCCCTGGTCGGCGAGCACGGAGCCCTCGTACTGCTTGATCACGTAGGCCTGGTTGTCCGCCGTCTGCTTGGAGATGCTGTCCTGGCGGTTCAGCGTCTGGTAGCGGACGTTGTCGGCGCGGGCCTGGGTGAGCAGGCCCTGGTCGTGCGCGAGGGTGCCGGAGGCTTGCTCCAGCGCCACCTGGTAAGGCCGCGGGTCGATCTGCTCCATGAAATCGCCCTTGTGGACGATCTGGCCTTCGGTGAAGGCGATCTGCTGCAGCTGGCCGTTGATCTGCGTCTTGACGGTGACGGTAGCAAGCGGGGTGACGGCACCGAGGCCGGTTAGAACGACGTTGAGATCCGCCGTGGCAATGGTGGCAATCCCCACCGTCTGCGGCGGGCCGCCGGCACGGCCTTGCGGTGCCTGGCCGTGCCCGGCGAGCAGGCGGTAGGCGACGTAGCCGGTGCCGAGCAGCACGAGCAGGGCGATCAGCAACGTGAGCCAGCGGCGGCGCTTGCGCGGCGGCGGGCTCTGCCGCGTCCGGGTGCGGTCTGGGGAAGGCCGGACCTCGAGCGGGGTGTCCATGCTGGGCGAGGTTCCTGGCGATGTGCGCGGGGCTGTAATTGAGCTTGTGACGCCGTTCGTCAAAGGAGGCGAGACGTTTTGCGGCGGTCCGGTTTCGCTTTGTCACAGACGAACTACGCAAAGCTGTCTGTCGTGACAAAGATTTCAGAAACAAGGCGGGGCGAACAAAGTCGAACAGCAGCCCGCATGCAGCACTGGCGATCGATCAAGATTGCGCTGGCCGTGACGGAGATGATGGCGAGCATGGAGCCGATATTCACCTAGGCTTCATGGTCCGGCAGCCACTGCATTGCGCCATGAATGATCCGCAAGACGAGTACGCCCTGGGCAGCAACCTCGTAAACAGCGATATAGGATAGGCCGCCGACGACCCACTCACGAGTCCGGTATGCGGCCGACCCGGCCCATGCGTGGGAAAGTGGCCAGGGGTTGAAGCGCAGCAATGATCCTGCCGCTAATTCGTAGAGCGACGGTCGAGCCGTTGTTGTTTGCAATCGTTTCGGCAATGTCGCGAAGGTCTGCCTCGGCCTCAGGCGATAGCCGGATCACCTCGCGAGACGCTATTGTCGGATTTCAGCCGCGACAACCTCCAGGTCACGATTCAGCCCGATCTTGGCGGATCTGATCCCAGCCTCGACAAGAGCGATGAAATCCGCCTCCGTCGCAGCGTGACTGCGCATTTCAGGATAGATCTGATCGTCCGCGGCTGAGTCGTCGGTTTCAGGTCTCGGCTTTAGCATAGATTAGGTCATAGCACGGCCAGGGCCGCAGTCACACTGCCTGCAAATGCCGGATCGGCTTGCCTGGCGCCACTGCGGCGGCGGCTGTGGCGATCGATTGCGCGTCGATGCCGGCGGTGCGGTACAGGTCGGCGATCGTGCCCGTCTGTCCGAAGCGAGTGACGCCGAGGGCGCGGGTGCGGTGGCCGTGCACGGAGCCGAGCCAGCCGAGCGTCGCCGGGTGGCCGTCCAGCACGGTGACGAGGCCGCAATGGCGGGGGATGCCGGCGAGCAGGCGTTCGACGTGGCTCAAGAAATCGGGCGCGCCTTGTTCGCGGGCGCGCTGGGCGGTGGTCCAGCCGGCATGCAGGCGGTCGGCCGAGGTGACGGCGAGCAGGCCGACATCGCGGCGGTCCTCGCCGATCAGCCCGGCGGCTTCCACGGCTTCGGGGGCGACCACGCCGGCATAGGCGATCACCGCCTCCGCGTTCGGGCCGGGGCGGCGGACCCAGTAGGCGCCGGCCGCGATGTCCGCCGCATCCGCCGCAGAGAGGGTGCGGTGCGGCTGGGCGATGCTGCGGGTGGACAGGCGCAGGTAGACCGAGCCGCCGTCCGGTTGC
>CAXSEG010000255.1:0-6766 GCA_964235545.1 uncultured Acetobacteraceae bacterium
GACGAGTTGCAGCGCGGCGCCGGACGGGCTGTGTGCCGCCACGGTGAAGCGGCCGGGCGAGGTGACGTGGAGCAGCGTGTCCGCCTCGGCGGCGGCGGGCAGCGTGGTGGCGTCCAGCGTGGCGGCCGGCGTGGGCTGGCCGAAGCTGGCGGGCGGGATCGCCGGGTCGGGCGTTGGGGCAGGGGCGGCGGTGTGCAGGGGGGTGATGGTGGCAGGTGGCGGGGCGGCGGCGGCGGTCTCGGGGCGGGGCTGGCTGGCTGGCGGGGCAAGGGCGGCGAGGCGAGCGGTCAGCTGGGTGGCGAGGCAGCGCTCGACCGCGTTGGCCGGCAGGTTGCACACGGCGTCCCGCGCGCGAAGCCAGGCTAGCAGGTCTGTTCGCGTCAAGTCCCGCCGGTCCGGCTGGCGGGCGAGTGCGTCCGCATAGGCAACCGCGACTTGGTGGTCCAGTGTCAGCAAGGCAGGCGAGGCGCAGATGGCCTTTTCGGTCGTGGTGCGGGCCCGGCTGCAATCGATGCCTTGCGCGTGCCCCCCACGCGGCACCAGGGCGAGGCATGCGAGCAGACACGCCACCAGCCAAACGCGCATTTGTCGCCTCCGTTATGGGCGGAGCATGGCATGCGGACGGGAGTGAGCAAAGTGGTGGCACGCAGGCCAATGCTAACGGTAGAACGATTGCCATGCGGTTAACGGACGAGAGTGCGCTGGTCCTGTTCAGCGGCGGCCAGGACAGTGCCACCTGCCTGGCCTGGGCGCTGGAGCGGTTCGGGCGGGTGGAGACGCTGGGCTATGATTACGGCCAGCGCCACGTGGTGGAGCTGGCGGTGCGCGGCGCCGTGCTGGCCGGGCTGCGCGCGCTGAACCCGGCCTGGGCGGCGCGGCTCGGGGAGGACCATGTGCTGCCGCTGGCGACGCTGGGTGCGCTGAGCGAGACGTCCCTGACCCGCGAACGGGCGATCACGGTCGCGGCGGGCGGCTTGCCCTCGACCTTCGTGCCGGGGCGCAACCTGCTGTTCTTCACCTATGCCGCGGCCTTGGGCTATCGCCGCGGGCTGCGGCACATCGTGGGCGGCATGTGCGAGACGGACTATTCCGGCTATCCGGATTGCCGCGACGACACGCTGAAGGCGCTGCAGGTAGCGCTCAGCCTTGGGATGGACCAGCGCATCGTGCTGCACACGCCGCTGATGTGGCGCGACAAGACGGCGACGTGGCAACTGGCGGAGGCGCTGGGCGGCGATGCGTTGGTGCAGCTGATCGTGGAGGGAACGCATAGCTGCTACCTGGGCGACCGGGCACACCGGCATGTGTGGGGGTATGGCTGCGAGACGTGCCCGGCTTGCGAGCTGCGGGCGGGCGGGTGGGCGCGGTATCGGGCGGGGTCGGATTCGTAGGGTGGTAGCTCGTCAACCCAAGCGATCCAGCGCCGCCTCAGTGCTGTCCGATCAGTCAGTCATTTGGCGTTGGTGAGGCCGACCTATCTGCGATGTTGTACATCATCGACGGCGTAGCCGCAGGCACGGGCCGTTGCCTTTAAGCTGGGTGCTTTGCAATACGTTTGGTCAAGCCAAGCCAGGCACCTCTCCCGTTCAGCTTGTGCCGCATCGCTTCCGGAGACGTCGAAAAGATAGTCGACGCGGCGGTTCTGCGGTTCAGGCACGCCTGGAGGTTTCGGGACTAACGGTCGCGTGTCGGCGAGATCCCGCAATCCAATGCGTTCGTTCGGTATTCCGGCTTGGACGAGTAGATCCGCCACTGCTTGCGCTCGCCTTCGGCCAAGCTGGCGATCTCGCACTCAGGTTTCCGAAGTATCTTTATGTTCTTGCAAGATAACGAATGTGCCGTGTTCTTGTTTGTGATACTGAGCGAATCTAGACGCGATCATTAGCGCTCCTGCCAAGAAGGCAGTGCTGTGTCGTTCAAAAAAACGATATATAATATCTGTCTATGATGGGCTGAGGTCGCGTGCAGGAAGGTAGCTCTGCCAAAGGCGCGGGCTGTTGGATAGCAGGCGCGGTGCAACCGACTGACAGTAAGATGACACAGGTGGTGACGACAGCGCGTGGTCTCACGTAGCTTCGACCTTACGCCCTGCCGGCCCGGTCACCGAGGCTTGCGGGTGTTGGGCCGTGACGACGCGCCAAGGGCTATCCGGGCCCGACAGCAGCAGGGCGATGCAGCCGGACCAGCCGGTTTGGTGGGCGGCGCCGAGGCCGCGGCCGGTGTCGCCGTGGAAGTACTCGTGGAATAGCAGGTGGTCGCGGAACTCGGGGTCCGTCTGCGACAGCATGTCGTCGCCGAGTGCCGGGCGGTGGCCGTCGGGGCCGCGCAGGAACAGGCGGGTGAGGCGGCTGGCCAGCTCGTCCGCCACCTTGTTCAGCGGCATGTAGGTGCCGGAGCGGGTCGGGCACTCCACCAGGAAGTCGTCGCCGTAATAGCGCTGGAACTCGCGCAGGCTGTCGATCAGCAGGATGTTAATTGGCATCCACACCGGGCCGCGCCAGTTGGAGTTGCCGCCGAAGGCGTGGCTAGTGCCCTCGCCGGGCTCGTAGCCGATGCCGAACTCGGAGCCGCCGACGTTGAGCTGATACGGGTGCTCGGCATGGTATTTGGACAGCGCGCGGACGCCGAAGGGGGACAGGAACTCGTCCTCGTCCAGCATGCGGCGCAGCAGCATCTTCATGCGGTGGCCGCGCAGCAGCGACAACAGGCGGCGCTGGCCGGAGCCGGGTTCGGTCCAGTGCGAGATCAGCCGGGCCAGGTCCGGCCGGTTGTCCAGGAAGTATTGCAGCCGCTCGGAGAACTCCGGCAGCGCTTGGAACGCGCGGCTGCCGATCACCTCCACGGCGAAGAGCGGGATGAGGCCCACGATGCTGCGCACCCGCAACGGGATCACTTCCTGGTCCGGCAGATGCAGCACGTCGTAGAAGAACTGGTCCTGCTCGTCCCACAGGCCGATGCCGCCGGCCATCGTCATGGCTTCGGCGATGAACAGGAAATGCTCGAAGAACTTCGTCGCCATGTCCTCGTACGCCGCGTCCTCCAGCGCCAGTTCGAGCGCGATGCGCAGCAGGTCCAGCGTGAACATGGCCATCCAGGCCGTGCCGTCCGACTGGTCGATCGTGCCGCCCGTCGGCAGGGGCTTCGAGCGGTCGAAAATGGCGATGTTGTCGAGCCCGAGGAAGCCGCCGCCGAAGATGTTGCGGCCCGAGGCGTCCTTGCGGTTCACCCACCAGGTGAAGTTCAGCAGCAGCTTATGGAAGCATTTTTCGAGGAAGCTGCGGTCCGCCACCCCCGTCATCGCGCGGTCCATCTGGAACACGCGCAGCACCGCCCAGGCATGCACCGGCGGGTTCACGTCGCCGAACGCCCACTCGTAGGCCGGCAGCTGGCCGTTCGGGTGCATGTAGCGCTCCCGCATCAGCAGCAGGAGCTGGTCCTTGGCGAATACCGGGTCAATCAGCGCGAAGGTCGTGCAGTGGAACGCCAGGTCCCACGCGGCGTACCAGGGGTATTCCCAGGTGTCGGGCATCGAGACGATGTCCGCATTGTCCAGGTGGCGCCACTCGCTGTCACGCGCGGTCTTGCGTTCGGACGGCGGTGGCGGCTGCAACGCATCGCCCTGCAGCCATTTGCGCACGTCCATCATGTAGAACTGCTTGGACCACAGCATGCCCGCTAAGGCCTGGCGCTGCACGTGGCGGGCGTCTGGGTCGGTCATGCCGCGCTGCACGGCGGTGTAGAACTCGTCCGCCTCGCCTCGCCGCGCCTCCATCACGGTGTCGAACCAGGTGAAGGCGTCGTCCTTTGGGTCTGGCCGCAGACGCAGGCGGACGGTGGTGCTGGCGCCGGGTGCGATGTCCATCCGCAGGTGGGCGGCGCATTTGGTGCCGCGGTGGAACGGGCTCACGGCATCCCGCCGGCCGCCGACCACGTGGTCGTTGATGCCGTCCTTGGCGAGGCCAGTAGGGGCCGTGCCGTACAGCCGCCCGTAATTGGTCTCGTTCTCGCAGAACAGCCAGTCCGGTGCGCCGTCCACCTCGCACACTCGCGTTCGCTGCAGCCGGGGATGCCGCGCCTTCACCACGTGGCCGTCCTGTTGCAGCAGCGGCTTGGGCTGGTTCGGCTCCCATGACCAGGTGTTGCGCGCCCAGAGCTGCGGCAGGATGTGCAAGGGGGCGGCGTCCGGCCCCCGGTTGGTCGCGGTCACCTGCATCAGGATGTCGTCGGTGGCGGCCTTGGCGTATTCGACCACTACGTCGAAGTAGCGCCGCTCCTCGAAGATGCCCGTGTCGACCAATTCGAACTCGCGGTCCGCCACGCCGCGGGCCTTGTTCTCCGCGATCAGCCGGTCGTACGGGAACGCTGCCTGCGGGTACTTGTACAGCATGCGCATGTAGGAGTGCGTGGGCGTGCCGTCGGTAAAGTAATACAGCTCCTTCACGTCCTCGCCGTGGTTGCCTTGCTCGTTGGTCAGGCCGAACAGCCGCTCTTTCAGGATCGGGTCGTGCCCGTTCCACAGCGCGAGCGAGAGGCACCAGAGCAGCTTGTCGTCGCCGAACCCGGCCAGCCCGTCCTCGCCCCAGCGATAGGCCCGGCTACGGGCGTGGTCGTGCGGGAAGTAGTCCCAGGCGGTGCCGCCAGGGCTGTAATCCTCGCGCACCGTGCCCCATTGCCGCTCGCTGAGATACGGGCCCCAGCGGCGCCAATCCTCCCCCCGGTCGGCGGCGCGCAGGCGGCGGCCCTCGGCGGTGTCGAAGATCGGGTCAGTCGGCATGGGGCGCCTCCAGCATGGCCTCGATACGGATCAGCTCGCCGAGCGACCAGGCCTGGAACGGGCAGCCGCCCGGCCGGTGCGGGGCGTCGCCGTCCACCACCTCCGATACGTGGCCGAGCCCCGCGGCGTGGAGATGCGCGTGCAGCGGCGGCAGGAATCGCGCACGGCCCTCCGCCCGCTCCTCCGCCGTGGTGCCGCGCGCGGCGAGCCAGGCGGCGGCGAACGGCCCCAGCAGCCAGGGCCAGGCGGTACCCTGGTGATACGCCTCGTCCCGCGCGACCGGCCCGCCGCTGTAGCGCCCGCGATACGCCGGATCGCCCGGCGCCAGCGTGCGCAGCCCGAGCGGGGTGAGCAACTCGCGCTCCGCGAGCGCCACTACGCCCGCGACCAGCCGAGGGGTCAGCACAGGGATCGGCAGCCCGCCGGCCGCGAGCACCTGGTTGGGCCGGACCTGGCGGTTGCGTGCACCGGGCACGCCGTCCGCATCCAGCACGTCGATCAGGCCGCCGGTGGCGCGGTCGGGGAACAGGGCCACCACGCTGTCCCGCGCGCGCAGCGCGGGCCCGATCCAGCGGTCGCCGCCCGGCCATTGCGCGGCAATGGCCAGCGCGTTGACCCAGAGCGCCTGCAATTCGACGGGCTTGCCGATGCGCGGCGTGATCACGCGGTCGCCGATCTTGGCGTCCATCCAGGTCAGCTGCACGCCGGGCACCCCAGCCCGCAACAGGCCGTCGGCCAGATCCATGCCGATGCCGAAGCGTGTGCCGGCGGTGTAGCCTTCGAGGATGGCGGTAGCGGCTTCCCGCAGCCCAGGGGCGTCGCCGCCGGCCGCGATCAGGTCATGGACGGCGACGATGAACCAGAGCGAGGCATCGGCCGCGTTGTATTCCGGTGCCGCGCCACCGTCGGGGAAGCGGTTGGGCAGCATGCCCTGGCTGACATGGCCGGTCCAGGACCGCAGGATCGCCGCCGCTTCGTCCAGCCGGCCGCGCGCGATCAGCAGGCCGCGCATGGCGATGAAGGTATCGCGGCCCCAATCGGTGAACCACGGATACCCGGCCATCACCGTGGCCCCGTTGCCGCCGTTGGCGAGATACGCGTCAGCCGCCACGTCCCGGGCCGGGCGGGCGCGGCGGGCGAGTTCCTGGGCCGCGAGGGCGTCCGCATCGGCGGTGCCGGGTGACCCGGCGCGCAGGATCAGCACGGCCTCGTTCGGCACGGTGCCCGGAAGGATGAACGTGAACTTGCCGGGGGAGGCGAGGTCTTCCCCGTCATCCAGCCCGCGCTCCACTTCGGCGTTGTAGGTGAAGCGGCGGTACCAGGCCGGCGCGTCCGCCCAGGCGAAGTTGCCGCGAGCGGTGATGGCGGGCATGCCGGGATAGGGGCACCAGGCCAGCGTGGCGCCGTCGCGGCGCGTGGTGAAGGCGAAGGCCGCGTTCTCGTGGTGCAGCGCGTGGTAGTCGCGGCCGGACAGGAAGGGGCGGACCATGATCTTGCACGGCCGATCAGCAGTCCATCGCAGCACGGTCTCGGTCGAGTCGCGGGCGACGAACAGCTCCTGACGAATCTGCGTCCCGTCCGGCAGCATGAAATGCCAGCAGGGCCACGGGGTTGGTGTGAAGTCCCGCAGGTGGGTGCGTCCGTCCGGGTAGACGGTGTTGGGCAGGTAGGCCTGGCTGCTGAGCGCGAAACGGCCGATGGCGGTCTCGGCCCAGGCGTCGAAGCCGTTGATCAGGACGAAGCGCCCGGCTGCCGTCTGCGCCAGCAGCAGCGCTTGATAGCGGCGCGTGCGGACCAGTCCGACGGTGCCGGACGCGAACCCGCCCAGCCCGTCGGCCTCCAGCCACTCAGCCTCCAGGTCCATGCCGGCTCCGTGGTTTGTTGGACGTGTCGATGCCTGGGCCCCGGGCCCGGGTGTGAGAAGATAGCAGAGAGTTACAAACCTAGAACGACCCGGACGCCAGCCTCGATCGAGTGCAGGTCGATCGTCGT
>CAXSEG010000256.1:0-5244 GCA_964235545.1 uncultured Acetobacteraceae bacterium
ACGAGCCACAACGATTCATCATCGACCCGATCCATCAAATGCCGGGACTAAACACCTAGGTAGTTCCGAAGCCTGCCGGGTGACAAAGCTGAAATGACTAACAGAAGCGGCCGCCCACGCTTGACGCTGCCAAGCCGTGCAAGATGACTGATCGCGCACAGATCACCGGCACTCTGCCACCCTCCACACGGACGATGACCGGTTAGCCAAAGAGCGCTGGCCCATCCAGGCCCGGTGCTGATCGACGCCGTGGTCAACCGGATGGAGCTGGCGATGCCGCCGAAGGTCACCGCTGAGATGGCCGAGGGGTTCACGCTCTACATGCTAAAAGCAGTCATGAGCGGGCGCGGTAACGAGGTTGTCGAACTCGCCCGTTCCAACCTCCTGCGCTAATGTCGCGAAGGAGAACATAGAGAAATGCGAATGTGACTTAGGGGCTTTTCCACAGCGAAACTGAAAGAACACCAATTCTTCTGCCTGACACAACGCGAAACGACCGGCGAAGCCGCACCACCCTGTTCCAAGAAGGTGGGCTACGAGCTTGGTGGCCAGAACAAGCCGTCGAGGCGGTGCGGCTCGGCTTGACCGTCGTTGTGGCGCTTTACCTGGCGATGGAGTTCGAGCTCGCACGGCCGGAATGGGCGGCTTGGACGGTGCTGTCGGTGTCGCTCGCGACAAGGGCCAGCTCGCTTCAGAAAGCCGCTTGGCGAGCGGGCGGCACGCTCATTGGGATGGTAGCGTCACTGGCGATCACCGCCGCGTTCGCGCAGGACACCCTCGCCTTCGACGTGGCGCTTGCAGTGTGGTTAGGGATGGCGACCATCCTGGCCAGCACGGCGCGCCGCCAGGATCAGTACGGCTTCGCTTTGATCGGGTTCACCGTCCCGATCATCACCCTCAGCAACGTTGCCCAGCCGGATTCGGTGTTCTCGACCGCCGTGGACCGCTGCTCTTCCCTGTTGCTCGGGATCGCCTGCGCTCATGCCTCGGCGGCGCTAGTAGCGTCGGGCGTCGGTACGACGCGGGTCAGTCTGGCGAACAAGGTGGAGGCAGCGGCACGGGATTGCGCCGAATGGTGGCGAGCGGGGCGGGATGGTTACTGGGGCGCCGCGCCGATCCAGGCCGTGCTGACGCTCAGTACGACCGTAAGTGATGCACTGGTCGAGCACCCCTCGTTGAAGACGGGCGGCCGGCCGATCCGGGACGCAGCACCTGCGTTGCTTAGCCTGCTCGCGTCCGGCCTGCTTGAAGCACGGCTGCCCGAGGCAGAAGCGGCCAACGCAGACCTGCTTCTTGCATGGGACCGGCCGGGCATCGGATGGCGTCTGCGCCGATGCTTTGCCACCGCGCGGATGTTGCGGCGCGGGCACCGCGTCGGCATCGGCAGGGCCCGCTCGACGTCGCTCGCCTTTGACCGCGATTGGCGGCTGGCGGGGAACAACGCGGTGCGAACGATGACCGCGGTTAGCCTAGTCAACGCGTTCTGGTATTTTTCCAAGTGGTCGTCGGGCGGTGCGGCGGTAACCTGGGCCGGGCTGGTTTCAGTGCTGCTGGCAACGCGTGAGAACCCGGCGCGGGACGCGCTCAGTTTTCTGCAGGGCGCCGCACTCGCCGACCTGATCGGCACCGTCGCGCACTACACCATCCTGACCTCGACGGGTGATTTCGGCCTGCTAGCCGCCGTGATGCTGCTGATCAGCATGCTCGCCGCGGTAGGGCGAGCCGACAAGCATGTGGCGAGCGCCGGCGGCTTCGGCATCGTCGTGTTGACCGCGCTCGATCCGCTAAACGTCATGAACTACGACCTGGCGGCTAGCCTCAACGGTGTGCTGGCCAACCTGCTCGGCGTCGCGACCGCCGTTCTCGCCTTCGCCGCGCTGCCGCCGCCGGCGAGCCTCGTGACCCGGCGGCTGCGGGCCCGGCGGCGGATCGGCCGGGCGGTCGGCGCCATCGCCTGGATGCCGGCCTGGCTGCTGCCGCGCGCCGGACGGTGGTGCGCCCCGATGTTCGAGCGCGCCGCGCTGCTCGCGCCCGACGGCGCCGCCGCCGTCGCGGACGCGGAGACGCTGATGCTGGTCGGCCTGCTGCTGCTGGTGATACGCCGGCAAGACGACAGGTTGGGCCGGGACGTCGGCCGCCTGCTCAGGCAAGGCGGCCCGGACTTTGCCGACAGGCTCGCGGGCCTCCAAATCTCCGGCGGTAAGGGCGGAGCCGGCGGCGATGACCTGCAGCGCCGCCGGCTCATGGCACTGGCGGCGCTGCTGCCGTCAGGCGTGCCCGCCGGTTTTCCTGGGCTTTCGGCGGTAGCGACGTGATCGCATTGCGGGAGGTGGACGTCCTGGGCATCTTCGTCTCACCTGGGCTAGTCTGCCTGCTGGCGGCCATTGTCCTGTCCGCCCTGCTCCGCCGGCTGTTCGACCTTGTCGACCTCGACCGCTACATCTGGAACCGTGCTTTGTTCGACCTCGGCGTGCTGGTCTGCATCACCGACCTGCTCATTCTGTCGCTGCGGTCGGCCCGGTAGATGGCCGGCCAGAATTGGCAGCCGCCGGCCGCGTTCAACGTTGTCGCCACGCTGACGGTGCTGGCCGCCGCCGCGCTCCTCACCTGGCTCGCGTGGAACTACTACGAGTATTCGCCCTGGACCCGGGACGGGCGCGTGCGCGTTTACACGGTGCAGATCGCACCGGAGGTCTCGGGGACTGTGGTGGAGCTGCCGATCCGGGACAATCAGTTCGTCCACAAGGGCGACGTGCTGTTCCGCATCGACCCGCGGACCTATGAAAACGCGGTCAAGCAGGCGGAACGCAAACTGGAGCGGGCGCGGGCGCAGGCGAGCTATCTTGTCGACGAGGCCAGGCGCCGCCAGGCCTTGCCCGACATTGCGGTGTCGCGCGAGCAACAGGAGAACGCTATGGGTACGGCCCAGGCGGCCAACGACGCCAGCCTGCAGGCGGACGCCGAGATCGATCAGGCTGCCCTGAACCTGGAGCGAGCGACCGTGCGCTCGCCGGTCAATGGCTGGGTGACCAACCTGCTGCTGCAGCGCGGCGGCTTCTCCACGATCGGGGCAACGGCGATGACCCTGGTCGACGCGGACAGTTTCTGGATTGAGGGTTATTTCGAGGAAACCCAGCTTCGCCGCATCAAGATCGGCGACCAGGCCGACATCGTGCTGATGGCGTATCCTGAGGTGATCCTGACGGGACGTATTTCCGGCCGCGGCCGCGGCATCGACGTGGCGGACGCAGCACCCGGCGTGCAAGGCTTGCCAAGCGTCAACCCGATATTCACCTGGGTTCGGCTTGCCCAGCGTGTTCCTGTCAGGATCGAGCTGAACGACGTGCCATGCCCGGTTGAGCTGTCGTCCGGGTTGACGGCGACCGTCACAGTAACAGACAGACGCGCGACCACGCTGGCCAATCTGCCGCAGCACAGAAAACTGCTGACAGGCATGGCCTGTGGTCAGAACGGACCCCCAAACTGACCGCAGCAGGATGAGCTACCTGATACGAGCTCATAAGGTTGAGGTCGCTGCCATAGTTCACCTCCAGCAAGGTCGGATGCTTCGCGAGTGCTACATCCCACGATTGGGACCGCAGACCCGTAAGAACCCTCGCCGCCGCAATGGTCACGTCCGTGATCTGCTTCCGTTGGGGGGAAAGCGGTCCCGATCAGGCACCGGCGCGTGTCAGGATGGTCCGGGTTGACCTTCAGCTTCGTCCCGGTCCCCGTGCGCGGCGCAGCGGAGTTCGCCAGTCATCAGGTCGACCGCGGCGTGCGAACGCGCGATCGACGCTCTCAGCTTGGCGGCTATTGAGGGACTGCAGGCCACCACGTCCTGGCTTGACCCTCTAAGTCATTCGGTGGCCCTCGATATCAGCGGGACGGCGTTGACCGTGACCTGTTCGAAGGTTGAGTCGCCGCCGAAGACCATCTCGCTCAAGCGCGCCAGTTCAAGGGCGGCAACGAAGGTGCTGCTGACTGCCGAGCGCACGACGATGTCGCGGTCCAGCGTCTCGGCTGGGAGCCTTGGCAAGAAGCTCGACAGCGGTGACGGCTCGGTCAGCCCAGCAAGTTGGCGTCGCATGCGCGCCAGGACACCCGGAATGCGGAACAGCGCCTGGACCACCGGCCGGTAAACCCCCTCGACCTCGGCCTCTCGTCTTCCCTCTTCGCGCTCAAGGACGGACAGGCAGGCCGCCATGAGCTGCATGTAGGACGCTACGCGCGGATCCCGCTCGCGGCGTGGTGCCGAGAAGATGTCCCGCCCGAGCTGGGGCTGCGCCTCCAGCCAACCGGCGGCGGCTCGCACGAACTGCAGGGTCTGCAGCCGGGAAAGCTCACGTTTGGCCTCGGCCTGCGCCGCACCCGCCATCTCGGGCGTGCTCGGCAGCAGCAGCCTGGATCGCAGCAGAACGAGGCGCGTCGCCAGCACGAGCCAGTCTGCCCGCCGCTCCAGCCGGACGTGGCGTTCGTAGCGGACCATGGCGGCGAGGAACTGATCGGTCATGTCGACGACCGAGAGCCGGCTCAGGTCGATCCGCTCGCGCTCGGCCAAGTCGAGCAGTAGGTCCAGCGACCCGTCGAACCCGTCGAGGTGCAGCTCGGGCGTGTCGGGAACCCGGGGCGGACTGTCCCAATCGTCCCAGAGGGCGTCCGGCGGCGGGTCGGCCAGCTGCGCTTCGCCCTGGTCAGCCATCGTCGTAGCAGGGCCGCACGGTGAGCACGAGCTTCGGCCAATCCCGCCGAAGCCGCATGATCGCCTGCCACGGTGTCCAGTCGGCCGACCGGAACTCGTAGACGATCTCCGCCTTGCGGCGGAGCCGGCGGTCGCTGCCCTCCTCGCGGATACGAACGGTGCGCAGCTGGGTGGTGCCCCAATGCGCCCGCAGCCAGTCCTGAGCGTGCGGATCGTCCTCGCCCAGCTGCAGGATGCCGTCCGGGATCGGCACCAGCCGGTGCAGGTCAAAGGGGCAGAGACCAGGCTTGCGCAAGCGCGCCATTAGTCGGTCGTGCCGGGCGGCAATCACCTCGCGGAGCTGCCGCGCCAGTATCCGCGCCTCAGGGCCGGCCGACGCCATCGGTGCGAACAGGCGCGCCTCCTCCTGGTCGAGATCGAGGTGCCACGGCACGCCGCCGGTGCCGCGCGCGACGTCTCGGAAGCGCGCCACCTCGCCGGCAGGTCCGCTCACCGTCAGCAGGCTTAGTGGCCAATCGGTGCCCGCCGGTGCGTCGCGATTG
>CAXSEG010000256.1:5344-6758 GCA_964235545.1 uncultured Acetobacteraceae bacterium
GATGCCGGCCAGGGTCTCGCGTATCGCCGGATGGGCGCCCGACCAGGTCAGGCCGCGCCGTCGATGGTGGTAGGCGATGGCGGCCAGGCGTCCACGTAGGGCGCTCTTGCCGATCTTCCCGGCAAGGCTGGCGATGTAGGCGGCGACCAGCACGGGGTGGGTTGGCAGAGCATTGGCATCGGCCCCCTGCTCCCGGCACCAGGTGGTGAAGACGTCCCAGTCCCTGATGTAAGCCGCGCGCGTGGCGGGCGCGATCGCGTCTGCGGCGTAGTCCGCGGCAGCAGAGACGGCCTCCCCGAGCTTGCCCTCCAGCAGGCCGCGAAGCTCGTCCGACAACGGATGTGAGCGCGCCAGCCGCGACACGACAGCCAAAGCCCGGCCGGCATCGGGTGAGACTGCCGGCGGTAGAACGTCACCAGGGCTGTCGGGATCGGTCGGGTTAGACAAGGGCTGCCTCGCTTGCCAACCATCCAAAAACCTTCCCGGTCGCCCTTCCCTGCCCTATGATCCGGACATGGACAGCGTCATCCTGCCTCCCGACCTGGAGCAATTCGCAGCTGAGGCAGTCGCGTCCGGCCGCTTCCGAGACCGCGACGAACTCGTCCGTACTGGTGTGGATTTGGTACGGCGCCGAGAGAAGGCGCGGGCGGATTTCATCGCGTCCCTCGAGGCAGCCCAGGAGGAAGGACGGCGCGACGGCGTCTTCACCATCGACGAAGTCGCTGCCGAGCTTGACGAGATCATCGCCGAGGCTGAGCACAGACAGAGGTGAGTTCGCCCGCCGTACTGGTCCCGCAGGCACGTCGGGAAGCGGCGGCAGCGGTGCGCTGGATCGCCAAGGACAATACAGGCGCCGCGCGGAGGCTCCGGCAAGCGCTCGTAGACGCAGCCAAGCTCTTAGGGAGCCGGCCGTTGGCAGGACGCCTTGAGCCGGACCTGGTCGGCCCGAACTACCGTCTGTGGTCGATCGCCTCTTTCCCTTACATATTGGTGTATGACCCCCGGCTGACGCCTCCGGAAATCGTGCGGCTCGCTCATACGGCGCGAGACCTGGGCCCTCTGATGGCGGACCTGGCAGCTTCGCCAGGAGATCCGAACTAAGGCGGAGGCTGGAAGAGTTCACCTGCGGTGAGTTCCTATGCGGCGCGGCAGAGGCCGGCCCAGACAGCTAAGTCTTTGCTAGAAAACGCTTTTGCTCCGGCAGCTTTGCCCTGTTCCAGCCAAAAGACGCGCATTCAAAGCCTCTGGGAACGCCCTGAATACCCTACGCACGGCCCTCGAATTGTGGCAACTGCCGTTTTGCTCATACGAGCTTACGAAAATGGGGGCCTTGGTGAGCCGGTGCTCGATGCCGTTTTTGCGGCATCGCATGTCAAACATGTGGGTCATGTATCGCGCTGTCGGGCCGTCGGCA
>CAXSEG010000257.1:0-6755 GCA_964235545.1 uncultured Acetobacteraceae bacterium
CCAGCGTCCCGCACAGGCGGGGCGTCCGGTCCTGGCTGGCCGTCTTCGGACCCGGCCTCGTCGTCATGCTGGCGGACACGGACGTGGGCAGCCTGGTCACGGCGGGCCAGAGCGGGGCGCAGTGGGGCTACCGTCTGCTGCTGGTGCAGGTGCTGCTGATGCCGATCCTGTACATCACGCAGGAGCTGACGGTCCGCCTCGGCATCCATACCGGCCGCGGGCATGGCGAGCTGATTTGCGAGACGTTCGGCCGGTTTTGGGGCTGGGTGTCCGCCGCTGGGTTGGCGGTGGCGACCGCGGGGGCCTTGCTGTCCGAGTTCTCGGGCGTGGCGGCGGTGGGGGACCTGTATGGCGTCTCCCGCTACGTCAGCCTGCCGCTCGCGGCGGTGGCGCTGATTGCCGTGGTGCTGACGGGCTCTTACCGCCGGGTGGAGCGGGTGGCGATCGCCATCGGCCTGTTCGAGTTCGCGTTCTTCGGCGTCGCCTGGTACGCGCATCCCTCGCTGGCAACGATGGCGTCGGAAGCGGTGTCCATCCCCATCACCAACACCGACTACCTGTATCTCTGCGCGGCCAATATCGGGGCGGTGATCATGCCCTGGATGGTGTTCTACCAGCAATCCGCGATCGCCGACAAAGGCCTGCGCGCCGAGCATATCGGTCCGGCCCGGGCGGATACCGCAGTGGGCGCGGTCATCACCCAGCTGGTGATGGCGGCGGCGCTGATCGCCTGCGCCGCGGTGATCGGCAAGGGCGGCAAGGACATCACGCTGAACACCGTGGGAGACATGGCGGCCGCGCTGACGCCGCTGCTGGGCGCGGCCACGGGCAAGCTGGTGTTCAGCCTGGGCGTGCTCGGCGCTGGCATGGTGGCCGCGATCGTGGCCTCGCTGGCCCTAGCCTGGGGCGTGGGCGAGGTCGCTGGCTACAAGCGCTCGCTCGAGCTGCCGCCGCGCCGGGCTTATTGGTTCTACGGCGTCTACACCGCCTGCATCGTGTCCGGGGCCGCGTTGATCGCCGTATCGCCGGACCTGGTGTCGCTGAACGTGGACGTGCAGGTCATGAATGCCCTGCTACTGCCGCTGGTGCTGTTCTTCCTGGTGGCCCTGGCGATCCACGCCCTGCCGCCGGGCCTGCAACTGCAGGGTACCTACAAGTGGGTGGTCATCATGGTGCTGACGGTCACCACCGTGTTCGGCGTGTATGGCGGGCTGTCGGGGGCGGGGCTGTTCTAACAGCTTGCCTCTTTCAACCAGGTGTCCAGAGGACGACTGTCCTCTGGTGGGGTTCGGGGCGAAGCCCTGATCTTGCTATCGCAAGTCACTGCTCCTCTCAGCCGATCCCAGCGGGCCCGTCTCGGGATCGCGCATCCGGGCCGCCAGCACGTGGCGCAGCGGGGGCAGGTTGCCCAGCCGCAGCGCCCCGTTGCGCAGCAGCCGAGCCGGCAAGCTGTCCCCGGCCGCATACAGCCGCATCAGCGCTTCCGCACCGGTGAAGAACAGCCGGGTCTCCGCCCGGTGTGCCGCCTCGTAGCGGGCCAGGGCAGCCGGGTCGGCCACGTCCCGCCCCGCGGCCAGCGCCGCCCGCAGCTCGCGCGCCAAGCCGTGCTGCCCGAGCATACCGAAGTTGAAGCCGTGCGCCGTAGTCGGGTGCATGCCGACCGCGGCGTCCCCCAGCAGAGCGAAGCGGCGGCCGGTGAACCGGGCGGCGTAGGTCGTCACTACAGGCACGGCATGCCGTGCGCCGACGGGCTGCATCGCACCCAGCCGGCCACGGTAGCGGCGGGTGAGTTCACGGCCGAACGCCGCGTCGTCCAGACGCAGCAACGACGCGGCATCCGCCTCGCCCACCGTCATCACGGCTGACGATCGTCCGCCATTCAGCGGCAACGTCACCAGCGTCTGGCCGTACTCGAACCAGGCGGTGGCCGTCTCGCGATGCGGCAAGGGATGCGCCATGGGGCAGACCAACATGCGCTGCCGGTAGTCGTGCAGCGCAGCACCGATGCCCCGCATTGCGCGCAACCGCGAGCGCCTGGTATCGGCGGCGACGACCAGGGCCGCCGTCAGCATTGCGCCGTCGGACAGGGTGGCCGTGGCACCGCCCCGTTCCACCCCGACCGCGGCGACCGACAGGCCCGGCATCACCGTCACACCCGGCAGGCCCTGCACGGCGGCGTGCAAGCTGCGGCGGAGCCAGTGGTTGGCCACGAAGCGCCCCAGCATGTCGCCACCCGTCCCGCCGCCGCCCAGCCGCATCGCGTACTCGGACGGTCCGTTGAGCACCCGCATTTGGCGCAGCGGCGCCACCTGGTCCCCCGGGATCCGCTCCCAGGCCCCGAGCGCCCCCAGCATCGCCACGCTGCGGTCGGTCAGCGCGATCTCCCTGCCGTCATCCGCCGGGTCCGCCAAGGCTGCCGCCGGCTGCGGGTCGACCAAGGCGATGCGCAGCCCGGCGCCGGCCAACGATGCGGCGAAGGCCAACCCGACCGGCCCGGCCCCGGCAACGACGATATCGAAAGCTCCTGCCACGCTATCCCACCCTGAGCTTGCCCACTAGAACAGGCGTTTCCGGCCCTACGAAGCTAAATGAGGCGGCGGGCGACAACCGCGAGGGGCTTGCGCGTCAGTGCGGCGCGTGCTGGTCGATCAGGATGATCCGGTGGAGGCGGCGCTGCTGGGTCACCTCGTCCCATCGCCGGCGCGATGCATGCTGCACCGGTTGTCCGACATCAGCACGTCGCCGGGCCGCCAGGCGTGCTGATAGCAGAACCGGTCCGCGATCAGGTGCTGCAGCAGCGTGTCGAACAGCGCCTGCGCCTCTGCCTTATCCTCCTCGAGGATCGTGGAGCCCCACTCGCCGCCCAGGAACAACCCCTTGCGGCCGAGGTCCGGATGCGTGCGGACCAGAGGATGGACGACGTCCGGGATCTTCTGCCGCTCGGCCTCCGCGTCCGCCTCGCTGGCCTCGGGAAACAGCATCCGGAACAGCCGCTCCCGGCTGTGCAGCACCTGCAGCCCGTCGATGCGCGCCTGCATGGCGGCAGGCAGCAAGTCGAACGCAGCCATCCCGTTGGCATAGCGCGTGTCCCCGGCGGCCTCGGGCACCGTCACGGCGTGCAGGAAGGTGAACAAGCCGGGCTCGGGCAGATGGTAGTGGTCGGTGTGCCAGTTCATACCCACGCGCGTGGCACCGACCCGCTTGCCCGCCTGCTCGGGGTTGCCGACGACGAAGATCTCGTGATGCTCCGGTAGGCAGTAATGGCGTTGCGAATGCAGATCCGGCCGGCCGCCGAAACGCTGCGCGAAGGCGAGATAGCGGCCCGGCGCCAGCCCGTCCTGGCCGCGGAACAGCAGCACGACGCGCTCGGCGCAAGCCGCATGCAGCAGTGCGACCAGCCCCTCGTCCATCTCCCGGGACACGTCCACGCCGTCGATCCGGGTGCCGACGTGCTCTGCCAGGTCGCTCACCCCCAGGCCGCGTTCGTCCGCCGCACTCCGCCAGTCCATCGTCACGCTCTCCGATCCATCGGCGAATGTGGCATCCATCTTGCGTCGCCCGCAACCGGCCGGCGTGATCGTGCCCGCTCCAACCGACGTATCGAGGTCTGCCCCATGCGAGCGATCCGCCTGCTGTTCGTGCCCTTGGCGATCCTGCTCGCCGCCGGTGCCGCCCGCGCCCAGGGCTGTCCGCCAATGCTGCCTGCCGCCAACCTGGTTACCGCCGGCACGCTGCAGATGTCGATCAATCCCACGCTGCCGCCGCAGCAGTTCGTCGATGCGGATGGCGAGCTGCAGGGCCTGAACGTCGACCTGATGAAGGAGGCGGCGCGCCGGCTCTGCGTCACCATGGCGTTCGTCCGCATGGATTTCCCGCCGATGTTCCCCGCCCTCGCCGCGGCGCGCTTCGACGGGATCGACACGGGGATGTTCTGGACCGAGGAGCGGTCCAAGATCGCCTACACCGTGCCCTATGCGCAGCAGGCCATCAGCATCACCGTGCCGGCCGGCTCTGCCCTCGATGTCACGTCACCCGAGGCGTTGGAGGGCAAGTCGGCCGGCGTCGAGGTCAACTCCTACCAGGAGCGCTGGCTGCGCGGTGTGGACAGGGACAACACGGCCAAGGGCGGCAAGCCGGTCGAGATCCGCACTTTCACCACCGCCACGGAGGTGATCGCCGCCCTGCGGGCCGGCCAGGTGGACACGGCGATCCTGATCGACCAGACGGCGCGGGAGATCGTCAAGCGCGGGGTGATCAAGATCACGGCGACCGGGCTGGGCGGTGCGCCGACCACGCTGGTGTTCCGCAACAAGACGGTCGCCGAGAAGGTCGCCGAAACGCTGACCGCGATGAAGGCGGACGGCACGTACGATGCGCTGTTCGATCGCTACGGCCTGACCAAGCTGCCCGGCTCCACGTTCGCCATCCAGGGCCCGGGCCCGGGCGGCTGAGAGCGTCTTGCAGGGGTTCAACGGCGCCGACTTCCTCTCGGCGCTGACCAACCCGTTCCTGCTGCGGGGCGCGCTGGTCACGGCGGGGCTGGCCGCGGCGGGGCTGGCGGGCGGCCTGGCGGGCGGGTTGCTGGTCGCGTTGCTACGGGCATCGGGCAACCGGGCGGTCTCCGGCCTGGCACGGCTCTACATATGGTTCTTCCGCGGCACGCCGCTGCTGATCCAGCTGGTGATGATCTACTCCGGCCTGCCACAGATCGGCATCCGCTTCGGCGTCCTCACCTCCGTGCTGGTCGCCCTGATCGCCAACGAGGCCGCCTACATGGCGGAGATCGTCCGCAGCGGCTTCCTGGCGCTGCCGCCGGGTCAGCGGGACGCGGCCATGGCGCTCGGCCTGTCGCGCTGGCGGACGTTGCGACTGGTGCTGCTGCCGCAGGTCGCGCGCATCGTGCTGCCGGCGCTCGGCAACTCGGTCAACGGGCTGCTGAAGGCCACGTCCATCACCTCCGTCATCTCGATGGAGGAGCTGATGCGGCGCAGCGAAATGACGATGCAGGTGAAGTTCGACGTGCTCGAGGTGTTCGCCGCGGCCGCCGTTGACTACCTCGTGCTCACTACCTTATGGGACGAGGTGCAGCGCCGCATGGAACGCCGCATGGGCCGGGCCGACCGACCGGCCGCCGCGGCCCCCCTGGCCGGCCGGCGGGCGCTGACGCGTTGATGGCAGACAGGGCGGGGCAGGCGGGCTATGTCTCCCAGCCTTCGGATAGGGGACGCGTTCATGGCCTTCGGATTGTATCAGGCGGCGGTTCTGCCGTGCCTGCAGATGTTTAGCAGCTTGTCCGGCGTACCGACCAAGGCGGCGTCCCATGCGGCGGACCGCAAGATCGACCCGGCGGTGCTGCTGCAGTCCCGCCTGTATCCCGACATGTTCCCGCTGGTCCGCCAGGTGCAGATCGCGACCGACAGCGCCAAGGGCGGCGGCGCCCGCCTGGCCGGCGTCACCGTCCCGTCCTACCCGGACACCGAGGCCAGCTTCGACGACGTGCAAGCCCGCATCGCCAAGACCGTCGCCTTCCTCGAGGGGCTGGACCGCGCCGCCATCGACGCGGCGGCGACCCGCACCATCGCCTTTGTAGTGGCAAAGCATGAGATGAGCATGACGGGGCCGGACTACGTGACGGGCTGGATGCTGCCGAACCTCTACTTCCACGTGACCACCGCCTTCGCGATTCTGCGCCATAATGGGCTCGGAATAGGCAAGCGGGACTTTCTTGGCCCGGTGCCCGTCGCGGCCTGACTGAAGCCGCGCCGATGGATCAGGCGCTGTGGACGATCAGCTACGAGAAGCCGGCCTTCCCCGCCTTCGTCGCCACGTTGCGCCAGGCCGGCGTGCGCCGCGTGATCAACGTGCGGGACTTGCCGCTGTCCCGCCGCCCCGGCTTCTCCAAACGGCAGCTGGCGGCCGGGCGGGCGGAGGCCGGCATCGGCTACACCCACCTGCGCGCCCCTCGGCACGCCGCCGGCGGGGCGGGAGGCGAACCGCCGCAAGCAGTGGCCGCCGATTGTCTCCCTCATCCGTCTTTCACGGGAGGAGGTCGGGGTGAGGGCCGGGACACCCCAGGGCTGTGGCGAGTGCAGTCCCCCGAACCCGGTGCAACCGTCAACCAAAATGCCCTACAGGAAGCCCACCGACAACCACGGCACCGCAGCCACCACGATCAACGCCGCCACCAACACCGCCATATACGGCCAGATCCGGCCGAATGCCTCGTCACTTCGCACCTTGCCGATCAGGCACGTCTGATAGAAGCCCACCCCGAACGGCGGCGAGAACAACCCGATCCCCATCGCCAGGATGGCGACGATCGCATACTGCACCAAATGGATGCCGAGCGTTTGCGCCACCGGGAACAGCAGCGGCCCGAATAGTACCATGGCCGGCAAGCCCTCCAGCACGCTGCCCAGCACGATGAACACCACGATGGAGATGGCGAGGAAGCCCGCCCGTCCACCGGGCAGTCCCGTCATCATGTCGGTCAGCGTCTGCGCGAACCCCGCCTGCGTCAGCGACCACGCCATCGCACTCGCCGTGCCGATGATCAGTAGGATGGCGCCGGACAGCGCCGCCGTTTCCACCAGGATTGGCACCACCCGGCGCCAGTCGAAGCAGCGATACACGGCCAACCCCACCAGCACGGCATACACCACGCCCAGGGTCGCAACCTCCGTCGCCGTGGTGACGCCGGTGAGCACGGCGTAACGGATGACGAACGGCAGGATCAGCGCCGGCAGCGCCACCAC
>CAXSEG010000258.1:0-6740 GCA_964235545.1 uncultured Acetobacteraceae bacterium
ACCCGGCCGAGATCGAGGCGGGCCTGGCGGCGCTGATCGCCGCCAACCACCCCGTGACGACCGAGTGGGTGGACGAGAGCGTGCTGGACAGCAATCCCACCCTGGTCCGCACCTTGTCCGTCCAGCCGCCGCGGGGCACCGGGCGGCTGCGCCTGGTCCGGATCGGGGAGGTCGATCTGCAGCCGTGCGGCGGGACCCACGTGGCCGCGACGGGAGAGATCGGCGCGATCCGCGTGCTGAAGATCGAGAACAAGGGCAAGCAGAACCGGCGCATATCGCTGGACTTCGCGCCGCGGCCGGGGTGAGGGATTGCGGGACAAAGGAACACGTCGCCATGGATGACCTCGTCACCGCCGACTGGCTGGCCGCGCACCGGCACGATGCGGACCTCGTCCTGTTCGAATCGACCAAATATCTGCCCCACGAGGGCAAGGATGGCTACGCGGCGTTCCTTGCGGCGCATATCCCGGGGGCGCGGGATTTCGACCTGGACGTGATCGCTGACACCGACTCGGATTTGCCGCACATGGTTCCCGCCGCTGGCCGTTTCGCGCGATTGGCGGGGGCGCTGGGCATCGGCGATGACAGCCTGGTCGTGTTCTACGATCAGAACGCCACGATGTGGGCCACCCGCGGGTGGTGGATGATGGGTTTGTTCGGGCACGACAACGCCGCCGTGCTCGATGGCGGGCTTGCGGCGTGGACAGACGCCGGGCATCCGACGGAGGCTGGCGAACCGCCGGCCCCGCTCGCTGCCAGGTTCACGCCGCGGCTGCGCGCCCAGCGGCTCCGGGGCTTGGCCGACATGCTGGAAACGGAGGCGCTGGTGCTCGACGCCCGCGGGGCGGCCCGGTTCGCTGGCAGCGGTCCCGAGCCGCGCCCCGGTGTGACGCCCGGTCACATGCCCGGTGCCATCAATCTTCCCTACAACGCGCTGCTCGGTCCGGATGGCCGCTTCCTGCCGCCCGACGCGCTGCGCAGCCGGCTTGCCGCGATCGGCGCCGATGGCACCCGCCCTGTGGTCACCACCTGCGGCAGCGGCGTGTCCGCCACCGTGCTCACCATGGCGCTGAAGCGTGCGGGGTTGCCGCAGGGTGCGGTGTATGACGGTTCGTGGACCGAATGGGGTGCGGACCCCACCACCCCGAAGGAGATTAGCTGATGCCCGACCACACGCCGCCCGTCGCGGGACACCGCCCTGCCACCCAGCTGTCCCATACCGGCCGGCCGGGCACCCGGATCAACGGCTTCGTCAACCCGTCCGTCCACCGCGGCTCCACCATGCTGTATCCGAGCTGCGAGGACCGCCGCACCAGCGGCAGCCAGCGCCTGGGCCGCGGCTTCCTGTATGGCACGGCGGGCAACCCGACCCACCACGCGCTGGAGGACATGGTCGCCGCCATCGAGGGCGGCACGCGCTGCCAGATCGTCTCCACGGGGCTTGCGGCGGTGACGGTGCCGCTGCTCGCCTACCTCTCGGCCGGTGACCACTTGCTGCTGCCGGACAGCGTGTATGGCCCGGCGCGCAACTTTGCGGACAACTACCTGACCCGCATGGCGGTCACCACGACGTACTACGATCCGGAGATCACACCCAGGGCGCTGGCCGGGCTGATCCGGCCCGAGACCCGCGTGCTGTATACCGAAAGCCCGGGCAGCCACACGTTCGAGGTGCAGGACATCCCCGCGCTGGCGGCCGTGGCACACGATCACGGGCTGGCGGTGCTGATGGACAACACCTGGGGCATCCGCTCCTTCCAGCCGTTCACCCATGGGGTGGACGTATCGATCCAGGCGCTGACGAAATACGTGGGGGGCCATTCGGACGTGCTGCTCGGCAGCATCACGGTGGCGGACGAGACGCAGTGGGAGCGGGTGCGCACGACGTCTCTGATCCTCGGGCAGTATGCCAGCCCCGACGATTGCTGGGTTGCAGTGCGCGGGGCGCGGGCGATGGGGGTGCGGCTGGACCACGAGATGCGGGCCGGGCTGGAGGTGGCGGCGTGGTTCGCCGGCCGTCCGGAGGTGGCGCGGGTGCTGCACCCTGCCCTGCCCGGCGCGCCGGGCCACGATCTGTGGAAGCGTGACTTCACGGGGGCGGCCAGCTTGTTCGGCGTGGAGTTCAAGCCGCAGTTCTCGCCGGCGGCGGTGGACGCCATGATCGACGGCCTCACCCTGTTCGGGATCGGCGCGTCCTGGGGCGGATACGAGAGCTTGGCGCTGCCGACCACGGGGCACATCACCCGCAGCGCCGGCAGCGCCAAGTTCGCCGGGCCGATCGCGCGGTTCCATATCGGGCTGGAGGATACGGCGGACCTGATCGCCGACCTTGACCGGGCGATGGGGGCTCTGCATGGATGACCTGCCGGTGCGCTACGACGCCAACGGCCTGATACCGGCGGTGGCGCAACAGCACGACACCGGCGAGGTGCTGATGGTCGCGTGGATGAACGCGGCCAGCCTGGCCGAGACGCTGGAGACCGGGCGCGTCTGCTACTGGAGCCGCAGCCGGCAGGCGCCATGGCGCAAGGGCGAGACCTCTGGCCAGCACCAGCGCCTGGTGGAGTTGCGACTGGACTGCGACGGGGACACGATCCTGTTGCTGGTGGACCAGACAGGGGTGGCTTGCCACACGGGCCAGCATAGTTGCTTCTATCGGGCCGTTCGGGATGGGCGGTTGGTGACCATCGCTACGCCGGTCGCTGATCCGGCGGTTCTGTATGCATGAGGCTGAGGGCGAAGAGAAGGCTGGGGCTTTGCCGCAAACCCTACCAGAGGACAGTCGTCGTCTGGGCACCTGGTTATAGGGGGGTTCTGCTTGGCATCTTGCTGACCATCTCCGCCCACGCCGCGGGTGTGGACCGCGCTCATCGGGTGATCGTCATGGTCTACGATGTCGGCTTATACAATTCCGAGCTAGACCGCATCATGGCGCAGGCCGATACGCACGGCATCTATGGCGGCGCCGGTAGCACCGCGACCAGCCGGGCGCGGGATAAGTCGCTTACTTACGCCACGATGCTGGCCCAGCGTGAGGCGGTGCTGAGTGCGGCCACGACGCGCCTGGCGGCACGGGCGAATGACGACCAGCTGAATGGACTGCTGGCGATGGCGGCCACTGGGGCGGAGCCAGTGGATCATGCGCAAATCGATGCGGCTGTGAGCGCGGTGAAGGCGAGCTTCGAGGAGGCGATGTGGGATCAGTTGGCCCGCACGGCGCGGGGAAACTCGATGTTTCCTTGTACCAACAACGAGAAGAACCGCTGCTGAGGAGAGTGGCAAAGAGGGCCCCCTTCGCCTTGTTATCAGCCCTCAGTGACGTAGATTTTCGCCGTATCCACTCGGCCGAACAAATGGGGGAACGGCGCCATGCCGGGTTCGCTGGGAGCCCAGTCCAGGCGACCTTCGGCGTCGGCCTCGTCAAAGCGGGCGACTAGCAGGCCGGTTCGACCGGCGAACCAGCGGTCCAGGACGAACCCGAGCTGCGCTTCCGTGCAGCAATGCAGGAAGGGTTCGGCGCTGAGCCATGCGCCGGCGTCGTCCAGCGCCGGGCGGGTCGTCACGTGGCAGAGCGTCGGCATGCTAGTCTCCCTTGGTGTGGCGCAGTATGACGTCGTAGGCGGCTTGTAGGTCTTGCCCGGCCAGCGCGTCCTTCACAAGGTGGCGGAAGCCGGCCTCGGAGGCTTGCTCCATCGCCAGAATCCCGTCCAGGGACCGTAGCCAGGCAAGGTCCTGCAGGACACGCTGCACCAGTTCGGCCGGGGGTGGGGCGAGGCTCGCGGCGTCCTCCGGGGCGTTCCACTCGAAGAAGAGATGCATCTCCCGGCGGTAGTCGTTGCGCTCGGCCGGCATGCGGAGCTGGTCGCCGCGGCGTTTCTTGACCAGGAACTCCTCGAACGACTTGCACCAGTAGTGGCGCAGCTCTCCGCCGCGATCGTCGTCGTTGTGGTAATCCCAAACCCCGGCCTTGTCCGGCCCGCGGGACGCCTCGATTACGTCCAGGGCGGAGTCGACGAAATAGCCGCCCGGCAGCACCTCGGGGAAGTGCAGCACGCGCATCGAGACCACGTCGCGCAGCCGCACCATGCTCTTCACCAGCGGTGGCGCCGGCTTGGCGTGTTGGAAGCGCTGCAGCAGGATCCCGTTCGTCCGCACCATCGCGTAGGCGGAGATGAACCATCGCCAGTGGAAACACACCGCCGAGGGCAGGTGGCCGGCGTAGCGTCGCTCCAGCGCCGCCAGCATGCCGGGGACTGATCGACCGAATGCCGCCGCGGGGATCAGGAACTCGTCGGAATCGGCGTAGAACACCCACTCGAAATCCCGCAGCTCCGGCAGGAAGTGCAGCGAGTGGGCGAAGGCCTTGCGTTGCGGCGAGACCATCCCCGCCGTCTCGTTCTCGATCAGGGTGATGACGCCCTGCTCGGCCAGCGCGTGCAGCAGTGGGTCCGACCCGTCCGCGTTGTCGTTGGTGTAGACGAAGATGCCCTCGAACCCGATTGCCCGGGCATGCGCCACCCACTCCAGCGCGGACACGCCGTCATCGCGCAGGGTCACCACCACCGCCGCCGTGCGCCGGGGCCGCACCAGGCCCAACGCCACGTGCACCAGGGTCGCGACCGGGGCCCAACCAGTCAGCGGCTCCGTCTCGACGAGCGCATCGTCGGACGCCGGGCTCACCAGGCAGGTCCGCATCGCCTCCGGCCGGACCACGCAAGCGCGCCAGTCGATGACGACGCGCAGCCAGAGCAGGGCGTCCAGATACGGCCGGTCGCCCGGGCTCGGGCTGGCGAACCTGTCGATGAAAGCCAGCGGGTCGATCAGGGCGGCGGCGATGGCGGGGAGCGTGTCGGCCCCGGGCACGCCGGCCAGCCCCTCCGCAAGCCGGGCGGCGACGGCCTCGATCCCCTCGCGGATGGCGAGGCACTCCTGGATCAGGGCGGCGCGCATCGCATCCCCGCATCGACCCGTTGCGTCCCTCCGCCCCGCCTCCTATGCACCCGCCATGACTCCCGAGCCGAGCTTCCGCTTCCAAACCTTCACCGGGCCGGCGATCGCGCAAGCCTGCGCCGCGTTCCAGCACCTGCACGTCGAGGTGTTCTACGACTGGCCCTACCTCTACCAGGGGGACCCGGCTGCCCCGCCGTATATCTCCGGCTACGCCGATATTCCTCGCGCTGCCCTCTTCCTCGCGACCGATGGCGACATTCCGGTCGCCGCCGCCACGTGCCTCCCGCTCGGCGACGAGAGCGCCAACGTCCAGGCACCATTCCTTGACCGGGGCTGGGACCCGGCGCGCTTTTTCTACTTCGGCGAGGGGATCATTTCCGCCCCTTACCGCGGCCGGGGACTTGGTGTCCGCATCTTCGAACTACGCGAGTCCCATGCCCGTGCCGTCTCGACTGCCGACTATGCCCTGTTCTGCTCCGTCCGCCGACCCTCCGACCATCCGCTCCGCCCCGCGACGCCCCATACCAACGACGCGTTCTGGCGCAACCGTGGCTACACGCCGATGCCGGGCGTGGCCTGCACCATGACCTGGACCGATCGCGGCGAGCCCGCCCCGTCGGTCCATACGCTCGATTTCTGGATCAAGTCCCTCACCGGCGTTCCCCTGCCATGACGCCCGTCTCACGGGGGTAGTTGCATGAGACTCGTTGCATGAAGCTGGCGCTTCTCCAATACCAGATCCGGCGCCATGCGACGCTGGCCGAGTGGCAAGCCGGCTTTGAGGTCCGCATCGCCGAGGCTGCCGCCGCCGGCGCGGAGCTGCTGGTGCTGCCGGAATATGCCAGCATGGACGCCGTGCCCGCCCCGCTGACCACGCTCCAGGCCGAGCTGGCGGCGGCCTGCGCCCACCATGACACCGTGCTCGCCATCATGCGGGATGCGGCGATCCGGCACCGCGTCTGGCTCGTCGGCGGCTCCTTGCTGCACCGGCGGGCGGATGGCCGCCACTTGAACCACGCGCCACTCGTAGCACCCGACGGCGGGGTGGCGTTCCAGGATAAGCACGTCCCCATCCCGTTCGAACGGGATTCGATGGATGTCATGGACGGGGCGCCGCCCGCGGTGTTCGCCACGCCCTGGGGCCGGATCGGCATCGCCATCTGCTACGATATCGAGCATCCACCGCTGGCCCGCGCGCAGGCCGAAGCCGGCGCGTGGCTGATCGTGGTGCCGACCGACACCGACACGGTCGCCGGGTTCAACCGCGTCCGCCTGGCCGCACGCGCCTGCGCCGTGTCCAACCAGTGCTACGTGGCCGTCGCCACCACGGTCGGCGACGCGCCGTTCCTGGCGACACTCGACCGCAACCGTGGCTACGCCGCCGTGTTCGGCCCGGTCGATCGGGGGTTCCCGGAGGACGGCGTGGTCGTCCGCGGTCGCATGGACGCGCCAGGCTGGCTGTATGCCGAACTCGACCCGGCCAGCATCGCCGCCGTGCGCGAGCACGGCGCCGTGCTCAACCACCGCGACTACGCTGCGGCACCACCGCCCTGCGCGGTGGTCGCGCTATGCCCCTGATCTACCTGGTTGCCGGCGAGCATAGCGGCGACATCCTGGGCAGCCGGCTGATGGCGGCGCTGCGGCAGGCCGACCCGGCGACCACGTTTGCCGGCGTCGCCGGGCCCCGCATGCAGGCCGAGGGGATGGAGTCGCTATTCCCCATGTCCGATCTCAACGTCATGGGCCTGGTCGAGATCCTGCCACGGTTCCGCACGCTGCGGCGCCGAATG
>CAXSEG010000259.1:0-6737 GCA_964235545.1 uncultured Acetobacteraceae bacterium
GTGCCACAGGTGCTGCCTCCTGGGCACATGCACGAAGGCTGACACAAAACGGTTTCGCAGGGGTTTATGCTCTGGCGTGGCAATCAGCGAAGGACAGAAGCGAGACCAAGGTACGCCGCCCATGGCCGCCCCTGCCGGCAGTTATCCACAGAAACCGTGGGTAAGTTCGTGGGTAAAGCCGGGATGATCTCACCGATGTCGACGGCGAGTGTTCCAGAGCCCCCCCCGGCGGAACGAGCTGAAGTCGGGGGAGCTGCGGCAGTTCGCGGGGTTCGTCCGCCTGAAACAAGGCAACTGACCCTTCCTTGCCCCTTGAGCACGGAAACATCTTCCATAATCCTCCACGGTTATGTTTCTGTCCGATAAGTGTGATTCTCGGACAGAAATGAAGGTGCTAAACCGGACGCCGTGAGCAGCCCCGAGAACCCCACCGACGACGCCGGCAGCACTGTCCTGGTCGTCCCGGGCGACCCGCCGATGCCGGACGCGGGAGATCCGGCCGTCGCTGGCCTGCCCAGCCTGCACCACGCCGAGATTGCCACTGCCCGCCGTCATGCCGACGCCTCGCGCGCCGCCAGCACCCAGCGCGCCTACGCCAGCGACTGGCGACGCTTTTCCACTTGGTGCCTCGACCGCGGCCTCGAGACGCTGCTAGCCGACCTTTATGGCGGGCGTAAGCCGTGGTGTTCGTGAATAGCGGCAATGAACAACGACAGGGCGGGGGGAAGAACTCGGCGCTTCGGATGGTATAGGCAATATCCGGGATTTAATGGACACCAGTCCGACAATACGCGAACGAGGCGGCCCGACTCCAAATGAGCCGCTACCTGATCCTCGTAGAGGTAGCTGAGTCCGAGCCCGGACAGGCTCGCTTCAAGCATCATGGCTTCATCGTTTACGACAAGCGGCCCATGCGGACGGATCTGCTGGGACCGGCTGCCCTTGCGGAACTCCCACGAGTAAACCGCTTCGCTGGTTTTCAGTCGGTAGCCGACACAGCGGTGGCGGGCGAGGTCCCTAGGGTTTCGCGGCGCAGGTGTCTCAGCGAGGTAGCTGGGAGAACCGACCACCGCGAAGCGCAGGTCCGGCCCGACCTGCACGGCCTCCATGTCACTGGCGACCTTGTCGTCCCAACGTACGCCTGCGTCGAACCGGTCTGCGATTATGTCCACAAGCCCGTCGTCAATCTGGACTTCTATTTGAATCTGAGGATAGCGCGCCAGGAAGCCGGGTAGCGCTGGCCACACGATGGTCGACGCGGCATGGCGGAAAGCAGTGATCCGGAGGATCCCGGCAGGCGTGTGGGAAAGCGACGACAGGGTGGCGAGGCCCATCCCAATGTCATCCAAAGCGGGGCGCAGTACCGCTAGCAGCCGCTCCCCAGCGTCGGATGGCGCAACGCTGCGTGTCGTACGCACCAACAATTGCACGCCGAGGCGTTCCTCCAGCGCACGAACTAGGTGGCTCAGGGCGGAGCGGGACATCCCCAGGCGGCCTGCCGCGCGAGTAAAGCTTCTAGCCTCTGCCAGCGCAGCAAAAGCGGCCAGATCATCCAGTTGGGTGCGTTTCATTGGTGCATTTCGTGCATCAGTCCATTCAGACAACAGCGTCTAACGGCAGAATAGGATGTGGCTTATCCTAGGTTCTGGTTGCAAGGGAAGTTAGCGCATGAAACGTTGGATGCTCGGCCCGGATGTGACGGATACCGATGGCCTTGTGCTTGAAGATGCGGACGTGCCGGAGCCTGGTCCCGGCGAGGTTCGGGTCCGAGTAAATGCTGTGTCGTTGAACGCACGCGACCTGATGGTGCTTGCCGGCCCGTTTGGCCGTCTCCCGGGGAACGCGATCGTGCCCGGGTCCGATGTCGCAGGACAGATCGACAAGATCGGAACTGATGTAGGTAACTGGGCCGTCGGCGACTGTGTTGTCGACCTGCATTTTCGCGGCTGGGCGGACGGGCCGCCGTTCCCTGGATTGAAGCTCGGACTGGGCGCCCTGGATGAGGACGGGGTACTTGCCGAGTTCATCGTGTTACCTGCCGATCGTGTTTCCAAGATGCCGGTAACCCTCACCAATGCGGAAGCGGCAACACTACCCTGTGCGGCGGTGACAGCCTGGAACGCGTTGTATGGCGATCATCCAATTGCGTCAGGATCCCATGTGCTGGTGCTCGGCAGCGGTAGCGTGTCCCTGTTCGCGCTGCAGTTTGCGCATGCAGCGGGCGCCCAGGTAACAATGACGTCCCGCGAAGCCAAGAAGATCGAGCGTCTTCGGGCAATGGGTGCTGCACACGTGATCGACAGCATGGCGATCCCTGAATGGGGACAGGCAGTTGTCGAGGTGACGCAAGGAGGAGCACACAAGGTGGTCAACACCATCGGCCTTGAGGCTCTGGGCCAGTCGCTGATTGCTGCCCGATATGGCGGCGAGGTCGTGATGGTCGGCTTGCGGCCCGGCAATGCCGAACCACTCGACCCGGCGTTGCTGCATGGAAAAGGCACGACGATACGTGGCATCTCGGTCGGCAGCGCCTCCATGTATTGCGCCCTTGCCGAGGTGGTGGACGAGCACCGTATCCGCCCGGTGATCGGGGCTCGGTTCGACTTCGAAAGCGTTCGCGAGGCCTATGCTGCGCAGGCGTCGTTCGACCTGTTCGGCAAGGTCGTCATCGAGCTTGGATAGAAGCGCGCACACTGCCGCGTCGGCTTCAATTGGAGACACCATGGCCCTGCCCTTCCTTGATGCCGCGAAGGACCTGATGCTGTTGGCCCTTGCAGGGCGGCTCTCGCCGGGCGTCGCCGACTACCTGGACCTGTTCTGCGACGACGGCGTGCTGGAGACGCCATATGTCTCTCCTGGCAGCCCAAGCCGCTGGGAAGGACAGGAAGCGATTGCTGCCTTCCTTGGCAAGCTGCGCGGTGTCATTCGGCTGGCCGAGTTCAGCCTGGTGGCGGCCTACCCGACGGACGACGGCGCCACGACTTTGCTCGAGTATGACGGCACGGTTCACCTGGAGAAGCATGGCACCCGGTTCCGCCAACGCTACATCGCCGTCGTGACGCTCCAGGACGGCCGTATCGCCTTGTGGCGGGAGTATCTCAACCCCCTGGCGTCCCAGGCGGCTGTCCCGTGACCGGAGTACCCCATGCCTGACACGATCGAACCCTTCCACCTTTCTGTCCCGCAGGCGGCACTGGATGACCTGCGTCGCCGCTTGGCCCAGACGCGCTGGCCCGAGTGCGAGACAGTTGGTGACTGGAGCCAGGGAGCACCACTTGCCCGGGTGCGGGCGCTTTGCGCCTATTGGCAGGACGGCTACGACTGGCGCCGTTGCGAGGCCGTCCTCAACGGTTGGGGCCAGCACCGCACGGTGCTGGACGGGCTCGGCATCCATTTCCTCCACATCCGTTCGCCCGAGCCGGACGCGCGCCCGCTGCTGATGACTCACGGCTGGCCGGGCTCGGTCATGGAGTTCCACAAGGTGATCGGCCCGCTCACCGACCCCGCCGCCCATGGCGGCGATAGGCGGGATGCCTTTCACCTCGTGCTGCCGTCCCTGCCGGGATACGGCTTCTCCGACAAGCCTGACGTGCCCGGCTGGACGGTTGACCGTATCGCACGGGCCTGGGTGACGCTGATGGATCGCCTCGGCTACAGAAACTGGCTGGCACAGGGCGGCGACTGGGGCGGGGTGGTCACGGCCGCACTCGCGGCGCTTGATCCCCCCGGGTGTCGGGCGGTGCACCTCAACATGCTTACCATCCCCCCGCGGCCCGGCGACGAGGATAGTGCGGCGCTGGACGCCAAGGCTGCATTTACGGCCATGAAGCGGTTCAGCACTACCGAGTCCGCCTACGCGCGGCAGCAGGCGACGCGGCCACAGACGCTCGGCTATGGCCTCGCCGACTCCCCAGCGGGACAGGCCGCCTGGATCTACGAGAAGCTCCACGCGTGGACCGACAACGCAGGCACGCCGGAGCAGCTGTTCGGCCTGGACGAGATGCTGGACAACATCATGCTTTACTGGCTGCCGAATACGGCGACGTCCTCTGCCCGACTCTACTGGGAAAGCCTGAAGGACGCGACGATGGCACGCCCGATTACCCTGCCGATCGGCGTCAGCATCTTTCCTCTCGATACCACGCGTGCGCCACGCGCCTGGGCGGAGCGCTACTTCACAAACATCATTCACTGGAACGAGCTGGACCGTGGTGGCCATTTCGCCGCGTGGGAGCAACCGGCCATTTTCGTGCAGGAGGTCACGACCTGTTTTCGCGCGATTCGCTGACATCTAGGCCGTCACGGCAGGCGCCGGCGCGGCAGAGCCGGGCTACTTAGTGTTGTGTCTGCACCTGGACTGCCTCACGTGGGACAGTAGCGCTTCTCGAACCTGGAGTTGCGACTCAGCGTGGACGCATCGCGTGAGAGGCCGCGCGACCAGCGCTGTCTGGGCGAGGCGCAGAACGTCCTGGCACAAAGGGATCTTGATCCCCGGCGGCTGCAGCAGGGGTTGATGGATAGTCGATTCTCGGACAGAGATGAAGGTGTTAAACGAGGCACCGCGAGCAGCCCCGAGAACCCCACCGACGACGCCGGCGGCACCGTCCTGGTCGTCCCAGCCGATCCGCTGACACCGGACGCGGCGGATCCGGCCGTCGCCGACTTGCCCAGCCTCCACCGCGCCGAGATCGCCACTGCCCGCCGCTACGCCGACGCCACTCGCGCCGCCAGCGCCCAGCGTTCCTATGCCAGCGACCGGACGACGCCGGCGTCAGAAATGGTCGTCAATCGCATCTGCGATCATCGATCCGCTTGTCTCAAGAGCAAAGTGCCCGGTGTCCAGGAGGATTACCTGAGCATCGGGTATGTCGCGCCTGAACGCCTCGGCACCGGATGGAAGGAAGAACGGGTCGTTGCGCCCCCAGATGGCGAGGAGCGGCGGCTGCCGGGTGCGGAAGTACTGCTGGTAGAGCCCGTATCGTTCCAGGTTGCGCTTATAGTCGAGCTTGAGGCCAACCTGGATGTCGGCGATGCCCGGACGGGCCAGGAGCGCGGCGTCGAGCGTGTAGGACTCCGGCTCTATGACGGACGGATCCGCGACCCCGTGAACGTAGGCCGCCTTTACGCCGTCGGGGGTCATGCGCGCGCGGATCGCGTCGCGCGGCCCCTGGCTTGGGCTGGCCCAGTAGGAGCGCAGAGGCGCCCACGCTGTCTCGCCCAGCCCCTGCTCGTAGGCGTTGCCGTTCTGGGAAACGATGCCGGCCACGCGGTCGGGGAACGTCAGCGCAAGATCCCACCCCACGGGAGCGCCATAGTCGAAGACGTAGAGCAAGTAGCGTTCGAGCCCCATCGCCTCGACGAAGGCTGCGATGGTGTGCGACAGCGAGGCGAAATCGTAGCTGTAGTTGCGCCCGTCGGGAACGTCGGTGAACCCGAAGGACGGCAGGTCGGGCGCGATAAGCCGGAAACGATGCGCAAGGCGGGGCAGCAGGTGGCGGAAATAGAACGAGGAGTTCGCGAAGCCGTGCAGCAGCAGCAGGACGGGTGCGTCCGCTTGGCCTGCCTCGCGGAAGAACACGTCGACACCATCGGCACGGATGCGGCCGTGGCGGATGACTGGACCGGCGTGGTCCGCCAAAGCGCCCGCGGCAGCGGCCGGGGACGAAGCCGCGGTGAGTCCCGCACCGATGACTCCTCCCCTCAGGACCGCGCGGCGTGTGGCGCCTGCGGTATCCGGGCCGGGCATGTAGGAGTGCAAGGCAGGACGTATCATCGGGAACCTCTTGGTGCGGATTGCTTCCCGTATCTGGACTCCCCCATGACGAAGCGGAATGCTATGGATGGCAGTCCTCATCATAGCGGATGACGATCCTGCTCGACCTCGCATCGATCCGGCTTTTCATTCTCGCGGTGGAGTTTGGCAACCTCACGCGGGCAGCAGAAGCGGCCGGCACGGTGCAGCCTGTGGTCAGCGCCCGCATTAAGGGGCTCGAAGCTGCGCTCGGGCGGCGGTTGCTCGAACGCACCCCGCGCTTCGTGCGCCCGACCGCGGAAGGCGTGGCGTTCCTGGCGAAGGCGCGTGTGCTGATGGCCGCGCATGACGAGGCAGCACGTTCCGACAGCGAGCCCGAGGCGCGGTTTGCCCTCGGCGCGAGCGACCACGCGCTCGGTGCGGGGCTGGAGGACGTCATCCGCCACATCCGCATGGCACTTCCCCGGCGAAGCACCATCGAGCTGCGCCTGGGGATGTCGCAGCATGTTCGTGCATTGTTCGATAGCGGCGAGCTCGACGCCGTAATCGTCCGCCGCGAGGCAGGCGGACCTGAAGGCGAGGTGCTCGGCACCGATCCCGTGGGTTGGCGCTCCGTCGGAGACGGCGACGCGGAAGACGGAGGCTGGCAAGCCGGCTTGGCGCAAGGCGGCAGGGAGGACGGCATCGTTCCGCTCGTCACGCTCGGGCCGCCGTGCGGCATCAGGGCAACGGCGACCAAGCTGCTTGACGCGGACAATCGGCCATGGAGGGAGGCATTCGTTGGGGGAAGCTGCACCGCGCTTTTGGCTGCGGTGCGGGCCGGACTCGGCATCGCGCCGATGGGCGCGGTTGCGTCGGGACGGATGATCGATGTCGGACCCCGGTTCAGCCTTCCCGGCCTCCCGCCCTCGGAGATCGTGATGTTCGTCCGTGCCGGTTCCCCCGCGGCACGAGCCGCGGCGAGGGCGCTTGAGGCCGCCGTTCG
>CAXSEG010000260.1:0-2116 GCA_964235545.1 uncultured Acetobacteraceae bacterium
GGCACGGGAGCCAGGCCTCTCCGTCCGGCCCCAGCAGGGCCTTGATGCGGCGGAACGGCTTGGCCCGCGTCACCCGCGGGATCACGTCGGGGATGGGTTCGCCGCCAGCAGCTAACGCCCGCTCCGTAACGTCTGCCCGTGCCGCCGCCACGTCCGCCGCGGTGCCGTCGAAGGACACGTGCAGTGACCATCGCAGGTCGGCGACGAACGCCTTGCCGGCCCGGGCCGTGCGCACCAGCCCACCGAGCCGCGCCAGAACACCGCTTCCCTGGCCGCCGCGCAGTAGATCGCCGGCGATCTCCGCGCTCTCGATGACCGAGAAGCCGGTGCGGGCCAGGTTCGCGTGCGTGCCGGGGTCGAACACGTAGGCCTCGCCCAAGGCGGCAGATCCCGCCATCCCCGCCAGGACGCGGATGGCAGTCGGCCCATCCGGGAAGTCGAAGCTGGCGAAGCCGGTTTCGGCCGGGATGGGCATCGTGCGCAGCACCACAGCGGTGCGGATGCCGAACGCGCCGCAATCCCCCACCAGCGGCTGCGGCGCCGCCTTGCCGTTGAGGCGGTTCTCCGGGCCGAGCCGCACTGCTTCGCCCGTGCCCGTCACCAGCACCCCGCCGCACACCGTGCCGTCGCCCAGGGCGCCATGCCCGGCATTGCCGAAGAACCCGCCATTCTGTGCCGCCCCGCCGCCCACGGTCGCGCCGAGGCCCGAGAGTGGCCCGAAGCTCGGAACCCGCAGTCCGACTGCCGCCAGCGCCTCGTGCAAGGTCGCCCAGGTGACGCCGGCCCCGGCCTCCACCGTGCCGCCTGCCGCGTCGATCGCGATCGACTTAAGCCGCGACACGTCGACGATCGCGCCGCCATTCGGCCGGTAGCCGGCAGTGTACGACCAACCACCACCGCGCGGGAACAGCGCGATCGCGTGCGCACGCGCCACCCGGACAAGGCGTTGCACTTGATCCTGGTCTGCCGGCCGCAGTACGACGCCAGCGGGATGGATGGCAGGGCCCGACAGGTCGGCGGAGGCGAACGCGCAATCGGCCGGGTCCGTCACCGTCTCGATGCCCTCGGCACGGAACGGGTCGGCCAGGTCGGCAGGGATTGGTGCGTCCATCATCAGCCGCGCTGCCGCAGGTCGGTCTTCAGCACCTTGCCAGCGGCATTGCGCGGCAGGCTGTCGACAAAACTCACGTGCCGCGGGACCTTGAAGCCGGCCAGGTTCTGCTTGCAGGCGGCGAAGACGTCATCGGGCGCGATCGTCTCGCCGGGCCGCATTACCAGAAACGCCTTGCCGGTCTCGCCCCAGTACGCGTCGGGCACGCCGATCACGGCCGCGTCGGCCACGCCCGGCAGGCGGAACAGGAACTCCTCGACCTCGCGCGGGAACACGTTCACCCCGCCGGAGATGTACATATCCTTCTTCCGGTCGACGATGTAGTAGCAGCCGTCCTCGTCCTCCCAGGCCAGGTCCCCGGCGGAGAACCACCCGTCGCGCATCGCCGCCTCGGTCGCCTCGGGGTTGTTCCAATAGCCCAGGAACAGGCAGGGGGAGGTGTTGAACAATTCCCCGACCTGGCCGCGGGCCACTGGCTGCCCCGCCTCGTCCAGCAACTTGACCTGGTTCATCGTGAACGGGTGGCCCACGCACTGCGCCTTCCGGAGTTGGTCTTTCGGCCGCAGGTTGGTGACGATGCCGCCCTCGGTCGAGCCGTACAGCTCGTGCAGCAATCCCTCGCCGAAATAGTCGATGACGACTTCCTTGGTCCGCTGCGGCAGCGGCGCCGCGTTCGACATCAGCGCGCGCAGCGGGATGTCGCGGTAGCGGTCCAGCAGCTTCTTCTCCAGCGCGAACATCGCGTTGAACAGTGTGGGCACCATGAAAGTGCCGGTGGCGCCATTCAGGCTGAGCGCACGCAATGTGGCCTCCGGCTCGAAGCCCGGCAGGATCTCGCACGTGCCGCCGAAGAACACCGCGGCGTGGGCGAAGCTGTAGCCGGCGCCGTGGAACATCGGTGTGATGGCCAGGAAGCGGTCGTCCGGCCCGTAGCAGCCGTATTCGGATGCCATGCAGAACCCGACTTGCACCCGCGCCCGGTGCGGCAGCACGACGCCGCGCGGC
>CAXSEG010000260.1:2216-6721 GCA_964235545.1 uncultured Acetobacteraceae bacterium
CATGCAGAACCCGACTTGCACCCGCGCCCGGTGCGGCAGCACGACGCCGCGCGGCTTGCCGGTGGTCCCGGACGTGTAGGGGATCGAGAAGGCATCCCATTCCTCGACCGCCGGGAGTGCCGCCGGCCGGGCCTGCAACAATAGGTCCTCGTAGTCCGGCCCGATCACGATGATGCGCTCGACCGCCGGGCAGTCGGCGGCCCGCAGCAGCGACTCCAGCGCGGCCGCCACGAAGACGACCCGTGCGCCGCAATCGTTGAGGATGAAGCTCAGTTCGGCAACCGTCTGCTTGGGATTTGGGGTCGCGACCGCCACCCCCGCCTCCGCCAGCCCGTCCACGATCTCGATATATTCCAGGCAGTTCGTCGCAACGATCGCCGCCCGGTCGCCCTTGGTCAGACCCAGCCTGGCCGCGAGCGAGGCCACCTTGTCGATGCGCTCGACGAGTTGGGCGTAGGTCAGGCTCCGGTCGCCGCAGATCAGCGCCGTCTTGCCCGGCCCGCGCGCCCGGCTGGCGCGGATGCCGGACGCCATGGTCATGGGCCGGTAGGTGGCCGGCAGGCTGGCCGTGCGCACGGCTAGGCCGCTGCCGCGGTGCCGGCACTCTCCGGCAGGCGGAACACCCGCAGCGCATTGTCGCGCATGAGCTGCTTCATCGTCTGTGGCCGCAGCTTCAGCTCGTCGATCTCGCGCACCGCCCGCTCGGGGTCGATCACCGGCCAGTCGGTGCCGAACAGCACCTTGTCCCGGCCATAACTGTCCAGGTAGCGGACGAGCTGTGCCGGCCAGTGCTTCGGCGCATAGGCGTCGACGCCGATGAAGATGTTCTCGTGCTTCCAGGCCATCGCGATCATCTCGTCGGTCCAAGGAACGCCGATATGGATGCCCAGCAGCTTTAGCTCCGGGAAGTCGATCGCCACCTTGTCCAGGCAGATCGGGTGGCCGACGCTCGGCAGCCTGCGCTCGCGCGAATAGACCAGGTTCTGGCCGACCTGCATCATGATCGGAATATCCAATTCGCAGCACTTGGCATAGTACGGATAGTATTTCGCATCGTCGGGCGCCAGGCCGAACCAGTGCGGGTAGAGGTGCGCGCCGACGAAACCATGCCGCTTCACGGCCGCTTCCAGGTCCCGCAGCCCCTGCATGCCGCGGAACGGATCGACGCCCGCCAGGCCGGAGAAGCGGTCCGGGTGCTCCGCGCACACTTCGGCCACCCGGGCATACGGGATCTCGAACGATCCCCGGATCGCCAGGTCGCCGCACCGCACCGCGATCAGCAGCGAACGGTCGATGCTGCAGCGGTCCATCTTGGCCAGGTAGTCCTCGATCTCGACGCCGTTGCGCATCGCATCGGACATACGGACCTGCGACTTGAAACCCTCGTCGAGCCCGGTCTGGTTGTTGCGGACCTCCTGCGGCGTGAAGAGGTTGCACACGATATCGATCGATCCGGTCATCTACCGCTCTCCATGGCTACTCGTCCTGCGAGCCGCGCGGACTGCCGCACGATCAGCTCGCCTCGTAACGACACGACTTCGTCCGGCACGGCGCCGTCCGCCAGGCGGGCGGCCAGCAGGTCCAGTCCTCGCCCGATCATCGCCCCGACCGGTTGGCGGACGGTCGTCAGCCCATAGCTCGGCCAGCCAGCGGCTGCGATCCCGTCGAAGCCGACGACCGAGATATCCTGCGGCACGCGCAGCCCTGCCGCGCGAACGCCGTCCATGACGCCCATGGCCATAATGTCCGCAACTGCGAAGACGGCGGCGGGCCGGCGCTTGGCCGGCATCTGCGCAATGCTCCGACCGGCGTCGAAGCCGCCCTGGTATGTCGCCGCGCCCTCCAGGTACAACACCGTTTCCGCTCCATGCTCGGCCACCCGGCCGGCAAAGCCGCGCTCACGCTCCTGGCTCGTGGACGCCGTGGTGACGCCCCGGACCACTGCGAACGTCCGGTGCCCCGCGCCGAGCAGCTCCGCCGCCAGCATCTGGCCGCCACCGAAATTGTCGCAGGTGACGGCGCTGCCGTGGTACTTCGGCACGCGGTTGACCATGACCACGGGCACCCGGTGGTCGGCGCAGATCTCCCCCGCCCGCGACGAGAGCTGCGCCGACGTGATCAGGCATCCATCGACCTGGTATTGCATCAACGCCTCGGTCGTCCGGTCCTCAAGCGGCCCGGGGCCGGCGTGCAGCAGCAGCAGGCGCAAGCCGCGGTCGGCCGCCTGGGTGACGGCCTCCTCCAGCAGCTCCGAATAGAACGGGTTCGTGTTCGGCCCGAGCACGAGGCCGACGAGGCCACTGCGCCCGCCCGACAACGTGCGAGCCATGGCGCTGGGCATGTAGCCAACCTTCATCGCGAGCGCCTCGATGCGCTTCCTGGTCTCGACGGAAATACGCGGATCGCCTTTCAGGGCGCGCGACACGGTCGAGGCGGAAACCCCGGCCCGCCGCGCCAGGGTGACCACCGTCGCCCGTTCCCGCCCGATATCTCCGTCTGCCATCCACACTCCCGCTTGTGTCCAACGCCGATGCCAACGTTTGCACGGAATAAAGACCATCTAACGTCTTACGCAAAGAGTGTCCACGTATTTGCTTTACCAAGCGTTCCGAGTTGGTCATAGACTGGTGCCACCGTGTGCACACAACCCATGACCGTGACCGAGAAGATCATCGCCGCCCATGCGAACGGGCCGGTGCGCGCCGGCGACATCGCCACGGTTGCGCCTGACGTCCTCCTGCTCAACGACGTGTCCGGGCCGCTCGCCTTCGACCAGTTCGATGCGATGGGTGCGACGGCCCCCTTCGACGCGCGCCGTGTCGTGCTCGTTGCGGATCACTTCGCCCCTGCGAAGGATGTCACCACGGCCGAAGCGTTGCGTGTCCTGCGCGGCTTCGCCCGCACCCATGGCATCACCCACATCTATGATCCTGGCCGCGGCGGGATCGAACATGCCTTGCTGGCCGAACTCGGGCTGGTCGGCCACGGCACCATCGTGTTCGGCGCCGACAGCCATACCTGCACCGCCGGCGCCTTCAACGCCCTTGGGATCGGGTTCGGGTCCACCGACCTGGCCGCAGCCCTCGCCACCGGCGAGCTTTGGCTGCGTGTCCCCGAGAGCATCCGGGTCGACCTGACGGGCGCCCCCGACCGCACCGGCGCCGGCCGGTTCGTCACCGGCAAGGACGTCATCCTGGAGGTGATCCGCCGCATCGGCGTCGATGGCGCGTTGGGCGCGGCGCTGGAGTTCGGCGGATCCGGCCTGGCGGCCCTGTCGATCGATGAACGCATGGCGATCGCGAACATGGCGGTCGAGGCGGGTGCGGATACCTGCGCCTTCGAGGGGGATGCGCATTCCGCCAGCCATATGCGGCAACGCGGCATGCCGGCGTGCCCGCCCGTCCTGCCGGATGCAGGGGCCACCTACCGGGCCCGGCTGACGATCGACCTGGCCACCCTCGAAGCCATGGTCGCGCGGCCGCCTTCGCCGGGCGACGCCGTGCCCGTGTCCGCGCTGCTGGGCCGGCGGGTGGACCAGGTCTATGTCGGCAATTGCGCCAACGGCACCATGACCGACCTTCGGCAAGTGGCCGAGATCCTACGGGGCCGCACCATCAGCCCCGACGTGCGCATGATCGTCGTGCCCGCGACCCAGGCGATCTGGCGTCAGGCCATGGCGGAGGGCCTGCTGGAAACGATTGCCGCCGCCGGGGCCGCCATCTCCACCCCGACTTGCGGGGCCTGCTTCGGCGGGCACATGGGGATCCTCGCGGCCGGCGAGACGGCGATCGCGACAACCAACCGCAATTTCCGCGGCCGCATGGGCGACCCGACCGCCTCCGTGTTCCTTGCCAACGCCTGGGTGGCCGCCGCCGCCGCCGTCGCGGGGGAGATCGTGATCCCGACCTTGGCCGGGGCGGGCCCACGTCTGGTGCATGCATGATCACCGGCACCGTCCACCGTCTGGGCGACGATGTCGACACCGACGCCATCCTGCCCGGCCGCTACCTGGCGCTGAAGAATCCCGCCGCCCTGGCTGCCCACTGCCTGGAGGCGCTCGACCCCGGCTTCCGCGGCCGGGTTCGACCCGGCGACATCATCGCCGCTGGCCGCAACTTCGGCACGGGCTCGTCGCGCGAGCACGCCGTGATCGCGCTGAAGGCGCTCGGCGTCCGGGCCATCGTGGCCACCAGCGTGGCCCGCATCTTCTTCCGCAACGCCATCAACCTCGGCCTGGTCGTCCTGGTCGCACCCGAAGCGGACCTGGCAGCCGGCGTGGCCGCTTGCATCGACGGCAGCGCCATCACCCAGGCCGGCCGAACCTGGCATGCCGCCCCGCTCGGCGCAGAAGTCACCGCGATCCTGGCTGCAGGCGGCCTGATGGAGAAGATCCGCGCCGACCTCATCGACACTGCTTCCCTACGAAAGGACTTGGCCCATGGCTGATCCGCGTCTCCGGGCCGCCCTCGACGGCGACCGCTTGATCGTCGCGCCCGGCATCTTCG
>CAXSEG010000261.1:0-6701 GCA_964235545.1 uncultured Acetobacteraceae bacterium
ATGCGGGGCGGTATCGTGGCCGGGGCACTGTTCGCCTTCATCTTCTCGTTCGAGAACCTGGAGATGACGCTGTTCCTGACGGCACCCGGCATGACCACGCTGCCGATCGCGCTGCTGCAATACCTGCAATACCACATCGACCCGTTGATCGCCGCCGTGGCCGTGGCGCAGGTCGTGCTGGTGGCCGCCGTGCTGCTGGTGATGGACCGCTTCACCCCCGTCGCCCATGCGGTCGCATGAAGGCGGGCGCATGAGCCGGCTTCAGCTGGACGGCCTCGCCAAGTCCTACGGCGCCGCCCGCGCCGTAGACGGCGTGACGCTGGACATCGCGCAGGGCGAGATGCTGGTGCTGCTCGGCCCGTCCGGCTGCGGCAAGACCACCATCCTGCGCATGGTGGCCGGGTTCGTGACGCCCTCGGCCGGGGACATAAGGCTGGACGGGCGCAGTATCGCCCGGCTGCCGCCGCACAAGCGGGACCTCGGGCTGGTGTTCCAGTCCTACGCGCTGTTCCCGCATCTGACCGTCGCCCGCAACGTCGCCTTCGGGCTGGAGATGCGCGGCACCAAGGGCGCGGCGCTCGATGCGCGGGTGGCCGAGATGCTCCGCCTCGCCCGGCTCGACACGCTGGCCGCGCGGCTGCCCCGCGAGCTCTCCGGCGGCCAGCAGCAACGGGTGGCCCTGGCCCGCGCGCTGGCCATTCGCCCCCGGCTGCTGCTGCTGGACGAGCCGCTGTCCAACCTGGACGCCGCCCTGCGCGGTGAGGTCGGGCGGGACATCCGACTGCTGCAGAAGGCCCAGGGCCTGACCACCGTGATGGTGACGCACGACCAGGACGAGGCGATGGCGATGGCCGACCGCCTGGTGGTGATGCGCGAGGGGCAGGTGCAGCAGACCGGCACGCAGGAGGATTTGTACGAGCGCCCGGCCACCCCCTTCGTCGCCAGCTTCATCGGCCGCAGCAACATGCTGGACGGCACCCTGGTGCAGCCCGGCACCATGACCGTGGACGGCGCCCAGGTGCAGCTCGCCGAGCACTATGCGGGCAACGGTCCAGCCACGCTGGCCCTGCGCCCCGAGCGTCTGGGCTTCGGCCCAGCCGGCACCGGCTCCCTGCCCGGCACCGTGGAACTCGCCAGCTATCTCGGCCCGGTCCGCGAACATTTCGTGCGGGTTGGCAACGACCTACGCGTGATCGTGCGCGACAGCACGGCCAGCCCCGGCCCTTTGCTTGCCGCCGGCGCAACGGTCACTTTACGCTGGGACGCCACGGCCGAGCGCCTGTTCGACGCCGCCGGATCACCTCTGCCCGCCCTGCAACCCACGAGGACGCCCCACCATGCCTGACGCCGCACCCTTCCACCTGCCGCGCCGCGCCCTGCTCGGGGCGGCCGCCACCTTGCCCCTGCTGGGCCGCACGGCGCGGGCGGAGGAGCAGGTCGTCATCTCCACCTGGGGCGGCGACTATTCCAGCCTACTGAAGGGTAACGTGGAGGGCCCGATCCTGGCCCCCCAAGGCATCGCCGTCGTGCAGGACGTCACGGACGAGGACCCGCGGGTGGCCAAAATGTATGCCCAGCGCCGCCTGCCGCGCGGTGCGGACGACGTGGTCTGCGTGCAGGGCGTGCGCGGCCACGAAGTGGGGGAGGCCGGGCTGGTCGAGGCGCTGGACGCGACCAAGGTCCCGAACCTGGCCCACGTGCTGCCGAACCTGCGCTCGCCGTATTACGCGCCGCACATCTGGAGCCCGCAGGTCATCATCTACAACCCGGACAAGATCCAGGACCCGCCGAAGACCTTCACCGATTTGTTGGACCCGAAATACAAGGGCCGGGTCGGCGTGGGCGACATCAACTACTTCTACATCATGATGGCCGCCGCCCTGGCCGCCACAGGTAACTTGAACAAGGTGGACGACCCCGCCACCAAGGACATGGCCGAGAAGCTGAACGCCAACGGCCTGCGGCTCTACCCCTCCACCGATTCGATCGGCGCCGGCATCAAGTCCGGCGAGATCGACGTCGGCATCATGTGGTTGGCCCGCGTCATCATGTGGCAGAACGCCGGCATCCCGGTGAAGCAGTCGTTCCAGACCGAGGGCTCAGTCCTGTATATCTCGGGCATGGTGGTGCCCAAGAACGCGGCCAACAAGCCAGCCGCGTACAAATACCTCGATGCGATGCTGGACCCCTCGGCGCAGACCCGGTTCGCCGAGCGCATGGGCTACCTGCCCACCGTCGATGACTGCAAGCTCACCGGCAAGGTCGGCGAGCAGCTCGCTTTGCCTGACCCGGCGCCGAAGCTGTTCCCGCCCAACTACGACATCACCGGCAAGCTGCAGAGCCCGGTCAGCGAGTGGTGGAAGAAGACGATGCAGCGCGCGTGAAGCCAGCCGTCGCGGCGTCGGGGTTCACCACCCCGGCGCTGGCCGTGGTGGTGGTGATGCTGGTGGCACCCGTTCTGCTGTTGATCCGCTTCAGCCTGAACAAGTACGACGCCACCGAGCTGATGATCGAGGCGGTGACGCCCGAGAACTACGCCCGCTTCGTGGCCGACCCGTTCTACCGCGGCGTGCTGTGGACCACCTTGCTGGTCGCGGTATCGTCCACGGCGCTGTGCCTGCTGTTCGGCCTGCCGATCGCCTACCGCATGGCGCGCATGGGCCGGCGCTGGAAGACGGCATGCATGCTGGCGATGGTGCTGCCGCTGTTCGTGGGCAACGTCGTGCGCATGGTGGGCTGGATGATCCTGTTCGCCCATGGCGGCATGATTGACACGACGCTGCGCTGGCTGACCGGCCACGGGCTCGAGCTGATGTATACCCCCTTCGCCGTGGTGGCCGGTATCGTCTCGATCAACCTGCCCTTCGTCGTGCTGACGGTGCAGAGCACGATGGAGACGATCGATCCCCGGCTGGAGGAAGCGGCGCAAAGCCTGGGGGCGGCCCCCCGCCGCAGCTTCTGGCGCGTGGTCTGGCCGCTGGCACTACCCGGCATCGCCATCGCCGGCATCCTGTGCTTCATCCTGGCGATGAACGCCTACGCCACGCCCTATCTGCTGGGCGGCCCGCGCTTCCAGATGATGGCCCCGCTGCTGTATTGGGAGTTCAGCACCAACAACAACTGGCCGTTCGCCGCGGCGCTGGCGCTGATCCTGATGGCCACGACTCTGGTGCTGACAGCGGGCAGCAACTTGCTGATCCCGCGTCGCTACCGGGGTTGACCGCTGATCTCGACTATTCTGGTGGGCTGAGGCCCACCCTACATTCACGACGTCTTCAATACTGTAGGGTGGGCTTCAGCCCACCTTTTGCGTCGGCGTCAAACACCAGCTGTATCAGGCGCGCGTAATCCCCTCCGGCCATGCGGCCACGGGCCGGTCCGCATGGCTCTCCTGCGGCACGCCGCGGTTCAGCGACATGTGAGAGTGCACGCAGATGAACACCTCACCGACGCGCTGGTAGACCATCGTCGCGCGCCCGGGCCGGTCGAAGCTTGTGCCGTCCGGGTGATAGCCCCTGCTGGTCCAGGGTGCGACCGCGACGGCCATAGGCAACGCCGCCAGGTATCGCGTGCGGTCCAGGTCGAAGCGGAAGTCGGTCGTGCACGGCCACACATGGTCCCACTGCGTCCGGATCCACGCAGCCAGGCCGGGAATCACGTCCCGGTGGGTGCCGAAGGCGAGGATGTCCGGGTGGAACGAGGGCGCCGCCGCGGCATAGTTCACGGAGCGGACATGGCCGGCGAAGCTGTCGAGCCAGCCACGCAGCGCTGCCTCGGTCGCGGGGTCCGCCCAGGGAAACGCGTCCATGATCGCCTCCGTTCGACGTGCCATGACCGGGCCTCTCCCGTGCAGCACGGGAGAGGGAGATGGGGCCGTTACCGCTTGGAGAACTGGTAGGACCGGCGCGCCTTGGCCTTGCCGTACTTCTTACGCTCGACCACGCGGCTGTCGCGGGTCAGGAACCCGGCAAGCTTCAGGATGCCGCGCAAATCCGGCTCGTAATACGTCAGCGCCCGGCTGATGCCGTGCCGCAACGCGCCGGCCTGGCCGGACAGCCCGCCGCCGTTCACCGTGCAATACACGTCGAACTGGTTGTAGCGGTCCGAGATCAGGAAGGGCTGCGTGATCAGCATCCGCAGCACGGGCCGGGCGAAATACTGCGTCACCGTCTTGCCGTTGACGTTGATGTCCCCCTTACCGGGCTTGATCCACACGCGGGCGATGGCGTTCTTGCGCCGCCCGGTGGCGTAGGATCGGCCCTGCGCGTCACGCTTCGGCTCGACCCGGATCGTGGCCGTCTGCGGCGTCGGCAGCACGCCGGCATTGGCAAGGGTCTGCAGGTCGGCGAGCGTGCCCGTCAGCTCGACCGCAGGCTCGGTGGTGTCGCTCATCTCAGATCCTCGTGTTCTTGCTGTTCAGCGCGGCCACGTCGAGCTTCTGCGGCTGCTGGCCGTCATGCTTGTGCTCGGGCCCGGCATAGACATACAGATGCCGCATCTGCGCGCGCTGCAGCGGGCCGCGGGTGATCATCCGCTCCACGGCCTTCTCGATCACACGTTCCGGATGGCGCCCGGTCAGGATGGCGCGCACCGTGCGGCCCTTGATGCCGCCGGGGAAGCCGGTGTGGTAGTAGAACACCGACTGATCCGCCTTGTTGCCGGTCACCCGGACCTTCTCGGCGTTCACCACCACGATATTGTCGCCGCAATCGACGTGCGGGGTGAATTGCGGCTTGTGCTTGCCGCGCAGCCGCTGGGCGATGATCGACGCCAGCCGGCCGAGCACCAGGCCCTCCGCATCGATCAGCGTCCAGGCCTTGGTGACCTCTGCCGGCTTCAGCGCCAGGGTGGTCTTCTGCATGTCGAAATCTCGTTCGCTTGGAGGCGCGCTGTATCGTCCTCGGGCCCGGCGAAGTCAAGGCTTTCCCTATGTGGTATTATGATACCACAGGCTTCCCAGCGTCCGTGGGCGCCCGTATGACAGCATGATGGAGCTGTTCGTAATCGGCGCGTCCGGCCGCACCGGGACCGTGCTGTGCCGCTCGCTGGCGGCCGACGGGGTGGCCTACGTGCCGGTGGTCCGCAACGCACGCAAATGGGGCGGTTCGGGGCTGCCGGGCGAGCCGCGCAAGGCGGACCTGGAGCGTCCGCCCGCCCTGCGCCGGGCGCTGAAAGGGGCGGGGATCGTCGTCTCCTGCGCGCATGCCCGGCACATCCCCGCCATCCTGGACGCCGCACCGGACGGGGTGCGCCACTTCGTCTTCCTCGGCAGCACCCGCAAGTTCACCCGCTGGCCGGACGCGCATGCCACAGGCGTGCTGGCCGGGGAGCAGACGTTCCGCAGATCGTCCCGCCACGGCGTGATGCTGCATCCGACCATGATCTACGGCGCCCAAGGCGAGGACAACGTGCGCCGCCTGGCCCGGCTGCTGCGACGTCTGCCGTTCGTGCCGCTGCCCGGCGGTGGCACGGCGTTGGTCCGCCCGATCCACCAGGACGACGTGACGCGCTGCATCCGCGCTGCCATCGATGCCGAGTGGCACCGGCCGGAGTCGATCGTGATTGCCGGGGCAGACCGGGCCAGCTACGCCGACTTCGTCCGCGCCGTCGCCCACGCCGCCGGCCTGCCACTGCCCCGGATCGTCCCCGTCTCCGCCCGGCTGTTGCGCCTGGCTGCCCCGGCAACGCGGCTGCTCCCCGGCATTCCCACCGTGCGGCCGGACGAGATCCGCCGGCTGGGCGAGGACAAGACCTACGGGATCGAGGCGATGAAGCGCTACCTGGGCGTAGAGCCGATCGGCCTGGCGGACGGCCTGGCCCGCACCTTCGGCTACGAGGCGCAACTTGCTCCCTCTCCCGTCCTCCACGGGGGAGGGTCGGGGTAAGGGCCGGCCACGCGCGGCGTACCCAACGAGAAGTCCGCCCTTGCCCACCCCCGCCCGCCTGCGCCACTTTGCAGCCGCATGCCATCCGCCCGCCGACGCGCCCCACCGCCCCCGCCCGCACCCCCGCCCGAGGCGCTGCCGGAGGTGCATGCCGAACCGCTGCCGGACCAGCCCAACCTGTCGGACACGCTGGCCACCGAGCGCCTTGTCCTGCGCCCCCCCGCGCCCGCCGACGCCGAGCAGCTGCACCGCCTGGTCAACGACTGGAGCGTGGTGCGCATGCTCTCCCGCCTGCCGTTCCCCTATCCGCGGACGCTGACGGACGAGTGGATTGCCTCCACCGTTGAGCAGCGGGAGCACGGCCGCGGCTACCATCTGGTCATCACCGGGCACGAGGACGGGCGGGACCTGGTGATCGGGTGCGTCGGCCTGAACCTGGACATGACCCCGGGAACCGCCAACCTCGGCTACTGGGTCGGCCGGCGCTACTGGGGGCATGGTGTCGCGACCGAGGCGGTGGGCCGGGTCGCGCGCTGGGCGCTGGCTAACCTGCCGGTGCAACGGCTCGAGGCGCATGTCGCGGAGGACAACCCCACATCCGCCTCCGTGCTGCGCCGCATCGGCCTGCGGGAGACCGGGCGGGACCGCAAGCCCTTTCTTGCCCGCGGCGGCGACCACCCCGTGATCTGCTTCGAGGCGACGCGGGAGGACCTGTTCGGCGTGGTCGAGGCACCCGAGCCGCCGGCCAGCCCGGACGCTGCGACCGCGGCTGCGTTGGGCAAGCCGCTGCTGCTGGTCGCGGCTTGCGCGCTGATC
>CAXSEG010000262.1:0-6659 GCA_964235545.1 uncultured Acetobacteraceae bacterium
CGCCCGCCCGCCGCCGCCAGCCGGTGCGCGCGGGCGCCGTAGATGGCGAAATGCATCGTGGCCAGGCGTTTAAGGCCGTTGACCCCGCGCAATGGCCGCGCCAGCCGGATCGCGAGGTCAATCCGCTCCCGCTCCAGGTCGACGAAATGCGGCTCGGTCGTCAGCTCCAGTTGGATGTCCGGATGCAGGCGGCGCAACCGCGCCAGGTCGGGGGCCAGCAGGGTGGCGAAGATGTCGAGCGTCGTCACCCGAATGGTGCCGCCCGACCGCGCCCGCTTGGAGAGCGCCAGGAACTCGCCGTAGCTCGCCTCCATCCGCAGGGCCGCCTCCAGCAGCGCGTCTTGCCCGTCCGCCAGCACCAGTTGGGCATCGCGGCGCACGAACAGCGTGATGCCAGCCTGCCGGTCCAGCGCCTGGACTCGACGCCGCACCGTCGTGGAGTCGATGTGCAGGGCAAGCGCCGCCCCTTCGAACGTGCCCGCCCGATGCAGCGCGAGCAGCACCTTGATTAGGTCCCAGGACTGCATCGATCACCGCATCGAGGCATACAAAGGCACGTCATGCCCGGACTTGATCCGGCGTTGGCCAGAACACGTCGAGCGTACTCAGGGTCAAGTCCTGGCATGACGGTGGAACGGTCCACGACCTAGTGGCCCGCGGCGATACGGCGGGCCAGGTTCTCCCCGATCATCACGCACGTGAAATGCAGATTGGCCCGGCAGTCCGTCGGCATGATGGAGGCGTCGGCGACGCGCAAACCCTGCACGCCGCGCACGCACAGATCGGGGTCCACCACGCCACGCGGATCCTCGTGCGCCGTCATGCGGCAGGTGCCGGCGGCGTGCTGGATGTCGGCGGCCTCGGCCAGCATGAGGGTGTCCAGCTCGTCTGCCGGCAAAGCCGCCGCCTCGGCCGGGGTCAGCGCAGTGTCGCCGAAGCGCAGGCCGTCGCAGATCGCCTGCAACGCCGGGTGCGCGACCAGATCGGCCAGCCGGCGCACCGCGTCACGCATGCGCAGCCGGTCCCGCGGGTCGGCCAGCATGTTCTCCTCCACCACGGGATTGGCGTTCGGGTCGGCCGAGGCCAGGTGCAGTTCGCCCCGCGAGAACGCGTTATACAACCCGGCCCCAATGGCGCCGCCCGGGCCAGGCCGTTGCTGACCCAGCTCGGGCAGCCCGCGATGGTTGTACGCCACCAGGATCATGTCCCGGTCGCCGCCGCCTGCCAGCCGGCTGCTGTAGGCTACGCAGCAATTTGTGTGGCGCGCCTCCGGGTCCTCCGCCTGGAAGCGCGGCTTCAGCGTCAGGCTGGCGCGCAGCACGGGGTGGTCCATCAGTTCGCGGCCGACATAGGCGTTGTCGTGCAGCACGGGGATGCCCAGGCTGCGCAGCGCCGCTGCCGGGCCGATGCCGGAGCGCATCAGGATGGCCGGGCTATGGATGGCCCCGGCGCACAGCACGACTAGCCGCGCCCGTAGGATCTCCGCCGGGCCGCCGCCGAAGCTCACCTGCACGCCCGCGGCGCGTCGCCCCTCGAACACCACGCGCTCCACCAGCGCCTCGCCGCGGATTCCCAGGTTGGCGCGGCCCCGCGCCGGCTCGAGGTAGCCGTCATTGGTGGTGACGCGCCGGCCATGGCGGAGGTTGATAGGGTTGCAGGAGACGCCTTCACCTTCGGGCGCGTTCAGGTCGGCCTTCCAGGGATAGCCGAGCGCCAGGGCGGCCTCACGCAAGGCCAGGTCCACCGCACCCCACTGCGCCTGCGGCATGCGGAACACCGGCAGTGGACCGCCCATACGCCGGCCTGCGCCGCTCTCGGCATCGTCCTCGATCCGGTCATACAGCGGCAGTACGTCGGCGGCAGACCAGCCCTCGCAGCCGGCCTCCGCCCAGGCGTCGAACGCGTCCGGCACGCCGCGGATGGCGATTTGTGCGTTGACGGCGGAGCTGCCGCCCATTGCCTTGCCGCGCCAGTAGAAGCGCGGGGCCTGGGCTGCGGTGCGCCGGGCCATAAGCGCCGGCCACTGCCAGGCCGCCTGGTGCGCCGGATCGTGCATGAACGGGATGATGTTGGGGCTGCGCAGGGCATCCGGCGCGTCGGCGCTGCGCCAGTCCCGCCCCGCCTCCAGCAGCAACACCCGGCGGCCCGGGTCCTCCGACAGCCGGGCCGCGAGCGGCGCACCGGCCGACCCGCCACCGACGACGATGACATCGATATCCGTCATGAGGCGTCTCCTATCCGCCGTGCGCCGCCGGCGTGGTGGCAGGCCGGGGTGGCCAGTATTCCTCGGCACTGCGGTCAACCTCAGGGAGGCCCGCACAGACCCGCGGGGTCGGGGCTCCGACCACCTAGGGTCCTCGCCCTTCCTCTTCCCCCTACTCCCTCTACTGGCAGATGGCCGGGGTGAAGGCCGTCCACGCACCTACGATCGGCCATCACGGGATCTCAAGCTTCTTACCCCTTGATCTTCCAGACCCGGGAGAGGGAGCAGGCGGGTGCGCGCGGCAGCCTACCGGTAGCAGGACAGTCAACCATCCTCCGCGAGGGAGCAAGCCGCGTGGATCATCGCCAGATGGCTCAGCGCCTGCGGCGCATTGCCGAGGAAGCTGCCATCGGCCGGGTCGAACTGCTCGTTCATCAGCCCCAGATTGCCGCCGCACGCTGCCAGCATGGCGTCCATCTGGATCGCCCCCGCGGGCTTGTCGCCCAACAGCGCGTAGGCCTCCACCAGCCAGAAGCCGCAGGCGATGAACGTGCCCTCCTCCGCGTTCATCCCCGTGTAGCGATACACGTGCGGCCCCCGGGCCAGCTCCCGCCTTATGGCATCGCGGGTCGATGCCAGGCGATCCGGCCGGGGGAACCCGAAGCGGGTCGCGAGCAGGATCGCGGCATCGAGGCGCTCCGACCCGGCGTGCATCACGTAGGCCTGCTTCGCCTCGGACCAGCACGCGGCGTCCACCCAGTCCTTGATGTGCCCGGCTTCCCGCCGCCAGCGATCGACCCGGCTGGCGTCGATCTGCCCGAGCTGGGCGAGCGACACGGCGCGGTCCAGCGCCGCCCAGCAGCCCATCTTGGAGCTGGTGTAGTGCTCTTCCTCCTCAAGCTCCCAGATGCCGCTATCCTTCTGGCGCCAGATGTCCGCACACCGGTCCGCCTCGCTCGCCAGCACCTTGCGCGTCCCGAGGTCGAGGATGTGGCCCTCCTCCACGAACAGCGCCGCCGTCTCGAACAGGTCCCCGAACGTGCCGAGCTGCAGCTGCCGGCCCGCCCTGTTGCCGCGCAGGACGGGCTGGCTGCCGCGGTAGCCGGGCAGGTCCAACGCCTCCTCGCCCGGCGCTGCCTCGCCGTCCAGCGTGTACATGGTCGCGATGCGGCCGCCGTGACGCTCGATGGTCCGCATCAGCCAGCTGAACGCGGCCTTGGCCTCCTCCGTGGCACCCACGCGCAGCAGCGCCTTGATGGTGAAGGCGACGTCCCGGGTCCAGGCGTAGCGGTAGTCGTAGTTCTTCTTGCCGCCGATCCGCTCCGGCAGCGAGGTGGTCGCGGCGGCCGCGATGGCCCCCGTGGGCGAGAACAGCAGCAGCTTCAGCGCCAGGGCACTGCGCCGGACGGCGGCGTCGTAGTGCCCGATTGGGGTAAGGTTGGCGCACCACTCCTTCCAGGCTTGGTCCGAACGGTCGATCCGGCGGTCGATCGCCTCCATCGCCGGCAAGATGAGCGGCGCGTCCGACCCGGCCAGCAAGGCGAGCACGCTCCGCTCGCCGGGCGCGGTGACCAGGCGGGCACCGACCCCCCGGTCGTCCTCGCGCACACGCTGCACCGAACCGTTGGTGCGCAGCGCCGTGATCAGCCCGTCCAGGTGCAGCACGTCGCCGTGCGGACTCGGCTCCCGCCACGAGGTCGCCTGGCCCAGCCGCCGCCCGACCACGATCTCGACCGTGAACTCGACGCGGCCGTCCAAACCCTCCACCCGGCGCGCCATCTCGCTCCAGGGTAGCCGGCCGGACATGCCACTGTTCATCGAATCGGTCACCCGGGCACGGCCCGAGGCGGTGGTGAACACCTGCTCCAGCACGTTGCTGTCGTCGCGGTAGCGCCGCTCGACGGTGAACGCTTCGACCGGGGTAATGGAGAAACGCCCGCCATCCGCCGGGTCGAGCAGCCGGTCGAACAGAGGGTCGTCGTGCATGGAGGGGACGCACCACCAATCGACCGAGCCGTCCGCCCCTACCAGCGCCACGCTGCGGCCGTCCCCGAGCAGGGCGTATTGCGACAGCGGCAGATGGCCGCCGCCGTCGCGATCCGCCGTCTGCGCTTCGGGGGTGGCCGTCACGAGATCGGGTTGCCGCCCGTCACGCCGTACACTTCGCCGGTGACGAAGCTCGACTCTTGGGAGGCGAGCAGGACGTAGATCGGTGCCACCTCGGCCGGCTGGCCCGGGCGCTTCATCGGCACTTCCGACCCGAACTCCGGGATCTTTGCGCGGGGCTGGCCGCCGGAGGATTGCAGCGGCGTCCAGAACGGGCCGGGTGCGACGGCGTTGACGCGGATGCCCTTGTCCACAACCTGCTTGGCCAGCGCATGGGTGAAGGCGGTGATCGCCGCCTTGGTGGACGCGTAGTCCAGCAACGTGGGCGACGGGTTGTAGCTCTGGATCGACGTCGTGTTGATGATGGTCGCGCCCGGCGGCATGTGCGGCAGAGCCGCCTTGCACAGCCAGAACATGGCATACACGTTGGTCCGGAACGTCGCCTCAAACTGCTCGGTCGTGAGCTCGGCGATAGCCTCGACCGCCATCTGCTTGCCGGCGACGTTGACCAGTATGTCGATCCCGCCGAGAGCCTCGCGGCTCTTCTCCACCAGTTGGACGCAGAACGCCTCGCTCTGGAGGTCTCCCGGCATGGCCACGGCCTTGAACCCGGCTGCGGCCACGATGCGCAGCGTGTCCTGGGCGTCCGCCTCCTCTTCGGGCAGGTAGTTGATCACCAGGTCCGCTCCCTCGCGGGCGAAGGCGATCGCCACGGCGCGGCCGATGCCGCTATCGCCGCCGGTGATCAGGGCACGGCGGCCGGCGAGGCGGCCGAAGCCCTGGTAGCTCGCTTCGCCATGGTCCGGCTTCGGCACCATGTCCCGCCCCAGACCCGGCGGCGATTGCGGCTGGTCCTCGAACTTGGGCTGCGGATACTGCTTGAGGGGATCCTGCATCGCGTATTGGTTCGGGGTCATGGCGGTACTCCTGCGGCTGGGAGGCCGCAAAACGCCGGCAGCCTTGCCTGGTTTGTCAGCAACGCCGAAATAGATGCCGACCGGCAAAAGACAAAGCCTCGCCTGTTGTATCCTAAGTGAAATAAAGCGCGGTCAGTTCGGCGGTCAGGGCTGGCGTGCCATCCGCGGCGTCCACGATGCTGCCAGCCATGCGCGCGATCACGCCCGACCGCCGCGCCTCGTGCGATGTCACGACCCACTCCATCCGCATCGGCCGGCCGACCCGCACCGGGCCGCGGAACTGGACCGTGTAGTCGACGCCGACCACCGGCCGGCCGTCATCGGCGGCGGCAGCGAAGCCGTTGCTGACGATGCCGGCGAGCAGCGCCGCGGTATGGGCACCGCTGGCGATCAGCTCGCCGAAGCGGCTGGCGGCAGCGAACACCTCGTCATGGTGCAGCGGGTTGCGGTCACCGACCAGGCGCGCGCCGGCCCTGATCGCCTCGGCATCCAGCAGCAGGTCCTGTGCCATGCGGGCACCGACCGGGGGCGCTGCCATCGCTAGGTCCGCCCCATATCGATCGCGCGTCTTGCCTCACGGGCCATATCAACCAACCCCGCCCTCGATTACCGAACCCCCTACCATTCCACCGCAGCCTCGCCTATATTCATCAGCGCTGGCTTGCCAGATACGGCGATAAACGGTTCGTGGAATAATCGTTGTGGACCCGGGGGCGGTACCCGGCGTCTCCACCAGTCCCTTCCGGGGGGCGGACAAGGGGACGAAATAGGCTCGACACGCGTGGTAAAGACGGATTTTTCGCTCGGCATTGTACCGCCGTTATCGGGCTATATTACAAGTGCCAATGACAATCATGAGGCATTCGCAGTCGCAGCGTAAGTTGCGATAGACGCGGTTCGGGGGGCACCGGGCAACAGAAGCCCCCCACTCTTACCCTGTGGACATGCTATGCCTCTGAGCGACGTCGACGAAGCGCGCGAGTTCAACGCGAGGATGGCTCAAATGCAGGCCGACACGGATTTGAAGACGCTTCAGGCGCGGAAGGTGCAGCAGGATTGGCGGCTCGATCCGACGCGCGTGATCATCTCGGCGTTTCTGGCAGGTGCCGCGATAATGGGTGCGGCTGGAACGGTTCTGGGCTTTTTCCTGGGCCGTGGCCACTGATAGGAGTTGCATAATGCAGGCTGTTTCTGTTCTCGACCTGGCCCCCATCCCCCAGGGACTCACGCCCGCGGACGCCCTGTACAACGCCCGCAGCCTGGCGCAGCACGCCGAGCGGCTCGGCTACCAGCGCTACTGGCTGGCCGAGCACCACAACATGATCGGCATCGCCTCCGCCGCCACCTCGGTGGTGATCGGCTTCGTGGCTGCCAGCACCAAAACCATCCGCGTCGGCGCGGGCGGGATCATGCTGCCCAACCATTCGCCGCTG
>CAXSEG010000263.1:0-6656 GCA_964235545.1 uncultured Acetobacteraceae bacterium
ATCCGCTCGGTGTGCATCAACCCGGGCGAGGTCGCGACCGACATCCTCGACAGCCGGCCGCTTCCGCCCTCGCCGGCGGACCGGGCGCTGATGCTGCAGGCGGAGGACGTCGCGGCGGCGGCGGTGTTCGTGGCCTCCTTGCCTCCGCGGGCGACGGTTGCTGATATGACGATCCTGCCGACGGACAACCAGGTCTGGCGGCCGTTCGCGCAGGGCATCGCCAGAGAGGGATAGAGCCGCAGATGGCCGACCTGCCAACGACCACCGTGCCCGTTGCCACGTTGCGGGACTTCATCACCGACATCTTTGCCAAGGCGGGGACGAGCCGGGAGGAGGGGGAGCGGGTCGCGCACCACTTGATCGGCGCGAACCTCGCCGGGCATGACAGCCACGGCGTGATCCGGGTGCCACGCTACGTGCTGTGGCTAGAAAATGGGTCGGTGCTCGCCGGGCAGAGCCTACGAGTGGTCGTGGATAGCCCGGCGCACGCAGTGGTGGATGGCGGCTTCGGGTTTGGGCAGACGATCGGGCCGCTGGCGGTGGATATGGGGATCGCCAAGGCCAGGCAGTCCGGCATGTCGGTAATCGCGCTGCGCAACTCGGGCCATATCGGGCGGATCGGGGACTGGGCGGAGCGGGCGGCGACGGCGGGGCTGGTGTCGATCCACTTCGTGAACGTGGCGATGGGGGAGCTAGTGGCGCCCTTTGGAGGGGTGGACCGGCGGTTCTCCACCAACCCGTTCTGCGTGGGGGCGCCGCAGCCGGGCACGGATCCGCTGATCCTGGACTTCGCGACGTCCACGGTGGCGGAGGGCAAGGTGCTGGTGGCGTCCAATGGCGGCAAGCCCCTGCCCCCGGGAGCGTTGATCGATCCGGACGGCACGCTGTCGACCGATCCGCAAACGCTGTACGGACCGATCACGCCGGGCGTTTCCACGCGGGACTCGGCGCAGGGGGCGGGGGCACTGCGGGCGTTCGGAGACCATAAGGGGTCGGGCATCGCGTTCATGTGCGAAATCCTGGCCGGGTGCCTGACCGGCGGGCCGACCTCGGGGCCGATCCCGGGTGGCAAGCGCGGGCGAATCGGCAACGGCATGCTGTCGATCTACCTGGACCCGGCGCATTTCGGCGCGGCGCATTTTGCCGACGTGGCGCGGGAGTATGCGCTGTACGTGAAGGCGTCCCGCCCGGCGGTGCCGGGGGGCGAGGTGCTGGTGCCAGGTGAGGCGGAGGCGCGGACGCGGGCGGTCCGGGTAAGGGATGGGGTGCCGCTGCAGACGGCGACGTGGGCTGCGATCGTAGAGACGGCGGCGCGGATCGGGGTGGAAGCACCGACCGTTTGATTTGGCTGGTGGTGATCTCGCCTGTGGTGATGGGCTGAAGCACATCCTACGAAGACGCTGTTACCGGAGGGTGGCGGTCGTTTGGCAGAGTTGGCGTAGGCGGTCGGCGGCGTTGGGAATGGCGAGGGGGATCAGCACCCTGCCGACCTTGGCTTTGGCGGAGGCGAAGCGGCTGGCTAGGGCTTGGGCGGAGGCTGGATCGGCGGCTGTGAGGGCGATGGCGTGTGGGCCGGCGTCCAGACGGGTGATGCCGTTGGCGGCGCACCAGGCGCGGAGGCCCGCTTGAGCAATGAGCAGGTGGACCGGCTCGGGTAGCTCGCCGAAGCGATCCTCCAGTTCCTCCGAGAATGCTGCGGCGGCTTGCTGGTCCGGCAGGCGGGCGAGGCGGCGGTACAGCTCGAACCGGAGGTTGGGCTCGCCGACGAGATCCTCCGGGATGCGGGCCATGACCTCCGTGTGCAAGATGGGCGGCGCCGGGGGGCGGGGCTCGCCGCGGCCGACGGCGAGTTCGGTGGCGAGCAGATGCTGGTATAGCTCGGTACCGATGGCGTGGACGTGGCCAGCCTGCTGCGCGCCGAACAGGTCCCCGGCGCCGCGAGCGTCCATGTCGGCCAGGCTGATGGTAATGCCGGCGCCGAGCTGTTCCTGCGCTTCCAGCGTGTGCAGGCGACGCTTCGTGGGCGCGGCAAGGTTCTTGCCCTGCTCGGTCAGCAGGTAGGCGAAGCTGCGCCGGGCACCGCGCCCGACCCGGCCGCGCATCTGGTGCAACTGGGCCAGGCCGAAGCGGTCGGGGCGGGTGATCAGGATCGTATTGGCGCGCGGGATGTCGAGCCCGGCTTCGATGATGTTGGTCGCGAGCAGCACGTCGTGCTCGCCTGCGGCGAAATCGGCGACGGCCTGCTCCAGCGCCTGCGGCTTGAGGCGGCCATGGGCGGTAACGAGGGATAGTTCGGGGACGGCTTCGGCGAGGCGGGCGGCGAGCGGCTCGGTGTCCTCGATGCGCGGGCACACGACGAAGCTCTGGCCGCCGCGGGCATGCTCGCGCAGCAGTGCCTCGCGCACGATCACCGGGTCCCATGGCAGGACGAAGGTGCGGGTGGGCCGGCGGCGGACGGGGGCGGTGGCGATGACGCTGATCTGTCGCAGGCCGACCATGGCGGTTTGCAGGGTGCGCGGGATGGGGGTCGCGGTCATCACCAGGGTGTGGACGCCGCCCTCCGGGTTGCGCAGCGTGGCGAGGCGCTTCTTCTGGGCGTCGCCGAAGCGCTGTTCCTCGTCGATGACGACGAGGGCCAGGTTTTTGAAGCGGATGGCGTCGGCAGCGACGGCCTGGGTGCCGACGATGATGGCGATGCTGCCGTCGGCGAGGCCGGTGCGGACGGCGCGGCCCTCGGCGGTGGTGGCGCCACGCAGCAGCTTGTCCACGCGGAGGCCGAAGCCGGCGAAGCGGCGAGTGAAGGTGTCGAAATGCTGGCGGGCAAGGACGGTGGTGGGGGCGACGATGGCGACCTGGTAGCCGGCCAGCGCGGTGGCCGCGGCGGCGCGCAGGGCGATCTCGGTCTTGCCGAAGCCGACATCGCCGCACACGAGGCGGTCCATCGGGCGGCCGGCGGCGAGGTCGGCCAGGGTGGCCTCGGTGGCGTCGGCCTGGTCCGGGGAGAGCGGGAAGGCGAACCGGCGGACGAAGCGGGCATAAGGGGCCGCAGGCGGCTCTATGACGGGCGCCTTCAGTTTCGCGCGGGCGGCGGCTTCGCCGGCCAGGGCCTTGGCCGTGCCGGTGATCTCCTCGGCGATCTCGGCTTCGCGGTGGCGCCAGGTGTCGCCGTCCACCTTGTCGAGCGCGATCGCGTCGGCTTCGCTGCCATAGCGCCAGATCTGGCCCAGCTCGTCCGTCGGCACCAGAAGCTCGGTGTCGCCGGCGAACTCCAGTGCCACGCGCTCTTCCTCGCCAACGGAGGCCAGGCCGCGCAGGCGGCAGACGCCGTGGCCGCGATGGACGACGATGTCGCCGAAGCGGGGCGGTTCCTCGAGCGTCAGCCGGTGGGCGGCGTGGGTGCGGGGCTGGACGACAGGCATGGCGAGCAGGTGGATGCCATCGCGGACGAAGCCGTTGGGGAGTGCCACCGGCAGGATCGCGGCGGTGTCGGCGGGGCCGGTGATGGCATCCTGCCAGTCCGTGGCGAGGCGGACGGGTGCTGCATGGCGCTGTGTCAGGGCAGTTTGCAGGCGAGCAGCCCCTGCCCCGGCGGCGATCACGGCGCGGCCCGATACAAGGGCGTGGCGGAGCGCGGCGGCAATGGGAGCGGGACGGTAGAGCGGCGGGGTGAGAACGGCGTGACCGAGGGTAGCCTCGTGGGTGGAACCGGCCAGGAGCTCGGCGAGTTCCGCCGCCTTGGTGAAGAGTTGGCTAGGCGGCGCCAGGTAGGCGGGGCCGCCCGCGGCGCTGCGGCGGGCCCGCGCGGTCGCGGCATAGGCATCCTCGATCTGCTCCCGCAGGTCATCCCAGCGGGGCTGGGCTTCCTCATGCAGCAAGATGTCGGCACCGGGCAGGTAGCTGAGCATGCAGACCAGGCCGGCAGCATGGCCCTCATCCGCCAGCACGTCAGTCACGGGTTGTAGCACGAGGTTGGACTCACCATCGCCTGCCGACCGCTGGGAGGAGGGGTCGATGCGGTGGATCGCGTCAAGCCGGCCGTCGGTTAGGAGGAGGCGGTGCGGGGCCGTGGCGTCACCGGGGTAGACGTCGATTACACGGGGATGGAGTGCGACCTGCCCGGGTTCGTCGACGTGCTCCTCCTCGGTGTAGCCGAAGCCGCGCAGGCGTTCGGAGATATGGGCGAGATCGATCGCGTCGCCGGGGGTGAAGGTGAGAGACGCGTCCTGCCATTGGCTGGGCGGAGGCACGCGGGCGAGGACGGCGCGGGCGGAGGTGAGCACCAGGACCGGGCGGGGTGGTTCGCTGGCGAGCCGAGCGAGGGTGGCGACACGGCGGCCGACGATGCCGGCAGAGGGCGGAGAGCGGTCGTAGGGCAGATTATCCCAGGCCGGGAAGGTGAGAATGGCGAGCGCCGGCTGAAAGACGCTGGCGGCAGCCGATAGCTCGTCCAGACGGTCACCGGTGGCGTCGATGAACAGCAGGCCCTGCGGGGCGGCGGCGGCGCGGGTGGCAAGGTCGAATGCCAGGGCGGTAAGGCATTCCGTGATCGATGACGCTGTGGTGGTTGGAGCGGTTCGGTGCACGTGGAGCCTCTAGCGTCGTTAGATGCTCATGCGTTTTGGGGGCGCTGGCGGATTCGCCAAGTGCTGGCTGGTAGGGCCCACCACCATCCGGGTTCCGACAGCTTGCCGACGGTCAGCTTCTGCAGCACCGAAACCCTCTGCTCGACCGTGTAGTGGTAGCGCGGCAGGTCGCTTGCGAGGCTGGCCAATTGCCACCGGTCAGGCCGGCAAGGGCGAGGATGACGCCGAGGTCAGGATCACGGATAGCAGCACGGCCGGGATGCGCGGGACGTGGATCCGGCGCAGGCGCGAGACGAGCGGGCGAGGACGAAGGGGCGGATGGAGCGCTTGCCTGAAGGAGGATGCTTCAAGCAGCGCTTCGCCAGGGCCGGTGAGCTGCGAGCAGCCCACCTTACGACAGCCTTGCTAGGGCGGTGGGCTGCGCGCAGCCCACCTTACGATGATTGCAGTCGGGCTGGGCTAGGCGGCCTTTCGACCGCGCTTGGCAGGGGCCGGAGCGATCGCGGCTTCTTCCTTTGGAGCCGGCTTGCGGCCGAGGCCGATTTTCTTGGCGAGCTCAGAGCGATGTTCGGCGTATTTCGGCGCAACCATCGGGTAGTCGTGTGCCAGGCCCCAACGTTCGCGATACTGCTCCGGCGTCATGTTGTAGGAGGTTTGCAGGTGACGCTTGAGCATTTTCAGTTTCTTGCCGTCCTCAAGACAAACGATGTACTCCGGAAACACCGATTTCTTGATGGGAACGGCCGGCTGCAACCGTTCCGGCTCCGCCTGTTCAGTGCCAGCGGCGATCAAGGTAGAGAAAACCTGCTGAATCAGCTCGGGCAGCGCGTCACGGGACACCGTATTGTTGGAGACATGCGCCGACACGATCTGAGCGGTGAGCCCTAGGACTACGTGGTTTGAATTATCTTCGGACATGGGCAATCGACTCCGCAAACGCATTTAGAACGGTCGTGCATGACACCTTGCATCTATCGTGGTTTTCCTCAAGTGGACTGTTGAGTCCTAGCAAAGATTTTCTGTTGTTTGCCGCGCGGGTGCCGAGTCGAGGGCTGCTTCATTGGCCGGTGCGCGACGACTGCTTACCGTCCCGTTTGGATGCGTTGGCGGATTTGCCGGCTTGGCGGGGGACGGTTAGCACTCGATGACGTCGAGTGCTTGACTTCGGGCCGGGTGGCCGTTAGACGGCCGGCACTCCGGAAGGCTGAGTGCCAAAACACCGCCGCCGGATCAATCCAGTGTCACGTCACTGAGGAGCATAGTCCGAATGAAGTTCCGTCCGTTGCATGACCGCGTCGTGGTCAAGCGTCTCGAGGCCGAGGAAAAGACCCTTGGTGGGATCATCATCCCTGACACGGCGAAGGAAAAGCCGATGCAGGGGGAGATCGTCGCTGCCGGGCCGGGTGCCCGCAACGAGCAGGGCCAGATCGTGGCACTCGACGTCAAGGCCGGCGACAAGATCCTGTTCGGCAAATGGTCCGGCACCGAAGTCAAGATCGACGGCGAAGAGCTGTTGATCATGAAGGAGTCGGACATCATGGGGATCGTCGAGGCGGCCTGATCGCCAACCCGACCCCATCTCTCCACATATTAGAAGGTAGAATATCATGGCAGCCAAGGACGTACGGTTTGGCGGTGACGCGCGTCAGCGCATGCTGCGCGGCGTGGACATCCTCGCCGACGCGGTGAAGGTGACGCTGGGGCCTAAGGGCCGCAACGTGGTGATCGACAAGAGCTTCGGCGCTCCGCGGATCACGAAGGACGGTGTGACCGTCGCCAAGGAAATCGAGCTCGCCGACAAGTTCGAGAACATGGGCGCGCAGATGCTGCGCGAGGTCGCGAGCAAGACCAACGACCTGGCCGGCGACGGCACGACGACGGCGACCGTGCTGGCGCAGTCCATCGTCCGCGAGGGCAGCAAGGCCGTGGCCGCGGGCATGAACCCGATGGACCTGAAGCGCGGCGTGGATATGGCGGTGGCCGCCATCGTCGATGAGCTGAAGGCGCGCAGCAAGAAGATCACCACCGAGGCCGAGACGGCGCAGGTCGGCACGATCTCCGCCAACGGCGAGA
>CAXSEG010000264.1:0-6451 GCA_964235545.1 uncultured Acetobacteraceae bacterium
AAGGAGCGGTCCGCCCCGCTCGGGTCCGGTGGGGCCACGGACACCACCAGGGCCGCCAGGTCCCGCGTGCCCTCCGGCCGGGGAGCCCAGAACGGCAGGCGGGCGACGATGTGGATGCGCGGGTCGTCGCGGTGCAGCAGGGCCGTCCACCAGGCGGCGGAGGCGGGCTCCTCCTCGGCTGGCATCGGCAGCACGGCGGCGGAGACGGCGCCGCTGCTGACGGCGCCGATCGCCTGGGCGGGGGTGCGGTGGATGCGCAGCGGGGTGGGCGCGCCGAAATGCTCGCGGGTGGCGGCGATGTAGCCGCTGGCGGAGTCCGGCGCGCAGACCGCTAGTGCGAACGGCCCCTGGAGGGCGGTCATGCCGCAAATCATCTCGCGCCACATCTGCACCAGGCGGGCCGGCGGAAAGCGCCCGGTATGACGGGCAAGCAGGCGGCGGATGATGGCGGCCTCGCGGCCCGGGCGGAGTGCCACACGGCCCTTCACCGCCAGCTGGCCGATCCGGTCCACCACAGCGGCCCGGCGCATCAGCAGATCGTGCAGGCCGTCATCCATCCCGTCCAGCTCGGCGCGCAAGGCGAGGAGGTCCGGCGGGGCGGCCGGTTGTGGGATACTCGACATGGACAAACGCATAAACCGCGGCGTGCGCGCGGGCAAACCGCGGCGGCGCTGGCGCGTGGTTGCCCCGTCCAGCCGGTATCGCCATACAAAGGGGCGTGGACCTCCCCAGCCCAGCCCCGGACGCGCCCGCACCGGTCATCCACCAGCACGAGCGGTTCACCGAGCCCTTCCCGCTCGATTGCGGCCAGAGCCTGCCAGGGATCGACGTGGCCTACCGCACCTATGGCGCGCTGAACGCCGGGCGCAGCAACGCGATCCTGGTGTGCCACGCGCTGACCGGGGACCAGTATCTGGCCGAGCGCCATCCCCTGACCGGCAAGCCGGGCTGGTGGGAGGCGGTGGTCGGACCCGGGCTGCCGATCGACATGGAGCGGTTCTTCGTCATCTGCGCCAATGTGCTCGGCTCGTGCATCGGCTCCACCGGGCCGCGCTCGATCGACCCGGCGACCGGCGAGCCCTGGGGCACGTCGTTCCCGCCCGTCACCATCCGCGACATGGTGCGGGCTCAGAAGCGGCTGGTGGACCATCTGGGAATCGAGCGGCTGTTCGCGGTGGTGGGCGGCTCGATGGGTGGGATGCAGGCGCTGGAATGGGCGGCGACCTTCCCGGGCCAGGTCTTCGCCGCCGTGCCGATTGCGACCGCGCCGTTCCATTCCGCGCAGAATATCGCGTTCCACGAGGTCGGGCGGCAGGCGATCTTCGCCGACCCGCAATGGCTGGGCGGACGGTATTGGGAGACCGGCCAGGTGCCGGCGCGCGGCCTGGCGGTGGCGCGGATGGCGGCACACATCACCTACCTCTCGGAGCAGGCGCTCACCCGCAAGTTCGGGCGCCGCCTGCAGGCCGGGCCGGACCAGGCGAAGGAGGCGCTGAGCCTGTTCGGCGACATGTTCGAGGTGGAAAGCTACCTGCGCCACCAGGGCAGCACCTTCGTCCACCGATTTGACGCCAATTCGTATCTCACGATCACCCGGGCGATGGATTTCTTCGACCTGGCGGCCGAGCACGGGGGGGACCTGTCGGCGGCGTTCCGCGGCACCCGGTCCCGCTTCTGCGTGGTGTCGTTCACCTCCGACTGGCTGTTCCCGACCGCCCAATCCCGCGCCATCGCCCGCGCGCTGAACCGGGCGGCGGCGAACGTGAGCTTCGTGGAGATCGCCTCCGACAAGGGGCACGACGCGTTCCTGCTGGACGAGCCGGATTTCCACCGCACGCTGCGCGGCTTCCTGCGCGGCTGTGCGGAGCATGCCGGGTTGGGGTGGTGAGGCGACCCGTCGAGCCCGCCGTAGGGTGGGCTTCAGCCCACCAGCCGCGCGCATGGCGGTGGGCTGAAGCCCACCCTACGGCAACACCGGGGTGACAGGCTCAATAAAGCCACCCGTCCAGTTCGTCGCCAAGAACATGCGACTGGACCTGCGCCTGATGAGCGAGATGATCGCCGTGGGCAGCCGCGTGCTGGATATCGGCTGCGGCGACGGTGACCTGCTGGACCACCTGTTCCGCACCCGCGGCTGCGACGCCCGCGGGATCGAGCTGGACATGGCCGCCGTGACGCATGCGGTGGCACATGGCCTGCCGGTGATGCACGGCGACGCGGATACCGACCTCGAGCACTACCCGGATGGCGCGTTCGACTACGTCGTGCTGTCGCGCACGCTGCAGGCGGTGGAGCGCCCGCGAGAGGTGCTGCGCCAGATGCTGCGGATTGGCACCCGCGCGCTCGTCTCCTTCCCCAATTTTGGCCATTGGCTGGTGCGCTGGCAGCTGGTGGTAAAGGGCCGGATGCCGATGACCAAGACCTGGGACCGGCCCTGGCACGAGACGCCCAACATTCATCCCTGCACCATCCAGGACTTCTTCGAGCTGTGCGCGCAGGAGGGGTATGCCGTGGAGCAATGGCTGGCGGTGGACGAGGCCGGCCAGCGCTCGCCCTGGCGGCGGGCGCCGCGGCTGGCGAACCTGTTCGGCGAACAGGCGCTGTTCCTGCTACGGCGGGCGGCCTAGCCGAGCGATGGCGTAAAGCGGCCTAGTCCCTCGTTACCCTTGCGCCAACTTGTCTGGCTCATGCTTCCTCACGAGGGAGGCGGCATGACGGCAAAAGCGCGATCAGGCGGGGGACGGCTGTCACTGCAGGCTTGCCGCATCGGCCTGCCACATGACGCGTCGGCCGGTTGGCTCGTCCTCTACGCGAGCCACCTGCTCGCCATCTTGTCGCAGTCGCCGGATGGCAGAATCGTGCTGGCGGTCGGGTTCAAGCCGCCGTTCGAGGAAGTCGAAATCGACTGGCCGGATCTTGCATCCGCGCGGGCCGACTTCGCCGCAGTCGCCCGCCTCTACCGGGCGGACGTTGTCCCCGCCATGATCCAACTGGATTTCGATGCCAACGGGTGAGAAAGCGGGAGTGGTCGGAGCGAGAGGATTCGAACCTCCGGCCTCTGGCTCCCGAAGCAAGCGCTCTACCAGGCTGAGCTACGCTCCGACCGAGTTGCGGCGTATAGCGCCGGGCGAGACGGCAGGCAAGCTAGGTCCGGGCCGGCAGCGTCAGCAGGCGGCGCAGGATGGCGGGCACGTCCGGCAGGACCTCGTATAGCGCCCGGGCCGACGGGTCGGTGAAGCCGTCGGTGACGAAATCGTTTAGCAGGCCGATCAGTCCGGTGGCCCAGCCGTTCAGGTTGGTGATCAGGATCGGGCGGTCGTGCAGGCCCAGCTGGCGCCAGGTAATAACCTCGATCGTCTCGTCCAGCGTGCCCAGGCCGCCCGGCAGTGTCACGAACGCGTCGGCGTTCTGCACCATGAGCGCCTTGCGGCTGTGCATCGTGTCCGTCACGACCAGGTCGGTAACGCCGGGATGGGCGACTTCACGGGCGCGGAGGAAGTCGGGGATGATGCCCGTCACCGCACCGCCGCCGGCCAGCGCACCGTCGGCCACGGCCCCCATCAGACCAACCCGGCCGCCGCCATAGACCAGGCGGATGCCATAGGCGGCGAGCCCGCGCCCGAGCGCCTCGGCCCCCGCGCGCCAGGACGGGTCATGCCCCACGCGGGAGCCGCAGAACACGGCGACGGAGCGGATATTGGCTGGCATGGTGAACGGCGCTCCAATTGGAGCCCGCACAACTGCCGCGAAAGCCATACAGTGTCATGCAGTTTTCAATTGGCAAGGTTGCGTGCGCGATGACACGATCCCGTCGGAATAAATGGAGGACGTGTTGATGCGGGCGATTGTGTTGGGCGGCATGGCGTTGGCGATTGGCTTGGTGGGCGTGGCGCAAGCGGCGGACCAGACGGCGATCAAGCCGGACGACGTGATCGCGGCGCGCCAGGCCGGGTTCGACCTGCAGGCCGGGGTAGCGGCGGCGATGAAGGCCACGGTCGATGCCGGCGGCTCCGTCAAGCCGCTGACCGACGCGGCCAAGGGTTTGTCCAGCTGGGGCCATGTGATCCCGAGCATGTTCCCGGACGGCACGCAGACGGGGCGCAACACCAAGGCCAAGCCGGACGTGTGGACCGACCGCGCCGGCTTCGAGAAGGCGGCCGCGAACTTCTACACGGAGGCGGAGAAGCTGGAGAAACTCGCCGAGGCGGACGACAAGGCCGGCTTCGCGGACCAGTTCAAGGTGACGGCAGGGCAGTGCGGCGCCTGCCACCGGGCCTACCGCGAGCGGAGCTGACCGCCGAGCTGCGGCGATCCGGGCCGGTCAGACCCGGGTCGTCAACGCCCAGACGATGCAGGCCGCCAGCATCACCAGAAGTGCCGCGACCAGGGATGAGGCCATTTTCGGCTGCCGTGTGGCGCCCGGCAGGCGTTTGCGGCCGGTGATCATCGGACGCAGCAGGTTGTGGCGCTTGACCACGGCGTAGGCGATGATTGCCACCACGTGCAGCGCCATCAGGCCGAGCAGCACGTTAAAATTCAGCGCGTGCCAGTCGGTGACCCGGTCACTCCAGGCCCGGCTGAGCAGGTGGGCGAGCGGACCTTCCTCCACGTAATCGTCCTGGGCGTTGCTGAACAGGCCTAGGCCAACCTGCAGCGCGATATCAGCCAGCAGGATCAGGACCATCCAGCCGCCTGCCGCATTATGGCCGACCTGGTCGTCCGGCTCGCGCCTGCCGAAATGGCGCAGATGGCGGAACCCTTCGACTGGACTGCGCATGAACTGGCTGAACCGGGACGTCTCGCTGCCCACGAACCCCCAGGTGAGGCGGAACAGCAACAGCGTCAGCAAGGCGTAGCCGGACAGGAAATGCAGGCGGATGCGCCCGTATTCGATCGAGAAATAGCTGCATGCGATCAGCAGCACCACCGCCCAGTGGAACAGCCGCGTCGGCGCATCCCACACCTTCATCGACAGTCGCAGCACCGTCTGCCGCGCCCGTGACCGCCGGACCCCGCTCATCGCATCCTCGTTTCCATGCGTTCCGACTCTGCCCCGTGGCACGCAGGGGCACTAGACCAAGCCTGCCTCTTACACACACTGTTGCAGCCTTGCCTCAGTGCGTTTAGCTTTGGTAGCGATTTCGCCCACCGCCTTTTCCCCCTCGGTCCGTGCCTCGTACCTGGCCGTCGCCGGGATGGCCGTGCTCGGCGCGGGGGTGGGGCTCGGTGTCTGGGCCACATCTATCCGGGCCAGGTGTTCAACACACCTGGTGCCAGCCAAGCCGCCGTGGTGACGCAGGCCGCCGCGCACTGAACCTTGCCCGGTCGCGGCGACGGGGGCATATCCCGGGTCCTTGCCGTAGATGACATATCCATGACCCTCGTCCAGACCTTGCGTATCGCGTTTCCGGCGCCCCATCGGGCAGGCCGGCCGTTCATCGCGGCCGGCGGCGTGCTGGTGGTGGCCGGCTTGGTGTTCAGCGCGTGGCTGTTCTGGCCGGCGGTGGCGTTCACCCTGTTCTGCCTGTACTTCTTCCGGGATCCGGAGCGCACTCCGCCGGGCCGGCCCGATGCCGTGCTGGCGGCGGCCGACGGCCGCGTCGTCTCGGTCGTGCAGGCGGTGCCCCCGGCCGAACTCGGATTGGGTCCGGCGTCGCGCTGGCGGGTGGCGACGTTCCTTTCGGTACTGAACGTGCACGTAAACCGGGTGCCAGCGGCGGGCACCGTCACGTGCATCGCCTATCATGCCGGCGAGTTCGTGAGCGCCAGCCTGGACAAGGCCAGCGACAAGAACGAGCGTAACGCCATCGCCTTGCGCCTGCCGGACGGGCGGGACATGGCGGTGGTGCAAATCGCCGGGCTGATCGCGCGCCGCATCCTGTGCGGGCTGCGGGAAGGTGATGGCGTGGTGGCCGGCGCGCGGTTCGGCATCATCCGCTTCGGCAGCCGCACGGACATTTACCTGCCGCCGGGCGTGACGCCGCTGGTGACGGTCGGGCAGACGATGGTGGGCGGCGAGACGGTGGTGGCGATGCTGGCATGAGCGGACCCGGATTCGGGCCACCTGTCTTCCGCCGCCGCGTCCGCCAGCGCCCGCGCTACAGCGGCTCCTCGTTCCAGCGCATGATCCCGAACCTGATGACGCTGCTGGGCCTATGTGCCGGGATGACCGCGATGCGCTTCGCGCTGGACGCGCGGTTCGGTAGTGCGGCGGCGGCACTGGTGGTCGCGGGCGCGATCGACGGGATAGACGGGCGGCTGGCCCGGTTGCTGAAGGCCACGTCCCGGTTCGGGGCCGAGTTCGACAGCTTGGCGGACTTCCTGTGTTTCGGCGTGGCGCCGGCGTTCATCCTGTATCTGTGGTCGCTGCGGGTGGCGAGCGGCTACGGCTTCGCCCCGTGCCTGATGTTCGCCGTGTGCATGGCGCTGCGTCTGGCGCGATTCAATTCCA
>CAXSEG010000265.1:0-6408 GCA_964235545.1 uncultured Acetobacteraceae bacterium
AACTCGGCTTGCTCAGCGCTGCTGTTCCGGTTTTCGATCAATCGCGGCGTGTGATCGGAGGTGTCAATGTCAGCACTACCACAATCCGGTCAAGTGTAGAGCAGTTACGGACAGATATAATACCGCGGCTTAAAGGCCTGTCACGTGAGATCACAGCAACGTCGATCTACTGAAGCTGACAGGGTCCGCCACTATATCGGCCTATTAAGTCAAAGTCTGTCCGTCCGAATGACACGCCGCGGTGCCTGGCGGCTTGGCGAAACTCGTCGGTGCAATGCGGGAGCATCTGGCCCGATACGGCCGATACGTCGGCGACCCCACAAAGAGCAAGCGCTGTCGCATGAGAGGTGTCATGCTTCTAGCACTGGGATTGCTGTCTGTTTTCGCCAACTCATTTACCGTCTACGCTGCGAACACGCTGGCGTGCTCGGGTTGGAACGACAATCCCACAGCGGCATCGCGGCCGAGGCCGTCTGCTCCGCCTGCCCCTGCCTGGCGCAAGGCGGTGCACGTGCTGCCATCGGGCAGCCGCAGCATATAACGCCGTGCATTGCCGAGATAGATCACATCCTCCAGCGTCGCGGGAATGCCGGCGCCAACGCCGACCGCCATGCGTTCCGGCCGCACTGCTACCACCACGTTCTGCCCCGGCCGCAGCCCATGCGGGTTCGCGGCCGAGAGCAATTGGCCGCGGACGTCCACCTGCGCGAGCCCGGCCGTGCTGTCCCGCAGCTCGCCGGCGAAGAAGTTCATCTCGCCCACGAACCCGGCGACGAAGCGCGTGGCTGGGCGCTCATACAGCTCCGCCGGGGTGCCGACCTGCTCCACCCGGCCCGCGTTGAACACGGCGATGCGGTCGCTCATGGTCAGGGCCTCTTCCTGATCGTGGGTGACATACAGGACGGACATGCGGCGTTGCCGGTGCACCGCCATGATCTCGAGCTGCATCTGCTCGCGCAGCTTTTTGTCCAGCGCACCCAGCGGCTCGTCCATCAACAGCAGGGCCGGGCGGTAGACCATGGCGCGGGCCAGCGCCACGCGCTGCTGCTGCCCGCCGGAGAGCTCCCGCGGCAGGCGGTCGCCATGCGCGGGCAGGTTCACCAGCCGCAACGCGTCGTCCACTTGCCGGCGGATCTCGGCGCGGCCCACGCCGCGCAGTTCGAGCGGGAAGGCAATGTTGCGGGCGACACTCATGTGCGGGAACAGCGCGTAATGCTGAAACACCATGCCGATGTCCCGCCGGTAGGGCGGCAGACGGTTCACCGGCGTGCCGTTCAGCACCATGTGCCCCCGGTCCGGCTGCTGCAGCCCGGCAACCATCATCAGCGTCGTGGTCTTGCCTGAGCCGGACGGGCCGAGGAAGGTCATGAACTCCTCCGGCAGCAAGGTCAGGTCTAGGTTGTCGACTGCCACGTGGCCGCCGTACTCCTTGCGGATGCCGCTGAGTTCGAGGACGGGTGTCATGATTTCCTTTCCGTGGTCCGGCGCCGCAGCAGCCCCTCGGCCCCGAGGGCCAGGAAAGCGAACACGAAGCACAGCGTCGCGATGGCAGCGACTGTCGGGTCGAAGTCGCCACGGACATTGGACCACATCTGCACCGCCACCGGCCGCAGCCGCGCCGTGCTGACGAACAGCGAGACGATCAGCTCGTCGAACGAGACAACCATCGCGAACAGCAGCCCGGACAACACGGCCGGGGCCAGCAACGGCAAGGTGACCCGGCGGAACGCCGCCCAGGGCCGAGCGCCGAGCGTGGCCGCTGCGGCTTCCAGCCGTGGATCGAGCGTGCGCAAGGCGGAGCCGACGGTCGCGACCACGTAAGGCAGCACCAGGATGGTGTGCGCGGCGATCAGCCCGGTCAGCGTGCCGTTCAAACCCAAGCCGCGATAGACGCCGAAAAGCGCCGCCGCCGTGATGATGCCGGGAACGATGATGGGCAGCATGAGCGCGCCGGTCAGTAGCGTAGCGCCGGGCACCCCGCCCCGCTGCAGCCCGACCGCTGCCGCCGTGCCCAGGACGGTGGCCAGAGAGGCCGCCGGTATCATCACCTCGAAGCTGACGCCGATGGACTCCGTCCAGTTCGGGTCGGAGAACAGATGGTTGTACCACCGCAACGACAGGCCTGGTGGCGGGAACTGCAGGAACTCCCCCGCACTAAACGAAATGATTACCACGATCACGAGCGGCGCCAGCAAATACAGCCCGACCAGCGTGCACACCGTCGCGCGGGCTGCCCGCCAACGGCCCATGCCGTCGCCTCTCATCGTGCCATCGCCTTCAGCCCGACCGTGGCCTGCAACAAGGCGAGCATGACGGCCGTCACCGCCAGCAGCACGAGGGCGAGCGCACCCGCGACACCCCAATTGCCGAAATCGGCGATCTGGTTCTGGATCAGTTGCGCGATCATGATCTGCCGTGGCCCGCCCAACAGTGCCGGAGTGACAAAATAGCCGAGCGTGCTGATGAAGACGAGTGTCGCCCCTGTCAGCACACCAGGCAGCGTGAGCGGGAGGTATACGCGCAGGAACGCCCGCACCGGCGTGGAACCGAGGGTGAGTGCGGCCTGCATGTACACCGGCTCAATGCGCGACATCGTGGCGTAAATGGGGAAGATAACGAAGGGCAGCAGCACCTGGACGGCGCCGAGCATGACGCCGGTAAGGTTGTACAGCAGCGGCAGCGGCTCGCTGATCAGCCCGATGCCGGTGAGCAGGGCGTTAATCGGTCCGGTGCGCTGCAGCAGAATTACGGTGGCGAAGCTGCGCACCAGCAGGCTGGTCCAGAAAGGCACCAGCACCAGGAAAATCAGCCAGCGGCGCCGGCGCGGCGTGCCATAGGCCATCGCATGCGCCACCGGGTAGCCAAGCAGCACACAGATCGGCGTCGCCACGGCGCTGATCACGACCGTGTTCAGCAACACCCGTAGATAGATCGGCCGATCCCAGAGCAGGACGAAGTTCTCAAGCCCCGGCTGCGGCTGGGTGAAGGCACGGGCAAGCAGCCAGCCGACTGGGCCGAGAAACACCACTGCCAGCACGACCAGCGCTGGCAGGGCGAGTGCAGAGCCCCGGTTCACTCAGGCCAGCTTCCAGGCAGCCCAGCGCTCCTGGTTCGCCTTCAGGTGGTCGCGCCAATACGCGGCATCGATCACGAACCCCTTCTCCGCGTTGCCCGGCGCGGTCGAGAGCCACGGTTGGATCTTCGGATCGATATCCTTGAAGGCCTGCGGGTTGGTCGGCGAGTAGGCGATCAGGTTGGCCAGCTTGGCCTGGTTGGCCGCGTCGGTCATGGTATTGATCAGCGCCATCGCCCCCGCCACTTGGCGGCTGCCATGCGGGACCACGAGGTAGTCGACCGACTGGATGTTCTGTTCCCACGAGATGCCGATCGGCGCGCCCTTCTTGTTGGCGTCATAGGCGCGGCCATTGAGGATGCAGCCCAGGTTGACCTCGCCACCGACGAACAGCTGCTGGCTCTGCGAATTCGTGGCCCAGAAGATGACCTGGGACTTGATGGTGTCGAGCTTCTTCAACGCGCGGTCGACATCCAGCGGATACAGCTTGTCAGCGGCCACGCCATCGGCCAGCAGCGCCGCCTCCAGCGTGGCGACGGGATTGTCGCCGAAGGTGCGCTTGCCCGGGAACCGCTTGAGGTCGAACACGTCGGCCCAATTCTTCGGCTCCTGCCCGGCCGCATACGCCTTGGTGCTGTATCCGAGATTATACGACCATACGATGCAGCCGACACCGTAATCGTTGACGAATTGCGGCGAAATCTGGCTCGTGTTGACGACGGCTTTGTCAATCTTCTCGAACATGGTGTCGCCGATGCCGGCATACAGGAAGTCGATGGTGACATCCACCACGTCCCAATCCGGCGCACCACCCTCGATCATGGCGCGGAACTTGGCCGAGTCCATCGGGCCATCCTGCACCACGCGCGCCCCGGTGGCCGTGCTGAACGGCTCGCAATACGAGACCCGCTCGGCATCCTGGTAGGAGCCGCCCCAACTGGCGAACACCACCGTCTTGCCCTTCAGCTCGGTGGCAGCCCGGGCGGCACCGCCGGCCGCCACGCCTTCCACGGCAACCAGCCCCGCTCCAAGCCGGACGAGATCACGTCGTGTCAGCGTGGCGATACGATCGGCCGTCATGTCTTCGCTCCTTGGATGGTGGATCAATGCTTAGGGCGACCCCTGTAGGTTCTCGCGCAGGGTGCGTCCCGTGTACTCCTTGCGGAACAGCCCGCGCCGCTGCAGTTCCGGGACGACGCTGCGGCAGAACTCCTCGAACATGCCGGGGAACATGGTGGGCGCCAGGACGAACCCATCGCAAACGCCCGCCTCGAACATCTCCTGCAGGCGGTCGGCGATCATGGGTGCGGTGCCGACGATCTCCTTACCCTCGCGCCGCTTGACGACGGCCTGCTCGAAGGTCAGGCCCTCCGCCTTCATCGTCTGCGCCAGCAGCTGCTCGGTGCCTTTCATGCCCTGGTTGCCCTGCAGATCGGCCAGCGAGGCACCTTTCGCCAATTTCGTCAGGTCTACGCCCAGTCCGCTCGACGATGACGCCCGGCTGAGTTCGGGGTCGATCAGGCCGTTCAGGTAATCGGCCCGCTCCTCCGCGATCGACAAGGTCTCGCCCAGCACCACGCTGACGGCGGGCAGCACTGCGCAATCCTGCGGCGCCCGGCCCTTGCCGATCAGCCGCTGCTTCATGTCCTGGTAGAACTCCAGCATTTCCGGCGTGCCGCGCTGGATGGTGAACACCGCCTCCGCCCACCGCGCGGCGAACTCCCGCCCACGGTCGGAACTGCCGGCTTGCATGATCACCGGGCGCCCCTGCGGGCTGCGCGGGATGGACAGCGGTCCACGCGACTTGACCCAACGTCCGGCGTAGTTCGCGTAGTGCACCTTGGACGGATCGGCGAGGATGCCAGCGTCCTTGTCCAGCACCATGGCGTCGGCATCCCAGCTGTTCCACAGCGCGGAACACGCTTCCAGCACCTCGTCCGCCCGGTCGTAACGTTCCTCCCGCGGCGGCAGCTGGTCCATGCCGGCGTTCATCGCTTCCAGGTCGGTCGCGGAGGTCACGACGTTCCAAGCGACCCGGCCCTTGCTCATGGCATCCAGGGAAGCAAGCCAGCGAGCCAGGTGATAGGCAGTGTGGAAGGTGGTGGAGAGCGTCGCCCCCAGGCCAAGATGCGTGGTCACCGCCGCCATCACCGGCAACACCACGGTCGGGTCCAGGAAGCTGATCTGCCCACCGCGGCGGACATAGGCATCGAAGCTGCCTTGATGCACGTCATACAGACCGAACAGATCCGCGAAGAAACAGCCATCGAACTTCGCAGCCTCCAGCACCCGCGCGATGTGCTGGTAGCGGCTGGGATCGAGGATGTCGTCCAGCGTCGCCTCCGGGTGTCGCCAGCCACCGACATGCATGGCGGTGGGACCGGTCTTGAGGTAGGCGACAAGGTGCATCTGGCGCTGGGACATAGCTTTGCCTTCAATCCTGTCTGCTACGTAAGCGGGCCGCGTTCTGCTTGGGCGACCCGGCGCCAGGGCATCCTGACACCACGTCGGCACGTGGGAGATGGTTAATGAGCGGCAAACCAGACTGTTCGAGCCGGTCCATGCGCCTCATTCCACGGCGGCCATGAAGCTGGTTCCATTTCGATCCGCGCCGAGTTACCGTGTGTACGCCCCATCATGCAAGGACGATTATGGCGTCTGATTGATCCTATGCCTCAACGATGCCGCATGGCGCCAAAGTATGCGATGCCCTTGGAGCGTAGCTGATTTAGGCATGATGGCCTAACCCTCGCATCGCCAAAAGGACATGGAGCGCACACGCTTTACTCGTCCCGAGCACAAGCGCTGCATCAAACCGCCGGGCCTTAACGTCAAATCACGCCTTAGGCTGCAAAGCGATCATCTTGCGCAATACGAACGTGATTGCCAACCTTTCCGCCGGGTTCAATTCTCCCATGGTCAGTTCGCTGATCTGTTTCGCCCTCAGCGTCATTTGCTCGACCAGAGCGAGCCCACTGGCGCTGATGGCCACGATCGTCTTGCGGCGATCGGCAGGGTCGGCTCGAAATCCGATTAGCGCGCGTTTGCCGAGTCTCTCGATGATGCCGCGGATGGTTGCTTGATCGACCCTCGTCGCCTCGATCAGGTCCGTCTGCGAACACGGTCCGCTGTCGCGCAGGGCGCACAGCGTGACGAATTGTGTCGAGGTCAAGTTCAGTCCGGCCGTATTTGCCTGGAAGATGGCAAGGTGCCGCTGGTAAGCCCGTCGCAGCAGATGCCCGATCTGGTCCGAGAAGACATAGTCTTCAGCTTCGGCCGCATCCAGCCTGGCCCTCTTCGAAACGTTCAATCTGCCACTCCTGCTGGTCTAAGTC
>CAXSEG010000266.1:0-6408 GCA_964235545.1 uncultured Acetobacteraceae bacterium
TTTAGGCTGCCGGCGGGGGCCTCGGGGAACTCGAGCGCCACCAGTGAGGCGATGGTGTTGCCTGGGGCGAACAGGCTGGGCGAGATGCGGTTGGTGTTGCCGATCACGAAGGTTACGGCCATGGTCTCTCCCAAGGCGCGGCCTAGTCCCAGCATGATACCGCCTACCACGGACACCCGCGTGTAGGGCAGCACGATGGAGCGCATCACCTCCCACCGGGTGCAGCCGATACCGTAGGCCGACTCCTTGAACATCGGCGGCACCGTCAGGAACACGTCGCGCATGGTGGCGGCGATGAACGGGATGATCATGACGGCGAGGATCAGGGCCGCGGTCAGGATGCCGGTCCCAAACGGCGCGCCCGAGAACAGCCGCCCGATGTAGGGCAGGTCGCCGAAGGTGTCGATGACCCAGGGCTGGATCGGATCGGCCATGCCCGGGCCGATCACGAAGAAGCCCCACATGCCGAAGATGATGGAGGGGATGGCCGCCAGCAGCTCGATGGCGGTGCCGACCGGCTTGCGCATCCATTGCGGCGCCATCTCGGTGAGGAAGAAGGCGATCCCAAAGGCGAGCGGGACGGAGATCAGCAGCGCCAGCACGGCGGTGATGATGGTGCCGTAGATGGGCACGGCGGCGCCGTAGATGTCCTGCACCGGGTCCCAGTCGGCATCGGTCAGGAAGCCCGGCCCGAAGGCACGGAACGCCTTCAGCCCGCCGATGAACAGGGTGACGATGATGGCGCCGAGCAGCACCAGGACGAGGATGCCGGCGGCGGTGGCGAGGCCGGCGAACAGGCGGTCCCCGGCCGAGCCAGCGCTTGTCGCACGCCTCTTCGCGGGTCCGGCAGGCGGCTGGGTCTCGGGGGTGGCGGTAAGGACGTCTGACACTTGTCTATCCGGACGAGGTGGGAAAACGGACAAAGACCGATCCCGTAGGGTGGGATGCGCTTTGGCATTCCACCAACACGCACACCACCCGATGGGTATTGGACCGGCAGCTACTTATAGACCGGCTTGCCGTCGGCCATGATGTCCTTGCGCCAGGCGGCACGGACGGTCGTCTGCACGGCGGGCGGCAGCGCGATGTAATCGAGGTCGGTCGCGACCTTGGCCCCGCTATTGTAGCACCAGTCGAAGAACTTCAGGACGTTGGCGCTCTTGGCGGCATCCTTCGGGTCCTTCGGCAGCAGGATGAAGGTCGGCGAGACGATCGGCCAGACGTTGGCGCCGCCAAGGTCGATCAGGCTGACCGCGAAGTTCGGCGCACCGGCCCAGTCGGCGGCGGACGCGGCGGCAGTGAAGGAGGCGGTGGTCGGCGTGACGAAGGCGCCCGACTTGTTGCGCAGCTGCGTCGTCACGAGGTGGTTCTGCGTGGCATAGGCGTTCTCGACGTAGCCGATCGCGCCGCGGGTGTGGCCGACGGTGGCCGCCACGCCGTCATTGCCCTTGGCACCGGCGCCGGCCGGCCACTTGACGCTGGTGTTGGCGCCGACCGTGCTCTTCCAGTCGGGGCTGGCCGCCGAGAGGTAGGACGTCCAGACGAAGGAGGTGCCGGACGCCTCGGCGCGGTAGACCGGGGCGATGGCGATGCCCGGCAGCTTCAGGCCCTGGTTCAGCGCCTCGATCCTGGCGTCGTTCCATTTGGTGATCTTGCCGGCATAGATGTCGGCCAGCACCTCGCCGGTGAGCTTCAGCTGGTCGGCCTTGACCTCGGGGATGTTCACGATGGGCACGACGGCGCCCATCACGGTCGGGAACTGCAGCAGGTTCGCGGATTGCAGCTTTGCCGGGTCCATCGGGGCGTCCGAGGCGCCGAAATCGACGGTGCGGTTGGTGATCTGGTTCTGCCCGCCGCCGGAGCCGATGGCCTGGTAGTTGAGCTCGATCCCGGTCGCCGCCTTCGCGGCCTCGCCCCACTTGGCATAGACGGGGGCGGGGAAGGTCCCGCCGGCACCGGTGATCTGCTGCGCACCTGCCGCAAACGAGAACCCGGCGAACACGGCCGCGAGGGCCGCGCGAGAAATCTTCATGCATCCTCCTGGTGTGACTGGACCCGCCGAAGACCGGCCGGACCAATTCGCGGCGGACCCTAGGCGGGACCGGCGACGGCAATGTGACAGTGAGATGACGGTACAATGACAATGACCCCGCGACAGCCACCGGACCCGATGGGAGCTTCCATGCCCGAGCACGAGATCACGCAGCTGACCACTCGCGTCGCCTACGAGAACCGCTGGCTGCGCGTGCGGGAGGATACCGTGCGACGGGCGGATGGCTCAGAAGGGCTGTACGGCGTGGTGGAGCGGCGGGAGTTCGTCGTGGTGGTGCCGTGCCAGGACGGGCGCATCACCCTGGTCGAGCAATACCGCTACCCGGTCCGCCGCCGCCTGTGGGAGCTGCCGATGGGCACGTGCGAGCCCGGCGTGGCCCCGCCCGAGACGGCCCGCATCGAGCTGCGGGAGGAGACGGGGCTGGTCGCCGACAGGGTCGCGTTCGTCGGCACCGTCTTCCAGGGTGCCGGCTACAGCGACCAGGCCGGCCACATCTTTTTGGCCACAGGGCTGCGGCAGGGACCGTCGGCGCGCGAGGCAAGCGAGCAGGGCATGATCCAGCGGGCGATGGACCTGGCAACGTTGGACGGCATGATCCGGGATGGCACGATGCAGGACGCGGTCAGTCTGGCCGCGATCGCCATGCTGCGGGTTCGCGGCCTGCTATAGGCGCGTTTTGACGGCGCCCCCGCACCCGCCGATAAACCTCCGATGCCCCGCCGAGTCGATTACCCTGCGCCCGCCCTCATCACCGATACGGACGCGCTGGCCGCGCTCTGTGCCCGGCTACGGACTGAATCCTTCGTGACCGTGGACACCGAGTTCATGCGGGAGCGCACTTATTATCCCGAGCTGTGCGTGGTGCAACTGGGAGGCGAACACGAGAACGCCGTGATTGATGCGATGGCGGACGGGCTGGACCTGCAGCCGCTGGCCGCGCTGATGCGCGACGAGGCGGTGCTGAAGGTGTTCCACGCCGCGCGGCAGGATATCGAAATCTTCCTCGAGCTGTTCGGCAGCGTGCCCAAGCCGCTATTCGACACCCAGGTCGCCGCCATGGTGGCCGGGTTCGGCGACCAGGTCGGCTATGACGCGCTGGTGGGCGCCCTGACCGGGGGGCAGATCGACAAGGCGCACCGCTTCAGCGACTGGTCCGCTCGCCCGCTTTCCCCCGCCCAGGTGAGTTACGCCGCAGCGGACGTGACCCACCTGCACACGGCGTATCAGCGGCTGCGCGAGCGGCTGGAGCGAGACGGCCGCAGCGAGTGGGTGTTCGAGGAGATGGAGGTACTCGCGCGGCCCAAAACCTATCGCGCCGATCCGGAGGCCATGTGGGAGCGCCTGCGCCCACGCACCGGCAACCGCCGGATGCTGGGCGTGCTGCGGGCGGTGGCCGCCTGGCGGGAGCGGGAGGCGCAGCGCGTGAACATCCCGCGGCAGCGCCTGCTGCGGGATGAAAGCCTGCTGGAGGTGGCTGCGACGGCTCCCCTCGGTGCGGAGGCGCTGGCCCGCTGCCGCGGTATCACCCGAGGGTTCGCGGAGGGCAAGAGCGGCACGGGGTTGCTCGCCGCGATCGCCTCCGCGGCAGCGTTGCCGGAGGACGCGCTGCCGGACGCCCCGCGCGGCCGCGAGGGGCCCCGGCCCTCCCCCGCCTTGGTCTCGCTGCTGCGCGTGCTGCTGGCGGCGAAGTGCGAGGAGCATGACGTGGCACCGAAGCTGGTGGCCTCGGCAGAGGATATTGACCGGCTGTCCGTGGAGGAGGAGCCGGACGTGCCCGCCCTGCTCGGCTGGCGCCGAACGGTGTTTGGAGAGGACGCTTTGGCGCTGAAAGGCGGCAAAGTCGCGCTCGGCGTCGAGGGGAAGCGGGTGAAGCTGATCACGGGGGTCTGAGACGCTAACGGCCGTCGTCCAGCCGCAGCCCTCATCAAAGCGGTCTGCCGCCCCCAACGTGTCTCCTGGATGGCTGGCCAGTTAGAGCCGACGGGCTAAAGCCGCTCGTAAGCCGCCCGCGGGACATGGAATCGGCGCTTGTTCAACACCACGCCCACCGTGTCGCCACCAACCTCCGCAAGCCGGTCCCGCAACGTCCTCACGGCGCTGGCCCGCGTGCTCTCCGCCGCGACCACGATGGCGGTCGCATCCAGATGCGGCGCCAGCATGATGCCCGTGAACGCCCGTTCGAGCGCCGGCGTGTCGATGATCACGAGGTCGAACTGGGCGCGCACCTGGGCCAGGATCGCGATCCAGCCCGGCACCTGAACCGGCGCCATGCCCATCGGCGCCGCCAGTGCCAGACATGTGTCCCCGACCCACACCATCTCCAGTGCCGATGGCCCCTCGGCCAGCCCGCGCAGCCCACTCGGCATGCCGTAGATGCTGCGCGGCCAATCCGTCCGCCGCCCCGGCGACTCCGCCGCCAGCAGCAGCGTCCGCGATCCGTTGGCCGCTGCAACGAGCGACACATCGCGCGCCAGGGTGGACGTTCCCTCGCCGTTGCGCGCCGCCATCAACTGCACCACGGACGGGCCGAGCCGATCCCCTTGCAGCACGAAAACGAGCTGGCTGGCGTCGGGCACACTGAGCAGCAGCGGTGGCGGTAACCCGGCGGCGATCGCCTCCGACTCGATGACGGCGCTCAAACGCCGAAGCTCGGCCGCCGGAATGCGCGGCCACCCCGTGGTTGCGCCGCACGCACAGGGCGCCGCGGCCTGAACTGCACGGCCAGCAGCACCGGCAGATCCAACTGCCGCTCCACATCGCGCACGTTGATGAACACCTGCCGAGTCGCGTTCAGCACCGTGAACGCCGCAATGGCACAGAACCCGCCCAGCACGATCCCCGCGAGATAAAGGATCGGCGCAGGATTGCGGCCAGCCAGTGGCGCGTCCGGGGGCTGCACCACGCGCACGTTGGCGCCGCTCGCCCGCTCCAGCGCACCGGACAGCTGGGTCTCCTCGCTGGAGCGGGAGATCGAGCGGTAGCTCTGGTCCAGCACGTCCCGGGTCCGCGCCAGATCGCGGTATTGCCGTGCCAGCCCGGCCAACTCGTCGCCGCGCGCCTGCAGCCGGACGCCGCCTGCCTCGAGCTGCGTCCTCTTTGCCTCCAGCCCCTGCAATTGGGCTGATAGCGTGATCTCCTCCCGCCGCAAATCGTCATAGACGATGCTGCGCCCGAGCCGGGTCACCGCGGCCTCCCGCGATGGACTGCCGCCGATCTGCCCGCGCACGGATGCGATCTGCCGCTCGACGTCCCGCACCAGCGGGAAATCCGCCTGGTAGCGCGACAGCAGGTCCCGCCGCTGGCCCTCCAGTTTCACCAGGCTTTCGGTCAGCCCGCTGGTCTGCTGGGACCGAGCACTCTCGGCGTAGATCTGGATGGTGGCTGGCACGGTAGCCAGCTGCTTATGCAACGCATCGACCCGGCCGGCAGTCTCGCCGATCTGCTCCGCCGTGGCGCTCTGCGCGTTCTGGTTGTCCGAAATCAGCCGCAGTTGCAGGCTCATCTGCTCGTCCAGGTTGGTGATCCCATGGTCAAGCCCGAACTGCGCCAGCGTGTCCTCGGCCTTGCGCAGCCGCTCGGCGAATTCGTCGCGCTGCGCGTTCTCGCCGCCGAGCTGCCCCTTCTCGAAAATGACGTCACGATAGGTGAGATAGTGGGCGATCAGCTCGTTCAGCACACGGATCGCAATCGCGCGGTCCGCATTGCGCATGCTGAGTTCCACGACGTTGGATTGCGGGATGCTGGTCACCACGAAATCCGTCGCGAAGCGGGACATCGCCGCGCGCAGTGGCGATTCATTGGTCACGAGCGCCGGGTAGACGGTGGCCGGCCCGATCGCCTGCAGGACTTCGGCGGCCAGCGCCGGGCTCTGCAGGATCTGTAGTTCCCCCTGGATGATCTGGTTGCGGTCGAGCGTGATGTCGTTGCCAGTGTCCCGGTTGCCGGGATGGAACACGTATTCGCTGCCGTACAGCACAAGCAGCCGGGCCTGCGCCGTGAACGTCGTATGCGCGAGATAGCCCGCGAGCAGGCCGAGCAGGCATGGCAGTACGAAGGCCGCAATGGTCGGCCGCTTATAATAGGACAGCGCCGTCGCAAGATCCCGCAGGCTGAACCCGGCGAATGACGTCGAGCGGAATCGCGGCCGCTCCTCCCGGGAGAGGGTCGCACTCACGGAGAGTCGGTTCCTGCCGCTGAGATCAGTCCGTTCATGGCCGCAACCCTACACCAAAGGCCGTTAACGAAAAGCTATCACTATGGCCGTAGTCCTCTTATTCATGCGACCCGAAGCAACGAACCTGGAAAGACCTGACAGTGCGCCCGCGCCTCCTTACAGTCGCTCTCCTGGCCAGCGC
>CAXSEG010000267.1:0-6352 GCA_964235545.1 uncultured Acetobacteraceae bacterium
GATCGTCCTCCACCCAGTCCTTCAGCCGCAGCTGCACCGCCGCGACCTCTCCGGCGTCGAGGGCGGCGGCCAGCGTGTCGCGGAATCGCGCGGGGGCCAGGGTGGGTGGCGTGATCAAATAGAGCTGGCAGGCGGCGCTGTTATTCAAGGTGTGCAAGGCTCCGTGTTACGGGGAACGCCGTCACCCTACACCCTCATGGCGGAAGCGGATCACCCTCCAGCCACGCCGCCAGCCGCCGCTCCGCCCCGCGCCGGGCCAGATCCAGCGCCGGCGGCCGTTCCGCCAGCACCTCCGCCCCGACCACGGCGGCGCGGGAGGCGACCAGCTCCCAGGCCGGCACCGCCCGGTCCAGCACCAGCAGCCGGCAGCCGACCCGCAACGCCTCCATCACCCGGCCGGGTGCATCGGCGCAGTCCAGGATGTCCGGATTGGCCCCGGCCCCGAGCGCCATCAGCGCCCGCCACCAGCCGCACCCGGCATAGATCGCGGCACCCGGGCCGGACAGCAGCGTCACCGGGCGGCGCGGTGCGGTCGCGGCGCGCAAATGGGGCAGGCCGTGCACGACCACGGCGGGCGGGCGCTTCATGCTTGACGTTGAAGCGGTCCGGCGCTCAATGGTCAAATAATAGGGATGTCAGGGACGGCGTAGATGGCGGACGGTGCGGTGGACGCAGACGACCTTGAAAGGCTGGAGGCGGCGCTCGACCGGATTGCAGCCCATACGAACCGCTCCCCGGCCGAAGCCGCTGCCATCGACACCGCCGCGGTTACCGCCCGGCTGGACCGGCTGATCGCCCAGTTGCAGGACGTGCTGTCCGACGCTCCGGCCGAGGCCGGCACGGACCGGATGTCCGACGACCCCGCAATGACCGAGGCGTAGCGGCATGGCTCAGCTCACCGTCAAGATCAACGGGTACGCCTACACCGTCGCCTGCGAGGACGGGCAGGAGGCGCACTTGCAGGGTATGGTGCATGAGGTGGAGAAGCGCATCGACAGCATCAAGGCACTCGGCGGCTCGTCCGGTGAAGGCCGGGTGCTGGTGCTCGCCGCCCTGCTGATGGCCGACGAGCTGCATGACCAGGCGATCGAGATGGACACACTTCGGACCAAGCTGGAGAACCAGGCCGGCACTCCGCCCGGCTCGGCATTAAGCCGGCCCGTCCTCCCTGAGCCACGCCTGGACACGAAACGCATCGCCAAGCTCGCGCGCAAGGCCGAGGACATTGCCGCCAGCATCGAGCAGCCCTAGATAGGAATGGCGGGGCTGCCCGGTTCGTCAGGTAGATCATCCCTCGGGCCGATAAGCATTCTCCTCGGGAACTGGCGCTGTCGTGATCCTGGTCACGGTATCTGGTGCCCACCTGCGCAAGCAGGCTCGGGAGGATGACAAATTCCAACGGCCAGGGTGGCTCCGCACTTCCGCTCGGTGAACGTAAGGCTGCGGCCCGGATCTGGGGACGGGCGATCCTGGACGGTCTAGCGCCGGGCATGGGATCTGGGGTCGCACTGCACATCTGGCAGAACGTGCCGCCCGGCAAAATTGTGGCGGGGTTTTATCCCATGGCGCACGAGTTGAATGTCGTGCCCCACTTGCGACAGATGTGGGACGTTGTCGGCGATCCGGAGTGCGTCATGGCGCTCCCCCGCACTCCGGCGCGCGGCCTGCCGCTCACGTTCCATCGCTGGATGGATGGCGACACGCTCCTGCCCGAACGCTTCGGGACCATGACCTCCGATGGACCGCAAATGCAGCCGGACATCCTGCTCGTCCCGTTGCTCGCCTTCGACCGGCGCGGCCACCGGCTGGGATACGGGGGCGGCTACTACGACCGCACGATCGCCGCCAGGCCGGGCGCCTGGACGATCGGCTGTGCGTGCGACGCGCTGGAAGTGCCGGAGGTGCCAACCGGGCCCTATGACATGCCCCTGCACAGCATCGCCACCGAACAAGAGTTCATCACCATCAAGGCCCACCCATGCGCATCCTGTTCCTAGGCGATACCGTCGGCCGCAGTGGCCGGGAGGGGGCCGCAGCCGCGCTGCCGGGCCTGCGCCAGCGCCTCGGGATCGACCTTGCCATCGTGAATGCGGAGAACGCCAGCCACGGCTTCGGCCTGGCACCGGACATGGCGGCGGCACTGTTCGCGGCGGGGGCGGACGTGCTGACACTCGGCAACCATGCCTGGGACCGCAAGGAGATCATCCCCTACATCGCCCAGCAGCCCCGGGTGCTGCGCCCGCTGAACTTCCCGCCGGGCACGCCGGGTGCGGGGTCCGTGGTGGTGGAGGTGTCGGGTGGGCGCCGGGCCCTGGTGCTGAACGCCATGGGGCGGCTGTACATGGACGCGCTGGATTGTCCGTTCCGCGGTACGTCCGAGATCCTGGCGCGCTACCGGCTGGGCGGCACGGTGCACGCGATCGTGGCCGATTTCCACGCCGAGGCGACGAGCGAGAAGCTGTCCTACGCCCACGTGTTCGACGGCCAGATGTCCCTGATCGTCGGCACCCACACCCACGTGCCCACCGCGGACCACCAGGTGCTGCCCGGCGGCACGGCGTACCAGACCGACGCCGGAATGTGCGGCGACTATGACAGCGTGATTGGCATGGCCAAGGAGGGCGCGTCCACCCGCTTCGTGCGCAAGATGCCGGGCGAACGTCTCGCCCCTGCCGAGGGACCGGCAACCGTTAGTGGTTTGTTCGTGGAAACGGATGATACGACGGGCTTGGCGTTGCGTGCCGAACCCGTACGCCTCGGCGGGCGTTTATCGCAAGCAGTGCCTGGATGAGGGGAGATGCGGAACATGGCGATGAGCCCGGCGGTGCAGGTGGTTCTTTCCGGATGCTTGAGTTTCGGCATCCCGTTGCTGATCGCGCTCTTTGAGCTGCGCAGCCTGCGCCGCTACCGCGGCGGCGGCGGTTGGCGCCGTCCGGCTCCCACGCCGCAACCCAGGCCCACACAGGGCGGGACGCGCCCGCTTCCCGCCTGCCTGATCCCTACGGCGCAGTGGCGCGCGCCCACCCCGGGCCCGGTGCGGGTGCGCGAACCGGTCTGACGACGTTTGGCGCCTGCTCTCCTGATTTTCACGGTAGAGGGTCGGGGTGAGGTCGCGGGGCACTAGGAACATCGGTCTCGATGAACCATTTGGCGCCGCACCGCCCAGGCTGATACAAATCCGGCCTCCGTCAACCACACCCGAGAGTCCAGGCGTATGGCCGGCCATTCGCATTCCAAGAACATCATGCATCGCAAGGGCGCGCAGGACGCCCGCAAGGCGCGCCAGTTCGCCAAAGTGATCCGGGAAATCACCGTCTCCGCCAAGCTCGGCCTGCCTGACCCGGCGGCCAACCCCCGCCTACGCGCCGCGGTCACCGCTGCCCGGGTGATGAACATGCCCAAGGACACGATCGACCGCGCCATCCGCAAGGCCAGCGAGGGTAGTGCCGGCGACGACTACGTGGAGGTCCGCTACGAGGGCTACGGCCCGGCCGGCGTCGCCGTGATCGTCGAAGCGCTGACCGACAACCGCAACCGCACCGCGTCCGACCTGCGCACCGCCTTCAACAAGAACGGCGGCACCATGGGGGAGAGCAACTCCGTCGCGTTCCAGTTCAACCGCCTGGGCGCCATCCAGTATTCGCCCAAGGCCGCCAGCGCGGACGCCATGATGGACGCCGCGATCGAGGCGGGGGCGGAGGACGTGGTCAGCGACGCAGACGGCCACGAGGTCACCTGTGCCACCGACGAACTGTTCGCCGTGCGCGACGCGCTGGAGGCCCGGTTCGGCGCGCCCGAGACGGCCAAGCTGGATTGGCGCCCCTCCGTCACCGTGCCCGTCGAGGACGCCGAACGGGCGACGGCCCTGCTCAAGCTGCTGGACGCGCTGGAGGAGAACGACGACGTGCAGATGGTCTACTCCAACGCCGAGATCCCGGACGACCTGATGGAGCGGCTCGCCGCCTGATGGTCCGCCTCATGGGCATCGATCCGGGATTGCGCTTCACCGGCTGGGGGGTGATCGCAGTGGATGGCAACCGCCTGTGCCACGTGGCCGACGGCGTGATCGCGACCGACGGTGACGCCTCGGTGCCGGACCGGCTGAAGGCGTTGCATGACGGGCTGACGGCCCTGTTCGCGCTGCACCGCCCGCACGAGGCCGCCGTGGAGGAGACCTACGTCAATCGCAACGGCACCGCGACGCTGAAGCTCGGCTACGCCCGCGGCGTGGCCCTGCTGGCGCCGGCCCTGGTGGGGATCCCGGTGCTGGAATATGGCGCGATGTCGGTGAAGCAGGCGGTGGTCGGCACGGGGGCCGCGAGCAAGGACCAGGTGGAGATGATGGTCCGCCGCCTACTCCCCGGCGCTACGCTCAAGCGCGCGGACGCGGCGGACGCGCTGGCGGTGGCGATCTGCCACGCGCACCACCGTGCTAGCCGGCTGCGGGTCGCAAGCGGCCGGGTCATGGCATGATGCCTTGATCGCGCAGCTCACCGGCAGCGTCTCCGGCGTCGAGGATGGCCGTTGCATCGTCGACGTGAACGGCGTCGGCTACCTCGTGCACGCTTCCACCCGCACCCTCGCCGCCCTTCCCGCCGCCCCCGTCATCGCCCGGATCCTGGTGGAGACGCAGGTGCGGGAGGACGCGATCACGCTCTACGGCTTCGCGGACGGCGCCGAGCGCGACTGGTTCCGCCTGCTGACCACGGTGCAGGGCGTGGGCGCCAAGGTGGCCCTCGGCGTGCTCTCCGCCCTCTCCCCCAAGGACCTGGTCGCCGCCATTGCCGCCGGCGACCGCGCCAGCCTCACCCGCGCGCCCGGCGTCGGCGCCAAGCTGGCCGTGCGGTTGCTGTCCGAACTGGCGAGCAAGGTCGGCGCCATGCCGACGGGCAGCGGCATGCCGATCCTGCCTGCGACCTCCGGCGTGGAGGCGGACGCGCTCTCCGCCCTGGCCAATCTCGGCTACCGCCGGATGGAAGCGCACCCCGTCGTGGCACGCGTGCGCGACCGGCTGGGCGAGGCCGCCGGGCTGGATTCGGTGATCCGGGACAGCCTGAAGGAACTGGCGCGGTGATCGTCCCGCCCGAGGCGTTCCAGCCGAGCAATCGGCTGACGTTCGACCGCCCGCTGTCGGAGACCGACGTGACTTGGTGGATCGAGCGGTTCTACCTGCCGCACGGGCTCTTGCCGCTGTCTATGGCCGACCGCCTCTGTGGCGGCGCGCGAGGTGAGCGGCAATATGTCTATCGCCACATCAGCGCGCTGTCGGAGTCGTTCGAACTGGCCGTTGAGGGGTCGGACGAGGAAGGGCGGTTATGGTTTCATGCCTCACTGATGGACATAGCGAACGACCGGTTTCTGTGGGACGCCATCAACGTTCAGCCCAGGGCCCGTCGCCAGGGCATCAGCAAGGCCGTCGCGCGTGGCTTGTTCGAGACATGTGTGCTGCTCGGCTTGGCCGAATTACGGGTCGAAGCGGAGCATATCGGTGGCTTTCTCTGGGCTTATGCCGGGTTTGAGCCCGACCCGGGCTCGTGGCCGCCCCTGACGGACCATCTCGTCCGGGCCTTGGGAACTGTCGCCCGGCATTTGGCGCCCGCCCGGATGAGCGAAGTGACCAACCTGGTCATAGCGGGAAGGGGGCGGCCCGAAACTCTCCTGGCGATCGCGCGCCTGTCTGACCCCGTGCCGAGCCGGTATGATCCCGGATTGACGGCGGACGATGTGCCACTCGGTCTCGCCATGCTGGCGGGTGCGCATTGGTCTGGCACGGTCGATCTCCACGCCGGGCCGTCACGCAGGAGGTTCGAAGAATGGCTGAGCGAGTGAGCCGGCCCATCACCGCAGAAGACATCCGGGGCGTCATAGCCAGCATCAAGCCCGGGCCGCGGCCGATATTCGATGCGACGGTGGCACACGGCCTGTCGCTGGCAGGGTTCTCCGACGACGTGATCCGCTCGGTGTTCGGCTACCTTCCGGATGCGGAGGCCGTGCTTGGCCGCACGAAAGATGGCTAGACCCGACACCCCCCTCACCCCCGCCCGCATGCCGGAGGATGCCGGGGAGGCCTCGCTCCGCCCGCAGACGCTCGCCGAGTTCATCGGCCAGAAGGCCAGCCGCGAGAACCTGGGCGTGTTCATCCACGCCGCCCGCGGCCGGGCGGAGGCGATGGACCACGTGCTGCTGCACGGCCCGCCCGGCCTGGGCAAGACCACGCTGGCGCAGATCGTCGCCCGCGAGCTTGGCGTAGGCTTCCGCGCCACGTCCGGCCCGGTGATCCAGCGCGCCGGGGACTTGGCGGCGATCCTGACCAACCTGCAGCCGCGCGACGTGCTGTTCATCGACGAGATCC
>CAXSEG010000268.1:0-3804 GCA_964235545.1 uncultured Acetobacteraceae bacterium
ATCCAGCGTCCGTGGCAACTCGGCCGACGCCTCTCCCAACGGCGGCTCCATCGGCCCGGCTGTGTGGCCGAACGGCAGGAAGCGGGAGCGGCGGCGTGCCTCCGCCTCATTCGCGTTGACCGGGAAGCGCTCATACGAGCGCCCGCCCGGATGCGACACGTAATGCGTCAGGCCACCGAGGGAGCGGCCGTTCCAGCGGTCGTACACGTCGAACACCAGCGGCGATTGCGCGGGGATGGTCGGGTGCAGCGCGCTGTAGGGTTGCCAGGCCTTGAACCGCACCCCGGCCACGTATTCGCCCGCGATCTCGGTCGGGCGTAGCGGGACCGCGACGCCGTTGCAGGCCAGGGCGAAGCGCTCCGGCTCCCAGCCGGTCACCCGCGCCTGCAACCGCTCCACCGAGCTGTCCACGTAGCGCACCGTGCCGCTGCCGCCGGACACCTCGCCCAGCGCGTGCCACGGCTCCAGCGCATGGCGCAGCTCGACCGTGGTGCCGTGGATCGCGACCTCGCCGATCACGGGGAAGCGGAAGGCCAAATGGGGCGCGAACCACGCTGGGTCGAGCACCGCCCCGAACCCGGCACCGTGCACCTGCAACTCCTCCAGCGCGTCGGTGAAATCCTGCCAAACGTAATGCGGCAGCATGAAGTCGTCGTGCACGCGGGTGCCCCATCGCACCAGCCGGCGCTCGTACGGCACCTGCCAGAACGCGGCAACGGCGGTGCGCATCAGCAGGGTTTGCGCCGCGGCCATCTCCGGATGCGGCGGCATCTCGAAGGCGCGGAATTCCACCAGGCCGAGCCGGCCGGAGGAGCTGTCCGGCGAATACATCTTGTCGATGCAGAACTCAGTGCGGTGCGTGTTCCCGGTCATGTCCACCAGGATGTTGCGGAACAGCCGGTCGGTGATCCATGGCGCCGGGACTTCGCCTCCGCGCTTGACCTGGGCGAAGGCGATCTCCAGCTCGCGCACCGCGTCCTGCCGCGCCTCGTCGATGCGGGGATGCTGGCTCATCGGCCCGATGAACAGGCCGCTGAACAGGTAAGACAGGCTCGGGTGGTTGTGCCAGAAGCCGAGCAGCGAGCGCAGCAGGTCCGGGCGGCGCAGGAACGGACTGTCCTCCGGCGTCGCGGCGCCCATCACGACGTGGTTGCCGCCGCCAGTGCCGACATGGCGCCCGTCCAGCATAAATTTCTCGGCGCGCAGGCCGCAGAGGCGGGCTTCCTCGTACAGCTGCCCGGTGTGCTGCACGATCTCCTTCCAACTGGCGGCAGGCTGCACGTTGACCTCGATCACGCCCGGGTCCGGAGTGACGGAGAAGCTCTCCAGCCGGCGGTCATACGGTGGCTTGTAGCCCTCCAGCACGATGGGCTGGTTTAGCAACCCGGCGGTTTTTTCGATGGCGGCGACCAGGGACAACCAGTCCTCGGCGCTCGTGAGCGGGGGGATGTAGACATAGAGATGCCCGCCCCGCTCCTGCACGGTGAGAGCGGTGCGGATGCCCCGGCCGACAGCGGGCTCGCCAGGACCGGGCAGTGCGGCGTGCGGCGGCAGAGAGCCGGCCGGGGCCAGCGGGTCGGGTTCCGGCTCGTCACCCTCCAGTTCTTTGGGATCGACATAGGTAAGCGAGGCAAGCGGCAGGCGGACGCCCATGGAGCTGTCGCCTTGCACGAGGAAGATCTTGCCTTCGCGCATGTCCCAAGCTTCGCTTTGCCAGCGTCGCCGGTCGCCGACACCGAAGCGGCGCAGCGGCAGGACATAGCCGACGACCGTGTCCAGGCCCTGGCTGAAGACCCTTCGCAGCCGGGCCCGCTCCTGTGGGTCGGCCGCCTGGCTGGCTTCTGCGACGACGTTGGCCGGTAGGCGGCCCGCGCGCATGAGGAAATATGGCTGATCCTCGGACGCCGGCATCACACCCGTTTTCGCGATGTTCAGAAACCCGGCCAGGCTCTCGGCGAACGCCGCCGGCATCCCTTGCGGGTGCGGGGGGTGTTCCGAAGGCTCGTCCGGGTCGGCAAGCAACGCCATGTCGGTCCAGACCGGCTCGCCATCCCGCCGCCAGGTAGCGTTCAGCGCCCAGCGCGGGGTCTGCTCGCCGGGGTAGTGCTTGCCGGCGCCGTATTGCAGGGCGGCGCCGGACGACCACAGCCCCATCAGCCGGCGGATCAGGCGCCCGGCCTCACGCCGCTTGGTGGGGCCGAGCGCGTCGATCGTCCATTCCGCGCCATCGGGGTCGCGGTCGGAAACGAAGGTGGGCTCGCCTCCCATGGTTAGCCGCACGTCCCCGGCCTGCAGCGCCGCGTCCACCTGGTGGCCGGCCTGCCCGATCGCCTGCCACTGCGCGGGCGCATACGGCTTGGTCACCCGCGGGGTCTCGATGGCGCGGGTGACGTGCATCTCGAAGCCGAACTCGGTCACCGCCGGCCCTACCAGGCCGGAGATGGGGGCGGCAGAGCTGGGCTCGGGTGTGGCGGCGAGCGGAATGTGGCCCTCGCCGGTGAGCAGGCCGCTGGTGGCGTCAAGCCCGACCCAGCCGGCGCCGGGCAGGTAGATCTCGGCCCAGGCGTGCAGGTCGGTGAAATCCTGCGTGGCGCCGCCCGGGCCCTCTACGGCGGTGATGTCGGGCTTGAGCTGGATGAGGTAGCCGGACACGAAGCGCGCCGCGTAACCCAAATGGCGAAACGCCTGCACCAACACCCAGGCGCTGTCGCGGCACGATCCCTGGGCGGCGGCGAGCGTCTGCTCCGGCGTCCAGACGCCGGGCTCCATGCGCACGATGTAGCCGATGCGGTCGCGTACCGCCTGGTTGACGCGCACCAGGTAGTCCACCGTCCGCTCTCCCGCGGGCGCCAGTTCGCCGATGAGCGACCGCAGCAGTGGCCCGGTGGGCAGGGTGACAAGGAAAGGTGCCAGTTCCGTCTTCAACGTCGGTTCGTAGCTGAACGGAACGTGCTCGGCTTCGGGCTCAAGGAAGAAGTCAAATGGGTTGATGGTCGCCATATCCGCCAGCAGGTCGACCGTGACGGTAAACTGGGTGACCCGGTCGGGGAACACGATCCGGGCCAGGAAATTACCCTGCGGGTCCTGCTGCCAGTTCACGAAATGCCCGGCGGGCTCGACCTTCAGCGCGTAGGACAGGATGGGGGTGCGGGCATGCGGCGCCGGGCGCAGCCGGACGGTTTGCGGCCCGAGCTGGACGGGACGGTCGTACCGGTAGCTGGTCCGGTGAGTGAGGGCGACATGCAACGCCATCGGTTAGGGGTGCTCCGGTCTGTCTGCGTGATGGTGGCTTATGTCCCATGCAACATCGTGGCCGGGTCCGACGGGTGCAAGCCGTTAAGGAACCAATGCGCTGAGCCAACGATAGCGTTCGCATAGGAGTATTCGTTCCATGCGCACCCTTCATCTCGCGTTTGTTGCTGTGCTGGCTTTCCCTGCGGCAGCCTTGGCACAGGGCGGCGTTACCCAAAGCAAGGATGGCCTGGACACGGCGACGCAGGGCAAGACGTCCAACAACAGCCTGCCGGCCGGGTCCGTAAATGCCCAGACTGGTCCGCAGAGCCGCCCCGCCTACCCAAGCGGTTCGACGGCGGCCAACCCGGGCGCTGCCTTCGTCAACACCATGCCGGTCCCGGCGACGGGGCCGGCCACGGCGCCGCCCGGCATCGTCAGCACGACCACGATGGGTGCCAACGGCGCGGCCAAGACGGGCGGCCCGGGTGTCGGCCAGGCCGCCACCCCGCCGAAATAATCAAGCGTTCGTGCCGGCATAGATCTGCCGGTAGAGTGCGACGATCTCTGCCT
>CAXSEG010000268.1:3814-6347 GCA_964235545.1 uncultured Acetobacteraceae bacterium
GTTGTTCGCCGGGCTGCCGGAGGCAAGCGCCTGGACCGCCATGGTGTCCATCGCCGCCTCCCACTCGCTCCAGGCGATGCCATAGGCCTGCGGCGAGGGAACGCCAAGGTCCCTGTTGAGGGCCACGAGCCCATCGCACAGCGCGTCACCCGCCCAAACTTCATCGGCATGGTGCGGGCAGAATCCGGCGGCGCGGGACGCCATGGCGTAGCGTGCCAGCGACGCCTTCAACCCGAACCGGGTCACCGCCGGCAGCAGCATGGCGTTCGACAGGCCGTGCGGCACGTGGAAGCGCGCGCCAATCGGCCGGGACATGCCGTGCACCAGCGCCACCGAGCTGTTGCAGAACGCAAGCCCCGCCTGCGTTGCTCCGATCATCATGCCTTCCCGCGCCTCTGCATTGCGCGGCTCGGCATAGGCGGTGCGTAGATGCTGCCCGATCAGCGCGATCGCCCCGAGTGCCTGCGAATCGGAGACGGGGTTGGCGCGCTTGGACACATACGCCTCAAGCGCGTGGGTGAAGCTGTCGACGCCGGTATCGGCCGTGGTGCGCGGCGGCACGGAGTAGGTCAGCTCGTAATCCACGATGGCGGCCAGCGGCAGGGCGGCAAGGCCCGCGATCAGCATCTTCTCGCCACGCTCCGTGTCGGTGATGACGGTGAAGCGGGTGCACTCGCTGCCGGTGCCGGCGGTGGTGGGGATGGCGATCACGGGCAGCACGGGCGCGTCGTTCTGCACGGGAACCTTGAACTCGCGCATCTTGGCGCCGGGCCGCTGCGCCAGGATCGCCATGGCCTTCGCCGTGTCGATCGGCGAGCCGCCGCCGAACGCCAGCAGGCAATCATGCCCGCCGTTGGCCAGCAGCTTGACCCCGGCCTCGATCACGGTGTCCTCCGGCTCCGGGATGGTATCGCTGAACACGGCGTAGGCCACTCCGGCGGCCTCCAGCGGCCCGGTGCAGCTTCGGAGCAGGCCGGTGGACACCATCACCGGGTCGGTGACGATCAGCGGGCGGGAGAGGCCGAACGTCTTCAGCACCGCAGCCACGGTGGCGACCGTGCCGCCGCCGACATGGATGGCTCGCGGGGTGACGAGCGAGAAGTTGGTCATGGGCGGTCCTCGGGCTGTATGTGTCGTGCACGGCTTGCGTGGGTGATAAGCACTGTGCAGCAACTGAGTAAATCGGACGTGGAGCGCGCGTTCGGCGAGACGGGAGAAATCCTGTGTCGCGCGAAGCGGGTCGCCGACATCGCCGTGTTCGGCGGTCCGCCATCCTGCTGCTGTTCGAGGCCACGTTCCGCACGGGCGACGTGGATGCCCGGGTCGAGAGCGGAGACCACGGCGCGGTCCTGGAGGCAGCCCGGCTCCCGGAGCGGTTCTGACGCCATCACGCGTCGCGTGAGGCAGCCTGCAGCCCCGACGCCCGCTCCGTCAGGATCGCGCAGGCGGCGGTCACCATGCCGAGGACGGCGACCCCGGCCGATAGCAGCGGCAGATCCTGGTACGACCACCCAGCCGTGATCGCCACGCTGCCCATCCAGGCGCCGGTGGCGTTGCCCAGGTTGAAGGCACCCTGGTTGAGCGTGGCGGCCAGGTTGGGCGCGTCCGTCGCCTCGTCCACCACCCGCATCTGCAGCGGGGGCGCCAGGGCGAAGCTGTTCGCCCCCCACAGCACCAGGATGCCGATGGCGGCAATCGGGACCGGCAACGCGGCATAGAATGCCAGCAGGATGCACGCGAGCACGCCGAACGCCGCCACCACGCTGGGCATCAGCCGCCAATCCGCCAGCCGGCCGCCCGCGTAGTTGCCGAGCGTGAGGCCGACCCCGAACAGCAGCAGCACCAGGCTGACGGTGTGCGGCGAGAGGACGGTGACCTGCTCCAGCAACGGGGTGATGAAGGTGAAGGTCGCGAACAGGCTGATCGAGGAGAGCACGCTCATGGCCATCGCCAGCAGCACCTGCGGGCGGCGCAAGGTGCGGAACTCGCCGAGCAGGTTGGTTCCGGTGCTGGCGGGCACGGAAGGCAAGAGCAAGGCCAAGGCGGTTACCGCCGCGACGCCGATCACCGTGACCGCCCAGAACGTAGCCCGCCAGCCCGCCGCCTGCCCCAGCAGGGTGCCGAGCGGCACGCCCGTAACGTTGGCCAGGGTCAGTCCGGCGAACATCAGCGCGATCGCCTGCGCCCGCTGCGTCCGCGGCACCAGTTGCGTCGCCACGACCGAGCCGATGCCGAAGAACGCGCCGTGCGCCAGGGCCGTGACCACACGGGCGCCCATCAGCAGTCCGTAGCTCGGCGCCAGGGCACAGAGCAGGTTGCCGAAGATGAACACGCCCATCAGCCCGATCAGCGTTGCCTTGCGCGGCAGCCGGGCCGTTGCGATGGCGACGACCGGCGAGCCGAGGGTCACGGCCAGGGCGTAGCCGGTCACCAGCAGCCCGGCACGCGGGATGCTGACGTCAAGGCTGCTGGCCACCTCGGGCAGCAGGCCCATGATGACGAACTCGGTCGTCCCGATGCCGAACGCGGCGAC
>CAXSEG010000269.1:0-6309 GCA_964235545.1 uncultured Acetobacteraceae bacterium
TCTCGTCCAGCATCTTCAGCACCGCCTCGTTGGCGCCGCCATGCGCCGGGCCCCAGAGTGCTGCGATGCCGGCGGCGATGCAGGCGAACGGATTGGCACCCGTGGAGCCGGCCATCCGAACCGTGGAGGTGGAGGCGTTCTGCTCGTGATCGGCGTGGAGGATGAAGATCCGGTCCATCGCCCGTGCCAGTACGGGGTTGACCTTGTACTCTTCGGCCGGCACGGCGTTCAACATATAAAGGAAGTTCTCGGCGTAGCCCAGATCGTTGCGGGGATACATGAATGGCTGGCCGATATTGTATTTATAGGCCCAAGCCGCGATCGTCGGCAGCTTGGCGATCAGGCGGAACGCGCTGATGCTGCGCTGCTCCTCACTATGGATGTCCAGGCTGTCGTGGTAGAACGCGCTGAGCGCTCCGACCACGCCGCACATGACGGCCATTGGGTGGGCGTCCCGCCGGAAGCCTTGGTAGAAGCTACGCAGTTGCTCGTGCAGCATCGTATGGCGCATGACGCCGTGATGGAAATCCTCGGACTGCGCCGCAGTCGGCAGCTCGCCGTTCAGGAGCAGGTAGGCGACCTCGAGAAAGTTGGATTTCTCCGCGAGCTGGTCGATCGGGTAGCCACGGTGGAGCAGCACACCCTCGTCGCCATCGATATAGGTGATCTTGCTCTCGCAGGCCGCGGTCGCGCCGTAGCCGACGTCGTAGGTAAAGATGCCCAGATTGCCGTAGAGTTTGCTGATGTCCGCCGCCCTCGGTCCGATCGTGCCGGATTTCAGCGGGACGGTCAGCGACTGGTTCGTGCCATCGAGGGTCATGGTGAGAGACCCGTTGGCGGTGCCGCTCATGCTGTGTTCCTGTCGAAATCGGGCCAGCGGGGATCGTGGCCCTGGTTGAGCGATGTGATGGTTGCCAAGCCCGGCACCGGCCGCCCGGTGCCGGTTGCCCCGGAGCCCGCTCGATCGGTGATTGTGGCCAATTAAGGGCGGTGGTCGCGCAAACGCAACCTTCGCGCCCGCAGCATGGCCCGGGCAGCCTAATTCAGGGGGCCAGCCAGATGCCCCGGCGATGCGCCTTGGCGTCGGTCTCGGCCGCATCCAGCACGGGGCCGCTTGCCCGCGCCCAACCGGTCGAAACCAGGGCGATGTTCACGTCCTGCCCGCCAGCGGCGCAGCGTGCGGCCGGGCGTCCCCGGTCGTCATGCCCGGACACCCGGCACTCCACCCGGTGGTCCTGCACCAGGCTGGCCAGCACCGCCGTCGCCTGCGCACCGCAATCCGGGCCGGCGGCGCAGGAGACTCCGCGGGGCAGGGCCTGCACGTCGCTCAGCCGCACCACGGTGCCATCCAGCCGCAACGTGTCGCCATCGATCACCGCGACCTGCCCGGCGCCGGCGGAGATGATCCGCGGCTCGGCCGTCATCTGCCCGAACAGCTGCCCCGACGATCCAACCGAGACCAGCGCCGCACCGGCTGCGCCCGCGGCAAGCGCCAACCCAACGGTCCGCAACAGGCCGCGCGGGGTGGAAGACCGGTTGCTGGAGCGGAATATGCGGCGAGGGCGGTCGATCGACAGGAAGAATGCTCCACGAACAACGGGGCGGCGCCGATGCCTAGCGCGGCGGCATAGCCCGGTGCAAGCGCCGCTACTCCCAAAACGGTTCCGCACGCCGGAAACGGGCCCAACTTTTGGCAATCGCCTGCCGCGCGTCGCTGCTGCGTGCGGCGGCAAAACCTTGCACCGCGCCGTCTGCGAACTGCACGTCCGGCCCGCCGCCGCGCAATGCCCCCATCAGCTCCGCCGCGGCTGCCCCGTCGTTCAGCTGGCCCAACGCCTCTTGCAGCCGTGACACGCCGCGGACGAAGCGTTTGGTCACCCGCCGGCCGTAATGCGGCGCGAAGAACTCGGCGGTGTAGCGCAGCCGCTTGCCCTGCTTGCGCAGGTCGTGGAGCTCCGGGGCGGGCAGGGTGCTGATGTCCCGGCCTGGCTCCAGCATGTGCTCGTGACGCTTGGCCAGCAGGGCGGAGGCGTAGTCGCCGGCATCGGCCGCCAGCGCTGCCGACCGGTCTGCGTCCGCCCCTGTCTGCCAGGGGCGCAGGGCGGCGAATTGCACCAGCCCGACGGTCAGTTGCCGGAAGGCCGGCGCGGTGAAGGTCTGGCGTAGCCCGGCATAGGCTGCCTCGCGCTTCTTCTCGGCCAACGCCAGCATGGTGGCGATCCGCCGGTCCTCGGGCAGCGCCGCCATCACGTCCCGCCCGGTGCCGGCAAGGAACACGTCCCAGTCCCGCGCGCGGCCCAGGGCGGCACCCAGGGCGTGCAGCTGCGGCTTCAGCGCCTGAAGCGCCGGGCCGTCGGCAACCTTGCGGAACACGGAGAATGCGGAGCGCAAACGCCGCACCGCTACCCGCATGGCATGCACCGCCTCCGGCGTCTCGCCCGCAGCCGCTGCGGGCACGCCGGCCAGGATCACGTCCGTCAGGTGGCCCACCACGAGGGCGAAGGCATCCGCCACGCTGGTGCCGGGCCGCACTTCGGGGGCGCCGCTCTGGCGGTCCGGCGGCTCCCACCCGCGGGCGAAGGCTGTGGCCTCGGTGGCGAGCGACCAGCGCGGCACGCTGAGCGGGACGGTGTCGGCAAGCTGGGTGCTGAGTTCGGCAAGCAGCGGCGCCGGGCCGTCCAGCACGATGCGGCAGCACGGGGCCTCCTGCGCCATGCCGCGCATCGTGCCTTCGAGCACAGTCAGCGTCCCCACCGGCTCGCCGGGCAGCCGGATCACCCGCCGCGTGCCACGGAACCCGGCGACCGGCATCAAGGGCTCCGCCAGCGGGCAGAGCTCGGCCAGGTCCACCGACTCGGCGACCAGGCGGGCGGGGGTGCCGGGCGGCCACAGCTCGCCGGGGCAGGGCCGCGCGCGCTCCAGCCGCCACAGGCCTTTCGACTCGCACAGGCTCAGATGGCCGGCAGCGAGATCGGCCGCGGCCGTGTCGTGCCACACCAGGTTGGCGGCCGCAGCTCGGCCGCCCCGGCGCCGGAACGCGGGCTGGCGATACAGCCGGGGCAGGTCCGCCACGGACAGGACGAATTCAAGGGCGGCCATTGTGCTACGCATCCACCTCCGAGAGGTCGCTCGGCAGCAGGAGCCGGGTCAGCCGCACGCCGGTCTCCCCGATGGCACTCCACGGCACCGCCACGGCGAACTCGGTCAGCGCGCCCGACGGATAGCCGGTGGCGAGACGCTGCAACTGCTCGTCCGTGCTGGCATTGTGCGCACCGGCCAGCATCATGGCGAGGTCGTGCAGGCCCGGGTTGTGCCCCACCAGCAGCACGCAGCACGCCGCCGCATCGGCGTGCTGCAACGTCTCCAGCAGGTCGGAGGCAGGGGCGAGGTACAGCGCGTCCAGCGGGACGATCCGTGGTGGGTCCTGCCACGGCTCCAGGGCCGAGAGCGTCTGCAGCGTGCGCCGGGCGGAGGAGACGAGCACCAGGTCCGGCAACAGGCCGAGGCGCCGCATCGCCCGCGCCATCGCCGCGGCCGCCTGCCGGCCCCGCAGGTTCAGCGGGCGGGCATGGTCCGACAGATGGGGCTCATCCCAGGAAGACTTGGCGTGCCGGAGGAGGAGAAGCTGGCGCATCGGTACCCTATGATGGCATGCGTCGCCTGCGTTGTCGCGCCCGCCTTGAGGCGCCCGCCTTGACGTATTCGCCTTGTGGGAGTGGGTCCGATGGCCAAGTGCCGGGCGAGATGAAGGGTTGGGTGAACGATGAGCACGCTTCGGGTCGTGTTGGGCGACCAGTGCAGCGCCGGGCTGTCCGCGCTGTCCGATCTGGATCCGGCGACGGATACCGTGCTGATGGCCGAGGTGATGCGCGAGTGCACCTATGTGCGCCACCATCAGAAGAAAATCGTGCTGGTGCTGTCCGCCATGCGCCATTTCGCCCGCGCGTTGCAGGCCCGCGGGGTGGCGGTCGAATATGTGACCCTGGACGACCCGGACAACACCCAGAGCATGGTGGGCGAGGTCGCGCGGGCAGCGGCGCGGCTGCGTCCGGCCCGGATCGTGGCCACCGAATGCGGCGAGTGGCGCCTGGACCAGGAGATGCAGACCTGGCACGAGGCCACCGCGCTGGAGGTGGACATCCGCACCGACACCCGCTTCCTCTCCAGCATCCGGGAGTTCCGCGCCTGGGCGCAGGGCAAGCGATCCCTGCGGATGGAGTTCTTCTACCGCGAGATGCGCCGCCGCTACGACGTGCTGATGGAGGACGGCGCACCGGTGGAGGGCCGCTGGAACTTCGACGCCGAGAACCGCAAGCCGCTCCCCGCCACGGTGGACGCGCCGCCGCCGCCCCACTTCCAGCCGGACGCCATCACCCAGGACGTGATCGCCCTCGTGCGCGCGCGCTTCGGCGAGCATTTCGGCACCTGTGACGGCTTCAACCTGCCCGTCACCGCGGCGGATGCGAAGGCGGCGCTCGGCGATTTCGTGCTCAACCGCCTGCCGCGTTTCGGTGATTGGCAGGACGCGATGCGGGCGGGGGCGCCGACGCTGTTCCACGCGCTGATCTCCACCTCGCTGAACACGGGGCTGCTCGAGCCGCTCGAGGTGTGCATGGCGGCGGAGGGTGCGTTCCGGGCGGGGCTGGTGCGGTTGAACGCGGCCGAGGGATTCATCCGGCAGGTGCTCGGCTGGCGGGAGTTCGTGCGCGGGATCTACTGGCTGAAGATGCCGGACTACGCCGGGCTCAATGCATTGGCCGCAACGCGCAAGCTGCCCTGGCTCTACTGGGATGCGGACACCCGGATGAACTGCATGCATCACGCGGTGACGGACACGCGGGAGCACGCCTACGCCCACCACATCCAGCGCCTGATGGTCACCGGCAATTTCGCCCTGCTGGCCGGGCTGGATCCGGCGGAGGTCGATGAGTGGTACCTCATCGTCTACGCAGACGCCTACGAGTGGGTGGAGATGCCGAACACCCGGGGCATGGCGCTGTTCGCCGATGGCGGCGTGGTAGGGTCCAAGCCGTATGCCGGGTCAGGCGCATACATCAACCGGATGAGCGATTACTGCCGCAAGTGCCACTACGACGTGAAGGACGCGGTCGGCGAGCGGGCCTGCCCGTTCAACGCGCTGTATTGGGACTTCATGGCCCGCCACAAGGACCGCTTCGCCGGCAACAACCGCATGGCCATGCCGCTGCGCACCTTGGAGAAGATGGATCCAGACCGGGTGGCCAAGCTGCGGGCGAGGGCGGCGGCGTTTCTGGCGGCGATGGACGCGGGGGAGCGGGTGTAGGGTGGGCTTCAGCCCACCGCGGTGCCGCGTTATCGTGCGGAGGACACAAGAGATTGGAGCCCGCATGAGCCGCATCGCCTACGTCAACGGCCGCTACGTCCCGCAATCCGAGGCGAGCGTGAACGTGGAGGATCGCGGCTACCAGTTCGCGGACGGGGTCTATGAAGTGCTCTACCTCGCAGGTGGCCGCTTCCTGGACGAGGAGCTGCACATGGCCCGGCTCGAACGCTCGCTGGGCGAGATCGCCATCGCGCCGCCGATGGGGCGGGCCGCGATGATGCAGGTCCTGCGCGAAGTCACCCGGCGCAACCGGCTGCGTGAAGGGCTGGTGTATATGCAGGTCACCCGCGGGGTCAGCCGGCGGGATCACGCGTTCCCCGCCAAAGCGGTCCCGCCCGCCCTTGTGGTGACATGCCGCCGCACGCCGCCCTTTCCATCCAGCCCGGACAAGTGGGCGGGCAGCGCCATCACGGTGCCGGACGAACGGTGGGAGCGGTGCGACATCAAGTCTGTCGGGCTGCTGCCCAACGTGCTGGCCAAGCAGGCGGCGCGGATGGCGGGCACCACGGAGGCGATCATGATCCGGGACGGACAGGTGACCGAGGGGTCGTCCACCACGGTGTGGGTGGTCGATGCGCAAGGCGTGTTGCGCACCCACCACCTCGGCCACGCGATCCTGCCGGGCTGTACGCGGGCGTCGTTGCTGGCGCAGATGGCGGACTCCGGAGTAGGCGTGGAGCAGCGGGCGGTGAGCGAGGCCGAGTTGCGGGCAGCACGGGAGGTGTTCATCACCAGCGCCACGTCCTTCGTGAAGCCCATCGTGTCACTCGATGGCGTTCCGGTCGGCGACGGGCTTGTGGGGCCGGTGACGCGGAAATTGTTCGGGCTGTTCGCACGGCATGCGGATGCGGGCGCGAACGCGCGGGTTTAGACACTGCCATGCCCTGGCCTGCCAGGCCCTTGCGACAAGCCCGTACGTTGCACCGCAGCAAACTCTCGCTTGCACC
>CAXSEG010000270.1:0-6283 GCA_964235545.1 uncultured Acetobacteraceae bacterium
CGTTCAAGGCTACCGCCTCCTCCACGGCCCCCGTCTGCGTCACGGCGTGCATGCGTAAAGGATACAGCACCGCCGCCTGCGCCTCGGCGAGGCGGCGGGGCAGGTCGTCCTCGTTGAACGCGTTCATCATGAACCCGACGGAGCCGCAGTTCATCCCGTAGAGCGGCGTTGGCTGCCCCGTCATCGAATGCAGCGTCTCCAGCAGGTGGCCATCCCCGCCGAGGGCCACCACCACCTGCGCCTGGTCCACGGTCACGTCCCCGTAGCGCGTGATCAACCGGGCGCGGCTCGCTGCGGCGACCTCCGTACGGGCGGCGACGAACGCGATGCGTTCCACCGGGCCCGCCGTCGGGTTCTCCACGACCGAGGCGCTCACGGCCGGGTCAGTTCGGGTCGAACCGTGGCTCGGCGCGTGTGGTGCGGGACGGCTCCACCCGGCGCGTCGGCGCAGGGGCGGGGCGGTCGGATGCGGGCGAGCGGGGCGGGATCGGCGGCCCTGGCTGGCCCCGGCGCACCGGTTCGGCCCAGCGCCGCGGCGCCTCTGGCTCCGGCTCATACTCGGCGCGGCCGGGTTCGGGCAGGCGGAGCACCAAGTTGCGGATCTCCCCCTGGATCTCATCCAGCCGTGCCTCCACCGCCTCTAGCCGGCCCTTGAGGCCAAATACGCTGAATGGCATCAGCAGGAACACCAGGCCAACCAGCCCGGCCACGACATACAGGGCGAAGCCGACCCAGTGCGGCGCCCAGTCAGGCAAATTGAACGGCCACGTCATGCAAAGGAGGTTAGCGAAACATGGCGCTTACGCCTAGCTTCGTGCGGCCGTAGAATCCTGCAAATGGCCGAGCCGCATCACGAGGAGAGGGGAACGCCGATGAAACTGCTGATTCCAGGTCCGGTCACCACCCAACCCGCCATACGAGCAGCGGCCGCGCAGGACATCGCGCCGTGGGACAACGATTTCCGCGCGGTATACGCGGGCATCCGCAGCCGCTTGCTGCAGGTTGCCGGTGCTACGGACGCCACGCACGCGACGCTGCCGCTGCAAGGCTGCGGCCATTTCATGATGGAGGCCGCGATACGGACCTTCGTTCCGGCCGGCGGCCGGGTGCTGGTGCCGCATACCGGGGCGTATGCCGACCGGGCAATCCGGCTGGCCCGCGCGGTCGGCGTCGACACCGTGACCCTCCCCGTAGCCGAGGGCGAGCGGGCCGACCCGGCGGCGCTGCGTACGGCGCTGGCGGCGGACCCCTCCATCAGCCACGCCGTGCTGGTCTACAGCGAGACGGGCAGCGGCATCATCCACGACGTGCCCTCGTTGGCCGAGGCCGCCGGACAGGCCGGCCGACGGGTGATCGTGGACGCCGTGTCCGCCTTCGGGGTCCTGCCGCTCGCGCTGGAGGCGTTGCCGATGGTGGATACGGTGGTGTTCACGTCCAACAAATGCCTCGAGGCGCTTCCCGGGCTGGCGTTCTCCGTGGCCCGGATCGACCGGCTGGTCGCCTGCCAGGGCCAAGCGCGCAGTTGGTCGTTCGACCTGGCGGACATCTACCAACTTGCCTTGCGCGCGGGTTGGGGCACCGTCCGCTTCACCCCGCCGGCCCAGGCGCTCGCCGCCCTGGACGTGGCGCTGGACCTGTATGACGCGGAGGGTGGCCCTGCCCGGCTGGCGCGCTACACCGCCAACATGCGCGCGCTGTATGGCGGCGTGGTGCGGCTCGGCTTGCGGCCCTGCCTGCCGGAGGCGATGCAGGGGCCCGTGGTCGTCAACGTGCATGCCCCCGACCACCCGGCCTGGTCGCTGCAGGGCTTCGTGGACGCGCTCAAGGCCCGCGGCTACCTGATCAGCAACTTTACCAACACGCCCGGCCCTTCTTTCCGCGTCGGCTGTATCGGCGCAATCACGCCGGAGGACATGCGCGGCGCCGTAGCCGCGATCGGTGAGGCTCTGGCCGAGATGGGCATCACCCTGGCGAAGGCCGCCTGATGCGCAGCGACATCGAGATCGCGGACGGCACCGTGCTCCGCCCCATCGCGGACGTTGCGGCAGATTTGGCGATCCCAGACGCCGCGCTGATCCCGTATGGCCGCACCAAGGCCAAGGTCGACATGGATTACATCGCCGGGCTGGAGGGGCAGCCGGATGGCAAGCTGGTGCTGGTGACGGGCATCAGCCCGACCCCGGCGGGCGAGGGCAAGACCACGACCACGATCGGCCTGGGGGACGCCCTGCGCCGCATCGGCCGCCGGGTGGCGATCTGTCTGCGGGAGCCGTCGCTCGGCCCCTGCTTCGGCGTGAAGGGCGGGGCCACGGGCGGCGGGCTGGCACAAGTGGCGCCGATGGCGGAGATCAACCTGCATTTCACCGGTGATTTCCACGCCATCACTGCCGCCAACAACCTGCTGTCGGCGATGGTGGACAACCACGTCTACTGGGGCAACGCGCTCGGCATCGACACCCGCCGGGTGAGCTGGCGCCGCGCGCTGGACATGAATGACCGTGCCTTGCGCGGCCTGGTGGTGGGCCTGGGCGGGGCCGCCAACGGTGCGCCGCGGGAGGACGGGTTCGACATCACCGTCGCCTCCGAGGTGATGGCCGTGCTCTGCCTGTCCCGCGACCTGGCCGATCTGCAGGCGCGCCTCGGCCGCATGGTGGTCGCCCCCGGCCGCGACGGCCCGGTCACCGCGCGCGCGCTGAAGGCGGACGGCGCAATGGCCGCCCTGCTGCGGGACGCCTTGCAGCCCAACCTGGTGCAGACGCTGGAGGGCACGCCCGCGCTGGTGCATGGCGGCCCGTTCGCTAACATCGCCCATGGCTGCAACTCGGTGATGGCCACCCGGCTCGGGCTCAAGCTGGCCGATGTGGTGGTGACGGAGGCCGGGTTCGGTGCCGATCTCGGCGGAGAGAAGTTCCTGGACATCAAGTGCCGCTCCGCCGGGCTCGCCCCCGCCTGCTGCGTCGTGGTCGCCACGGTTCGCGCGCTGAAGATGCATGGCGGCGTGAAACGGTCCGACCTGGGCAGGGAGAACGTGGCGGCAGTACAGGCGGGCGTGGTGAACCTGGCCCGGCACGTGGAGAACATGGGCAAGTTCGGCTTGCCGGTGGTGGTGGCGCTGAACCGCTTCACCGGCGACACGGACGCCGAATACGCCGCGATCCGCGCGGCACTGCCCGGTGTGGAGGTCGTGCTGTGCTCCCACTGGGCCGAGGGCGGGGAGGGTGCCGAGGATCTGGCCCGGGCGGTGATGGCGCGGGTGGCGGAAGGGACCGAGCGTTTCCAGCCGCTCTATCCGGACGCGATGCCGCTGGCCGAGAAGCTCCGCACCGTCGCGCGGGAGATCTACCGCGCGTCCGACATCGCCTTGCCGGCCCCCGTGGCGAAGCGTCTCGCCGCATTTGAGGCCGCTGGTCATGGCGGGCTGCCAGTGTGCATCGCCAAGACGCAGTACAGCTTCAGCGCCGACCCAACCGCCCTCGGGGCACCGACCGGCCACGTGCTCCCCGTCCGTGACGTGCGCCTGTCCGCCGGCGCCGGCTTCGTGGTCGCCGTCTGCGGCGAGATCATGACCATGCCGGGCCTGCCCCGGCACCCGGCGGCGGAGGGCATCGGGCTGTCGTCGGAGGGCAGGGTGACGGGCCTGTTCTGACCCGTTCACGATGCAGCCGGCCTTGCGGCGTCTCTCGACGCAGCGGCCGAAATCCCGTGGGCGCGACGGGCCGCCCCGACCCGAGGGAAAACGGCATAGGGTTGGGGTGCGCCCAGGCACTTCCACCCCGCCGCACAGGCTTCCTGCGGGGGCGGGTGGCCGCAGCGTCATTAGCCACCGACTCCACGAGACCGGATCGCGCAGGACATGTCGCTCCGCTGCCGGCCCCGATGACGGATCGCCAGTACCGTCATAATCGGGCGGCAGCACCGGCGAGCACGCAGACGACGGCGTCGATGGGATCGTCGGGCAACGCCCGATGGGTGGCCACGGCAGGCGCACCATGGACCCGCGGCCGGATGGGCGCACCGTGTTCCGCCTGGGCCAGGTCGGAGCCAGGAGGCATTGCGGCGAGCCTGTTGAGCGCAGCAACGTCGTCCGGAGTGCGGCGCTTGAACACCCGGATCTCGGCCGGAGCCTCGATGCCGAGATCACGGCAGATCTCGTCGATAATCTCGCAAACCGGCCGGCCGGCCACGTCGTCCTCGATCTCCGGGCTGTCCAGCCGCTCGAGGAACTCGGCACGCAGCCGTGTCGCAGTCGCCTCGCCATGGTGGTCGACCCGCGCCGCGCGGGCGATCCTGTCTTCCACGCCGCGAATGATCTGCTTGCGCGCTCCGACCCGGTCCGGCCCAGCCTGCTCCTGCCGCGGCGTGGCAAGGCGCTCAGCCAGCAGGATCGTCTGCCGCAGCCCCCGCTCGGCGCGGTCCAACAAATCCCCGACACCCGCCCCGGCGTCCGCATCGACATCCCGGGCGTGAAGCCGCCGCACCCGTGCCATGCCCAACTGCGCCAACTCCATCACGAGCGAACGGCAGGCGTCCAGGGTCTCCGCCGATGTGACGGCGGTGCTGGAGGAGGGAGGGAAGAAACGGATTGACACGAACAAAACAAGAACATAGAGCAAGGTGGTTGTCAACTGCGTCTTGGTTTGATTGAGCACTCGGCTGAGTCTGTCCGCTTACGACCCTTTCCGGACGGTCACGGCCTGATCAGCACGCCTCGAAAGCAGACATTCGGGAGGACGATCTGTTGGCAGTTATGCGCTGCATTTCGGACGTTCGGCCGACTAGGTCAATGCTCCAAAGCGGACATCGCCCGACTGGACGACTACGGCCCAGATTGGGGGCAAGCAAAAGTTCCGGTATCAAGCAGATTTAAAGGTTTCGCAACGATACCGTTTCGGTCTAGCTTCTAAGTTGTTGATAATGGAACAGAACAGCGCTATAGTGAGTTGTTCTGAGTGCCCGGGAGTTCTAGCATGAGCAGCCAGCCGCGATGACCCTCGCTGATGCCGTCACCTTCAGCGATTGGCTGGACGGCCGCCGGCCGCTGCACTTGTCTACGAACTCGGGCACCGATCGCGTGGCGTTTCAGAGCTGGCGGAACTTCAAAGAGGCATTTGCACCCGAGCTGGTGGGGCAGGCGTATGAGGAAACTTCGCGCGCCCTCGGCCGGCCGGTAGCATCGTGCATCGATCCTTTTGGAGGGTCAGGCACAACTGCGTTGGCTTGCCAGTTTCTTGGCGTCTCACCTACTACCATCGAAGTTAACCCGTTCCTTGCCGACCTCATCGAGGCCAAGCTGTCGACGTATGATATTGATCAGCTGGTGGCCGACTTTAGCGACATCATTGGGAGCCGCTATCGCGAGTATGCTGATCCGTTTCCCGGTGCTCCGCTGACATTCGTTCAGCCAGGATTAAGTGGAAGGTACATCTTCTCGCGCCCTGTAGCATCCCGCATTGCCTCGCTCCGTGATAGCATCATGAAGCTTAACGATGCGGCCAACCGGCGTCTGATGCTGATGCTGCTTGGTGCCATCTCGCTATCAATCAGCAATGTAGTAGTAAGCGGGAAGGGGCGACGCTATCGCCGCGACTGGGAAAGCCGGCAGCCAGGTCGTGAGTCTGTAGACGCGGCTTTTTCGGATGCTGTGGTAAGGGCGATCTACGAAATTCGGCGGTACGAGAGGCGGCTAGGCAAGGATCACCTCGTGCTGCGCGGTGATGCGCGCGAGCTGATCCCTACAAACGAGAGCTACGACTTAACGGTCTTCTCGCCGCCCTATCCCAACTCGTTCGACTACACAGACGTGTACAACGTCGAGCTGTGGGTTTGCGGCTACCTGCACAGCAGCGCCGACAACCGCAACCTGCGGCTCTCCACACTCCGCAGCCACGTGCAGATCAAGCGGTCATTTGACGCACCGGTTCTCAGCTCTCCAACGCTAGACCGCGTTGCCTCGGAGCTTGATGGAGTGCGAGCGAAGCTCTGGGATCAGGATATCCCAGCCATGGTATCGGCGTACTTCGCCGACATGAACGTGGTGCTTTCCAAGCTCCGTGAAGGGCTGATTGCCGGCGGCCGCGCCTACATGGTCGTGGGCGACAGCCAGTACGCTGGAGTGCGGGTGCCCGTCGCTCAGATCCTTAACGAGCTGGCTCTCGCCGGCGGCTTCGAGATCGCCGGCGAAGAGCCTTTCCGTTCCATGCGCGCCTCCCCGCAGCAGGGCGGACGCGAGCAGCTCGCCGAACCGCTGATTACATTGTGGCGGCCGTAAGGTAGCCATGCGCCG
>CAXSEG010000271.1:0-6240 GCA_964235545.1 uncultured Acetobacteraceae bacterium
TCCGGCGGCCGGTGCCAGGTGCCGCCCCCGTGTTGTTGGTCATCGGCGGGGCCGGCGGCGTGGGCTCGCTCGCCATCCAGCTCGCCCGCGCGCTCACTGGCCTCACCGTGATCGGCACCGCCTCGCGCCCCGAAACCGTGGCCTGGGTGCAGGAGATGGGGGCTCACCACGTCGTCGATCACGGCAAGCCACTGGCCCCTCAGATCGCTGCCTTGGATACCGGGGCGCCGTCCTTCGTGTTCTGCACCACGCAGACCGGCCAGCATCTCGGCGACATTGCGGAGATGGTGGCACCCCAGGGCCGCTTCGGGCTGATCGACGACCCGGCCACGCTCGACATCCTGCCGTTCAAGTTCAAGTCCGTATCAGTGCACTGGGAGATGATGTTCACCCGTGCGGCCTACACCACGGCGGACATGGGCGAGCAGGGCAAGCTGCTGAACGAGGTTGCAGGCCTGGTGGACGACGGGACGCTGCGGACGACGATCACAGAGCGCCTCTCGCCGATCGACGCCGCCAATTTACGCCGGGCGCACGCCATGATCGAGAGCGGGCGGACGAGGGGGAAGATCGTGCTGGAAGGGTTTGCGGTCTCGACCTAGACTTTCGAGCGCGTGTCGGTGGGACGCCAAAGCGCTTCCTCCCTACGGGGAGGCGTTAACCCGACACGACCCGAACGTGACCGAACTCCGGTTTGACTGCCGCCCCGGCGCTGACTCCAGGGCCGGCGGCCGGCGGGTGGGCCAGGATGCGGCGGTCCACGTCCTTCACGTCGCGCAGGCCGCATAGGGCCATGGTGATGTCGAGCTCCCGGCGGATGATGTCGAGCGACATGGTAACACCCTCCTCGCCCATGGCACCCAGCCCGTAGAGGAAGGCGCGGCCGATGAACACGCCCTTGGCACCCAGGGCCAGCGCCTTGATCACGTCTTGGCCGGAGCGGATGCCACCATCCATCAGCACCTCGATCTGCGAGCCGACGGCGTCGACGATGGCCGGCAGTGCCGTGATGGACGACATGGCGCCGTCCAGCTGGCGGCCGCCGTGGTTGGACACGATGATCGCGTCGGCCCCCGTCTTCGCCGCCCGCTCGGCGTCCTCCGGATCGAGGATGCCCTTGATGATGAGCTTGCCGCCCCAGCGGTCCTGGAAGCGCTTCACGTCGTCCCAACTCAGCCGCGGGTCGAACTGCGTCGCCGTCCAGGACGATAGCGAACTCATGTCGGCGACGCCCTCGACATGGCCGTGGATGTTGCCGAAGGAGCGGCGCTTGGTGTGCAGCATGTCCCAGCACCAGCGCGGCTTGGTGGCGAGATTGATCATGTTGGCGAGCGTGGGCTTCGGCGGGGTGCTCAGCCCGTTGCGGATGTCCTTGTGGCGCTGGCCGAGAATCTGCAGGTCCAGCGTCAGCACCAGGGCGGAGCAGCCGGCGGCCTTCGCACGGTCGATCAGCCGGTCGATGAAGGCGTGGTCCTTCATCACGTAGAGCTGGAACCAGAACGGGCGGTCGGTATTCTGCGCCACGTCCTCGATCGAGCAGATGCTCATGGTCGAGAGGGTGAACGGCACGCCCGCCTTCGCCGCGGCGCGGGCGGCGAGGATCTCGCCATCGGCGTGCTGCATGCCGGTGAGCCCGGTGGGGGCGAGCGCCACCGGCATGGCGACCGGCTGCCCGATCATGGTGCTGGCGAGCGTGCGGTCCGTCATGTCCACGGCGACGCGCTGGCGTAGCTTGATGTCGCTGAAATCGGTGCTGTTGGCGCGGTAGGTGCCTTCCGTCCACGAGCCGGAATCGGCGTAGTCGTAGAACATCCTCGGCACTCGCCGCTTGGCCAGGACGCGGAGGTCCTCGATCGTCGTGATCACTCGGGGCATTGTCTTGCTTTCCTCCAAGCTGGCCGGTCACGGATGCGCGGCCGGGATCCGTGCCACTGTATGATATGGTTGCTGTGCCGGATCACGCACGATCCCGTTGCCGGTCAACGCCGGGCGCCGCGAGCCGCGCTGAGGAAGGCCGCGATCAAGTCGGGATCCTTGACGCCGGGTGACCGCTCCACGCCGGAACTGACGTCGACGGCGGGCGCGCCCGTCCAGGCGATGGCGTCGGCGACGTTGCCGGGCGTGAGCCCGCCGGCCAGCAGCCACGGGCCGGGAGCAAGCCAGGCGCGCAGGATGGACCAGTCGAACGTGATGGCGTTGCCGCCGGGCCGGGTGGCGCCGGCGGGTGCCTTGGCGTCCAGCAGCAACGCGTCGGCTCCGTCCATGGCGTGCGGCAGGTCCGCCGCGTGCTGCACGCCGACTACGCGCCAGACCTCCCGGCCAAACTGCGCGCGCAGGGAGGCCGCACGGGCCGGCGACGCCACGACCTGCAGGACGTCCAATGCCACGGCGGCGAGAGTATCGGCGACGACGTCGTCCGTTGGGTCCACGAACAGCCCGACTCTCCCTGGCCCCGGCGCAGCCGTAAGTGCGGCGGCCTGACCCGGCGTTACGTAGCGCGGCGAGGGCGGGAAGAACACAAAGCCGACATAATCGGCCGTTCGCGCCGCCTCATACACGTCCGGCGTTGTGATCCCGCAGATCTTGACCGCGACCTGCGTGGAGCGGGCGCGCGGGATGGTCAGCCCTGGATGGTCCGCATTGCGGTATTGGGCCGGCCCGGGCGGGGGCGCAGCGTCTCCACCTCGCGCTCCAGCACCAGCACGCGGCGCTCGGCCCGGCGTGCCCGGCGGCGTTCGCGCGCGGCACTGAGGCTGGCGACGAACGCGCCCAGCACGAAGAACAACGCCCCGGCACCGAGCACGGCCAGGGACAGCGGTACCACCAGCAGCAGGTCCGTCGGCCACAGCCCGACCTGCACGGTGGCGCGGTTGGACAGCGCGAAGATTACCAAGAACAGCAGGAACGGGGCGGCGAATACAAGTCCGAGCATCAAGCCATCACCCTCTCGCGCGTCACGCGCGCATGTTTGCCGCCGCGGTTGACCCGCTCGCGCAGTTCCTTGCCTGCCTTGAAGAACGGCACGGCTTTCTCGTCAACCGGCACGGCCTCGCCGGTGCGCGGGTTGCGGCCGGTCCGGGCGTCCCGCTTCTTGACCGTGAAGGCACCGAAGCCGCGCAGCTCCACCCGCTCACCGCGGGCCAGGGCTGCGGTGATCTCGTCGAAGATCGTCGCGACGATGATCTCCACGTCCCGGCCCAGCAGATGCGGGTTGGCCGCCGCCAGCTCAGCGATCAGTTCCGACTTCGTCATGCAACGCCTCATCCAGTGGGGGCGGACGCTACAGGGCGGGCAGGAGGGGCGTCAACGATAAGACATTCAGAACAAACGCTGTTATGACGCCGATCCACGCTTGACACGGCATCGCCTCACGGCCGGCGGCCCCGATCAGCCAGTGCGCACCCCGCTGCATACCTCATCCAGCGCCAGCGTCGCGAAGCTGGCAAGCCAGTGCTCGCCCATGTAGTCGCCGGTCACATGCGGCAGGCTGGCCGCCAGGTGCAGTTCGGCCGCCTGCTCCATCATCACCCGCCGTGCGTCGGCCAGCGGCAGGGCCGAGGCGAGCGCGCGCCAGCACCAGGCGCGGCTCAGGTTGACGCCGTCCAGATGCGCGATCTTGCCATCGCTGCGGTCGCTGACCGAGACCGGAGCGAACAGCGCGGCCGGGCTGGCCTCTGCCAAGTGGGGCAGGAACCGGTCGAACCACGGCAGGAACCGGGCCGGCGGCAGCAGGCGGCGCATGCACTCGGCCTCGATCAGGGCGGGGGAGAGGAAGTCGTCGCCGCCGGGCTCCCAGGCCGGGCAGTCCGCGTCCGCGCCGTACCAGCCTTCCGCGGTCCGCGCCATCGCGGCGAGCAGCGGCGGATGGGCCAGCGCCGCCCACTCGGACGCCAGTGCCAGGGCGAACGCCGTGTTGAAATGCGTGCCGACCCGCACCGGGTAGGCGGCTTTGGGCAGGAACGTCTCCAGCCGCCCGGCGATCAGCTCGACCAGCGGCGCCAGCGCTTCGCGCCATTTCCGCTCCGGCAAATCCGCCAGCGCTACGTCCAGCTTCAGCAGCCACGCCCAGCCATACGGCCGCTCGAACCCGGCCGCCATGGGGTGCGCGAAGGTGGCGCACTCGCCCGCGACCCTGTCGGGCGTGAGCGCGCCGTCGAACAGGGACCGGATCTCGCTGGCCGGCGCCATGGCCGGGAACAGCCGCAGCAGCCGGGCCAGCATCCAGTAGGCGTGCACGCAGGAGTGCCAGTCGAAGCTGCCGAAGAACACGGGGTGCAGGTCCCGCGGCGTGCGGGCGTCGGCTGGTCCGGCGAGCACGTTGGCGGGCTTGTTGGGATACTCGCGGGTGACGTGGCCCAGCGCGGTCGCCGCGAACTTGGCCGCCAGGGCCGCGGACAGCGTCATGCCAGGCCCATCGCGGCCAGCAAGTCCGGCTGGCTGCCCCGCCAAGCGATGTCGGCGGCGCTGACGTCCTCGGCGTCCCGGCGAGCGGCGTCCGCGCCGGCCTGCACCAGGAGCGCCGCCATCTCCGCACGGCCGAACATGGCGGCGAACATCAGCGGGGTGCGGCCGGAGCCGTCCGGCTTGTCCACCGCCGCCCCGGCTGCCAGCAACTGCCGGGCGATGGCGGCATGGCCCTTGAACGCCACCCCGCCAAGCGCCGTGCTGCCGGCATCGTCCACCCCGTCCACCGGCGCGCCACGGGCCAGCAGCAGCGCCACCGCGTCCGCCTGGCCGTTGTAGCTGGCCAGGATCAGCGGGGTGAAGCCGCGGCCGTCGCGGCCCGCCAGGTCGTATCCGGCGTCCAGCAACGCGGCCAGCCGGCCGGTATCGCCGTCGCGTGCCGCAGCGTGGAGCGCCACCTCTGGCGGCTCGGACGTGAGCGGGGCCGCCGCGCTCATTTCACCGTCTGCACCACGCTGAAGCCCTCGAACTCCGGGTGCCCGGCATACATCGCCCGGTTGTTGCCGGCATTGGCGTGGGCGGCGCGGAACGCCTCGGACCGAGTCCAAGCCTCGAACGTCGCGTGGTCGGCCCAGATCGTGTGCGAGGAATACAACGTGTGGTCCTCCTTGGCGGGCCCGCGCAGCAGGTGGAACTCGACGAAGCCGGGCACGCCGCGCAGATGGCTGTCGCGACCCGTCCATACCTGTTCGAATGCCGCCTCGGACCCGGGCGTGACCTTGAAGCGATTCATGGCGATATACATAGGTCTGCCTCCTGCCGTGACGTTGCCACAATAGCATGGTGTGATCGGGGATGATGGCCAGCACAAGCCATGCAAGGCCACCCGATTTTGCGCTCACGGCCGGTCCCGCGCTATCACACCTAAATTCATCGAGCGACGACCAATGGAAGACGACGACGACAGCCAACCCCGCCCCGACAGCCTGCTGCCCTACGAGGTGTGGGCGCAGGAGGCGATGCGCGGCGTGGCCGTGCGCGCGCTGCAGTTCGCGGCCGCCGAGGGCATGCCCGGCGAGCACCACTTCTATGTCAGCTTCCGCACCGACGCGCCGGGCGTGCGGATTCCTGCCCGCTTGCTGGCGCAGTATCCGGAGGAGATGACGATCGTCCTTCAGCACCAGTTCTGGGACCTGCTGGTGGACGAGGCTGGCGGGTTCTTCAACGTCGGGCTGTCGTTCGGCGGGGTAGCGAGCACGCTGGTGATCCCGTTCGCGGCGCTGACCGCCTTCGCCGACCCGCATGCCCAGTTCGGCCTGCGCTTCCGCGCTGCCCCCGTGGAGGTCGCCAACACCGAGGAGACGGACGAGCCCGAGGAGCCTTCGCCGCCCCAGCCCTCGGAGGAACCGCAAGTCGTGAGCCTGGACGCCTTCCGCAAACGCAAGGACTGATCTGAGGGAAGAGCTGGCATGGACAGCCTGCCGCCGCGCGCCCCGGGGTTCCTCTACGCGCCCATGTTCCCGGTCGGTCCGCGGGACGTGCTGTGGCGCAAACTGGACATCGCCGGCGTGTCCACGACCACCTGTGACGACCAGACCGTGCTGCGCATCCAGCCGGAAGCGCTGAGCGAGTTGGCGCTGCAGGCGTTCCACGACTGCTCCCACCTGCTGCGCCCCGGCCACCTGGCCCAGCTGCGCGCCATCCTGGACGACCCGGAGGCGAGCGCCAACGACCGGTTCGTGGCGCTCGACCTGCTAAAGAACGCGGCGATCTCGGCCGGTGGCGTGCTGCCGATGTGCCAGGACACCGGCACCGCGCTGGTGTTCGGCAAGAAGG
>CAXSEG010000272.1:0-6214 GCA_964235545.1 uncultured Acetobacteraceae bacterium
GACCCGTTCGATTGCATCGTCTTCGGCGCCACCGGGGACCTGACCCTGCGCAAGCTGCTCCCGGCGCTCTACAACCGCTACCGCGACGGCCAGATTCCGGACGACGCCCGCATCATCGGCGCAGCACGGTCACCCTTGGACGACGAGGCCTTCCGCCACCGCACGATGGAGGCGCTGCACGCCCACGTGGCCAAGCCGGACATGGACCACGCCGTCGCCGAGCGCTTCGCCGCGCTCGTCCACTATGCCCAGGGTGACGCCGGCAAGGCGGGCGGCCTGGCCAACCTCTCCGCCATGCTGGCCGACCAGCCGAGCCGCATCCGGGTGTTCTACCTGGCCACCTCGCCCAACCTCTACGGCCCGATCTGCAACAACCTGAAAGCCGCCGGCCTGGTCACGGCGCAGAGCCGCGTGGTGCTGGAGAAGCCGATCGGCCACGACCTCGCCTCCGCCCGCGAGATCAACGACGTGGTGGGCCAGGTCTTCAGCGAGCCGCAGACCTTCCGCATCGACCACTACCTCGGCAAGGAGACGGTGCAGAACCTGCTGGCGCTGCGCTTCGCCAACGTGGTGTTCGAGCGGCTGTGGAACGCCGACGTGATCGACCACGTGCAGATCACGGTGGGCGAGACGGTGGGGGTGGAGGGCCGCGGCGACTACTACGACCACTCCGGCGCGCTGCGCGACATGGTGCAGAACCACCTGATGCAGCTGCTCTGCCTGCTGGCGATGGAGCCGCCGACCAGCCTCGAGGCGGACTCGGTGCGAGACGAGAAGCTGAAGGTGCTGCGCTCGCTGAAACCGATCGCGCCGCACGAGGTGGGCCAGGTGACGGTGCGCGGCCAGTACTCCCAGGGAGCGGTGGGCGGCCAGGCAGTGCCGGGCTACCTGACCGACCTCGGCCCCGGCCGCCACAGCCGCACCGAGACGTTCGTGGCGCTGAAGGCGGAGATCCAGAACTGGCGCTGGAACGGCGTGCCGTTCTACCTGCGCAGCGGCAAGCGCCTGCCACAGAAGGTGAGCGAGATCGTGGTGCAGTTCCGCAGCGCCCCGTTCAACGTGTTCCAGCGGGAGGCGCAATCCTCGGCGCTGTCCCCCAACAAGCTCATCATCCGCCTGCAGCCCGAGGAGGGCATGAAGCTGGAGCTGATGACCAAGAACCCCGAGCCCGGCGGCCTGCACCTCAGCCCCACCCAACTCGACATCAGCTTCGAGCAGGCCTTCGCGACCCGCTACCCAGACGCCTACGAGCGCCTTCTGATGGACAGCGTGCGCGGCAATCCCACCCTCTTCATGCGCCGCGACGAGGTAGAGGAAGCCTGGAACTGGGTAGAACCGATCATCGAAGCCTGGGACGACTCGCGTGAGCCCCCCCGCCTCTACCCCGCCGGCAGTTGGGGCCCAACCAGCGCCATCGCCCTGATCGAACGCGACGGCCGCACCTGGTACGAAGAGATCATCTAAGCGTCTCCCCCTCCCCTTTGGGGGAAGGGGTAGCCACACATTTGATCGCTGTCATTTGCTGACGTCACACGGGTAGCCGAACGCCGCTAACCCTCCTCCCGCGCCCGCGCCAATCCCTCCGCCCGTGCCCGCCCCTCCGCACTCAGCCCCGCCTCGACCCGCGCATAGAACGGCCGCACCAGTGTGCTATGACGGGCCGACCCGGTGCGCAGCCAAGCCATCGCTAGCACCTGGTCCGCAGCGACGCCCTGGCCCATGTGATAGGCCGCCCCCAACATCGCGGCCGCGTCGCCATGGCCAGCCTCGGCGGCAGTGTGCCACCAGCGCACCGCCTGCTCCGGGTCACGCGGCCCACCCTTGGCTTCGTGGCACATCGTCGCCAGCCGGTAGGCCGCAGCCACGTGCCCGGCCTGCGCCGCGCGCTCGGCCCACCGGCGAGCCTCCGCCCAGGCACCATCCTGGTCGGCGCCATCCAGCAGCAAGCGGCTCAGCTGGTCCTGGCTGACCCCATCGCCGGCTTCGGCCGCCTTGCGATACCAACGCGCAGCCGTATCGCGATCCGCCGGCAGCAGCAGGGTAGCGAGGTTGCGCTGCCCCAGCGTGTCGCCCGCCTCCGCGCCACGCTCCAGCCACAAGCGCGCAGCCACCGGATCGGCGTCCACGCCGAGGCCATTGGCATAGCACGCCCCCAGATTGGTCTGTGCCCGGACATCGCCGCCCTCCGCCAGCTTGCTCCAGATCGCGACCGCCTCCGCCGCACGGCCCGTCTCGGCCAGCACGCGGGCGCGCGCCAGCAGATCTTCCGGCCGGCGCCCCAGCCAATGGCGCAGCATGGTGATTAGGTCAGGAAGAGCGGATTGATCGAACTGCGGCGGTAATCGTCATTCGTCGCCAGTAGATCCAGCGCGTAGGAGGCAACGTCGTCCGCCACCGGGTCGAGGCCCGGGTCTTCATGCTGCTGCATGTGCTTGATGTAGGACCGGCATGTCCCGCACGCCTCAACCCCGACCGTCTTAGGCCCGTCCTCAATCGTGAGATACGTCATCCCCTCGGTCGAGCCACAGGCCGTGCACTTGATCCGCACGTGGTTCCACAGCGTGCCACATAGCGAGCAAGCGCAGTAGCGGGCTTTGCTCGCCTGCGTCCATCCGACCACAAGACTGCTGACGGGCGCCCCACCGCAGACCGGACAGATGCCCTCGGCCGCCGGGGTGACGTCGGTTGCCGTTAGAGGCGCCGCCAGCCGGGCCAGATGCACTTGCAATGCCGCCGCCACGAACAGCGACTCGGCCACACGGTCGAGCGGAAAGCTCCCGGCGAAGATGTCCGCCGCCAAGGCGAGTTGCTCGGCCTCAGTCATGGCAGTGACGGATGCCAGTGCCTCAGCTGCCGCGACCGGCACCACGGGCGACAAGTCAGCATCCAACATACCGAGCAGGGCACGGATCGCGTCCAGCAGGTCACGGCCGCCACGCAACTCCGCCTCGGAGATCGGCGGCATGCCATGCCCGGCCCGTAGGGTAAGCTGCTCGGAGGGGATCGGCGGTGGCGCCGACGTCTCCGTCACCAGGGCCGCCTGGGCCTGCGCGACCCAGGCCAGGAAGCGCAGGTAATCCGCCATGATGTGGCCCTCGGCCAGCACCAGCAACCTGGCCGCACGAGATGCAAACAGCATCGCCGGGTTTGGCAGGCGCACGAACGGCACCTCGGCCACGCCGCCGATCCGGGACGGGTCAGGCCTGATATCATTGAAACTGGCACCCGGTTCCGCGCCGGCCTGCCCGCGTCGATCTTTTGCCAAACCCGCTCAGTGCCCGGTGACGTCGGCTTCGACGTGCACGTCTCCGCGCGCGGCTTGCTGGCGGAACCACTTGCGGTGATGCCGGTGTGCCCATCCGCCCGTAACCGAGCCCCGGATCCTGCCTCGGCGGGTGCCGCGAATCCAGCTCCCGGCGTAACCATGGACCAGGATAATAGCCATCGCGATGATCGCAGCCATCGAGTGGGCCAGCAGCGCCAGCCGTTGCTGCTCAATCGTCGTGTAGGCGCCGAAATACTGGTACCAGATCACGATGCCGCTGGAGAACATCACCAAAATCAGCGCCGTCTGCGACCAGAACACGGCCTTCTGACCGGCGTTATACTTGCCGATCGCTGGTAGCCGGTCGTGCCGGTTGCGCACGATGTCGCCGATGCGCAGCACCCACGTCAAATCGTCCATATTTGGCAGGTTCAGCCGCCAGAAACGGAAGAACAGCACGGCGAAGCTTGCCATCAGCAGCACGCCGAACCACGGATGCACCGCGCGCAGCGAAGCCCCACCGCCGAACAACGGCGATAGCAGGACGTAGAGGTAAGGCGAGAACAGCGCCAGGCCACTCACCCCGAGCAGCGTGAACAATCCAGCCGTCAGCCAATGGTTGACGCGCTGGATGCCGGAGTATCGATCGACATAGACTTCCGGAGCGCCGGAATCCTGTGCAGTGACGCTCACTTGCGGCTCTCCTCTGCCTCGGCGGCGGCCTCCTGCTCCTCGTTCTTCGGCACCTCGTCCGCACCAGCGGTGATGAAGTGGAAGAAGCCACCCACCGCCGCCAGCCCAAGCGTTGCTAGCCCGAAAATCTTGAAGCCGCCCTTCCAGAACTCAACCAGGCGCGAGATGCGCGGGTTGTTCGGCAGATTGGCGTAAATCTCCGGCTTATCATTGTGGTGCAGCACGTACATCACGTGCGTCCCGCCTACGCCCGCCGGATTGTAAAGCCCGGCATTCTCGAACCCGCGACTTTTAAGATCGACGATGCGCTCGTCGGCCTGCTCGATCATCGCCTCCTTGGTGCCGAACATGATCGCACCCGTGGGGCAGGACTTGGCGCACGCCGGTGCCTGGCCCACCGCAACCCGGTCCGAGCACAACGTGCACTTGTACGCCTTCCGGTCCTCCGCCGAGATACGGGGGATGTTGAACGGGCACCCCTTGATGCAATAGGTGCAACCGATGCAGTTCTCCTCCACGAAATCCACGATCCCGTTGGCATACTGCACAATCGCTCCCGGCGAGGGGCACGCCTTCAAGCAGCCAGGGTCGCTGCAATGCATGCAGCCATCCTTGCGGATCAGGAATTCCAGCTCACCGCCGGTGTTCTCGTATTCCGTAAACCGCATCAAGGTCCACGTCTTCGCTGAAAGATCGTGCGGGTTGTCGTAAACCCCCACGTTCTCACCGACATCGTCACGCAAGTCGTTCCATTCCTCGCACGCGACCTGGCACGCCTTGCAGCCGATGCACTTCGTAACGTCGATGAGCTTGGCCACCTCCGTCTTGCTGCGAACAGTGGGCGGCTGGTCGGTGGAGGCGGACCGCCGGATGATATCGAGGGAGGTGTAGTCAGCCATGATGCCTCTCCCTCAAGCGGTCGGTTGCACGGGCGCAGTGGTGCGCTCGAGGTTGACCAGCCAGGCCTTGAACTCCGGCGTCTCGATGTTCGCATCCCCCACTACGGGAGTGAGCGAGTTGGGTCCCCACCCCGGCTTGGTCGACCCCGTGAAGCCGAAATGGTGCGGGATCCCGACCACGTGGACTGCCTTACCGTCGCACATCAGCGGCTTGATCCGCTTCGTCACCACTGCCTTGGCTTTCAACGAGCCGCGCGGGCTCCAAACTCGCACCCAGTCTCCGCGAGCGACGCCCTTTTCGGCCGCCAGTTGCTCCGAGATCTCGACGAAGAACTCGGGCTGCATGATCGCATTGACCCGGCTGTGCTTGGTCCAGAAATGGAAATGCTCCGTCAGCCGATAGGACGTCGCGGCATACGGATAGTCTTTCACATCCCCGAGCTGCGCCAGGTCGTTCTTGAAGATGCGGGACGCCGGGTTGCCGCGGATCTTGGGCGCCAGGATATTAGCTTGTGGCGACTCGAACGGTTCGTAATGCGCCGGAAACGGCCCATCCCGCATCAAGCCGCGGGTGAACAGGCGGGCCACGCCTTCGGGGTTCATGATGAACGGCCCGACATTCTTATCCGGCGCCACGTTGATCCCGTAATCCGGCACGTCGAAGCCGACCCAGGCAGTGCCGTTCCACTCGATCAGCTTCTTCTTCTCGGACCACGGCTTGCCCGCCGGATCGCAGGACGCGCGGTTGTACAGGATGCGGCGGTTTGCCGGCCACGCCCAGGCCCAGTTCGGCGCAATGCCGCGGTCACCCGGGTCGGTGTTGTCGCGCCGGGCCATCTGGTTGCCCTTCTCCGTAAAGCAACCCGAGTAGACCCAGCAACCGCACGCCGTCGTTCCGTCATCCTTGAGCTGGGCGAACCCGTCCACCTGCCGTCCGGCCGGGATCGTGGCCCCGCTCGGGTCCTTGATGTCCGCCAACGTGTAGCCGTTGATCTCCCGTGCCAGCTCGTCAGGGCGCGGCGACTCGGCCAGCTCGTACGGCCAGTTCAAGTTGACGATCGGGTCCGGGAACGCACCACCCTCCTTGATGTACAGCGCCTTCAGCCGGTTATGGATCGCGGCCATGATGTCCACGTCCAGCCGCGCTTCCGCCGGGGCGTCCTGTGCTGCCCAGTGCCACTGCAGCCAACGGCTGGAGTTGCTCAACGAGCCCTCGTCTTCGGCAAAGCACGTCGTCGGCAACTCGAAAACTTCCGTCTGGATATCCTCGGACTTTACGTCGTTGTATTCACCATGGTTCTGCCAGAACCGCGCCGTCTCGGTCTGCAGCGGGTCCATCACGACGATGAACTTCATC
>CAXSEG010000273.1:0-6201 GCA_964235545.1 uncultured Acetobacteraceae bacterium
GGGCGTCCACCCGGCGGTCGAAGTCGGAGAGCGCGTGGGGTTCGGTGTCGACCGGCGCGCGCAGGTAGCGCGACACGCCGCCGAGGTCGTGGTGGGCGCGGCCGGGGTGGTCCTCGTTGCCGGCGGGGGTCGGCGAGTCCTGAACGTCGGCGATGGGCGTGCCTCCTGGGTAGGCTGTGGTCGTCATGGCTGCTGCGGCCGCTTACCAAGCAATACACCGGCCGGTATGGAGGTGTCCGCAACGGTGGTGCGCGAGGCCATCGAGACCACCACCGCGACCAGGAAGGCCAACGGGACAGACACGATGGCCGGAGGATCGTAAGGGAAGATGGGAGCGGCATAGCCCAGGGTCTTCACCCAGATTGCCGGGCCAATGACCGTAAGCCCGACTGCGCTGACCAAGCCGGTGACGCCGCCTGCTATTGCGCCCGAGGTGGTCAGGCCGCGCCAGTTCATCGCCAGGAACAGCACAGGAAAATTGGCGCTGGCCGCGACGGCGAAGGCGAGGCCGACCATGTAGGCGACGTTTTGCGTCCGGAATGCCATCCCCAAGGCAATGGCAAGGATGCCGATCACCACGGTGGCAACGCGCGAGACCAGCAGCTCGCGTCGCTCGTCGGTACCGCCGAAGGTCCGGGCATACAGGTCGTGGCTGATGGCCGAGGCGCCGGCCAGCGTCAGGCCTGAAACGACGGCCAGGATGGTGGCGAAGGCGACAGCGGAGATGAAGCCCATCAGTGCGTCACCGCCAACGGCGTGCGCCAGGTGGATCGCCGCCATGTTGGCGCCGCCGCGCAGGCCACCGCCGGCCGCGAGGTAGGCCGGGTCGGGCAGCAGCAGGGCAATGGCGCCGAAGCCGATCACGAACACCAGCATGAAGAAGCTGGCATTCAGCAGGGCGGCGTAGAACACGGAAAGGCGGGCTGCGCGCACGTCACGCACGGTGAAGAAGCGCATCAGGATGTGCGGCAGGCCGCTGGTGCCGAACATCAGCGCGATGCCGAGCGACAGGCCGTTGATCGGACTCGCGGCGATCGCGGCGGGTGCGAGAATCGCGGCATGGTGCGGGTGGACCGCGACGGCCTGGTCCAGCAGGGCGGACAGGCTGAACCCGAACCGGGCCAGCGTCAGTACGGCAACCAGGGCCGCGCCGCAGAGCAGAAGGGTGGCCTTGATGATCTGCACCCAGGTGGTGGCCAGCATGCCGCCAAAGGTGACGTAGCAGATCATCAGCGCCCCCACGATCACCAGGGCGTAGTTGTAGTCGAGGCCGAACAGCAGCTGGACCAGCTGCCCTGCGCCGACCATCTGGGCGATCAGGTAGAAGGCGATCACCACCAGCGAACTGACGGCGGCGAAGACACGCACCGGCTTCTCGTCGAGATGGACGGAGAGGGCGTCGGCGAAGGTGAAGCGGCCGAGGCGGCGCAGCTTCTCGGCGACGAGGAACAGCACGATCGGCCAGCCAATGACGAAACCGATACCGTAAAGCATGCCGTCGAAGCCGGTCGTGGTGATGATGCCGCTCACGCCGAGGAAGGCGGCCGCGGACATGTAGTCGCCGGCGATGGCCAGGCCGTTGGCAAAGGCGGGGAGGTCACCGCTGCCGGTGTAGAAGGAGGCGCTCGACGCTGTGCGTCGCGCGGCGCGCCAGGTTATCAGCAGGGTAAGTGCCACGAAAGCAAGGAACAGCGCGATCGCGATCGGGTTGGCAGGCTGCGCGGTCGGGCTCACTGCGCATCCTCGGCGGCGTTGGCACGCCAGGCATAGAGACCGGTGAGGGCAACGGCGCTGGCCAGCAGCAAGGCGCCGAGCAGGAAGGACCACGGGACGTGTCCCACAGCCGGTTGAGCCAGCCAGTGCGGCGCGAAGGCACCGAGCAGCAGGAAGCCGTAGTACTCAACCGCGATCACTGCCCCTAGCAGCAGGCCAAAGCCCATGCCTGTCCAGGAGGGCGGGGCCACAGGCAGACGCGAAGGGTGGTCCAGCGGTGTCATGATGGCGAGCCTCGTTTTCGGACCTGCTGGGCCAGTTACGTCAGCACGGCGGCCAACCCAGGGATATCTAGCTACGCAAGCACGATGCCACCTGTCGGCGGGACGTCCCACCTACGCCCAAGTTCTCCGTGGCCCTCGGGAGCCGCTGCTAGGCGCCGAAGCGGGCGCGGTAGTCCTGGGGGGTGGCGGACAGGAAGCGGAGGAAGGAGCAGCGCATCGTCTTTTCCAAGCCGAAGCCGCAGCGGTGGGCGATGCGCTTGGCGGGCTGGCGCGAGTCAGGGAACAGGTGCGGTGGCGAAGACCTGCAGCGGGCCGGTCACGTCGAGCATCTGCACCGGCAGGTAGGCGAGCATCTCGATGCTGCGGGTGGCAGGTGGCGGAGAACGAGGGTTCTTTGGCATCCGTGCCAAGGAGAGAAGCGGTAGGGTTCGTTTGTCAATTGATCTGAAGGAAGCCGCCATGGTCCCGCCCGACACCCACCTGCAGATCGGCTCGTTGCTGTTCGAGGGACTGGACCAGATCGACCTGACGGGGCCGTTCGAGGTGCTGTCGCGCATTCCGAACTCAACCTACCGCCTCTACGGCAAGACTGCCGAGACGGTGCGTGACCTGAAAGGGTTACGACTCACGCCGGACGCGGCGATCGCGGATGCGCCGCAGCTCGACGTGCTGCACGTGCCCGGCGGCTTCGGGCAGGAGGCGCTGATGGAAGACGAGGTGGTGCTCGACTGGCTGCGGGCGCAGGCAGCGGGGGCGCGCAGCGTGTTCTCCGTGTGCACCGGGGCGCTGCTGTGTGGCGCGGCCGGGCTGCTGGTCGGACGGCGCGCGACCACGCACTGGGCGTCGTTCCACCTGCTGCCGTTCTTCGGCGCAATCCCGGTTAACGAGCGGGTGGTGTTGGACGGGGACTGGGTGTTCGCCGCCGGAGTGACGGCGGGGATCGACGGGGCGCTACGCCTGGCGGCCGAGCTGCGCGGGGTCGAGGCGGCGCAGGCGATCCAGCTCTACATGGTCTACGCACCGGAGCCGCCGTTCGACAGCGGGACCCCGGAGACCGCGCCGCCGGCAATCCTGGCGCAGGCGCGTCATGCCGTGCGTGACATCACGGCGCAACGCGAAGTGACGGCACGCCGCGTCGCTGAACGGCTGGGCCTCGATGTGGCCAATGCTACGGGCGGATCCGTTCACGCAGGTGCATGATGGCGACGTTGCTGACCGGCATCACCAGGTTCAACCGCAAGCTCGAACTTTCTGAACTTGCATTTGGTGGCAGCGGTGCAGTGACGAGCGGGTCAGATGCGGGATGGTAGCTTGCAGGCATACAGACAGTCGTCCCATGGCAGGAAGATATGCATGCGGAAGGTGGTCTTCACTCCTCAAGAAGGTGGTCTTCACTCCTCAAACTGATCTGCGGCCGGCAAGAATTTTTCATGAACTCCGAACCTCAAGGAAGGGGTGTCATGAAGCGGAAGCGGTATTCGAGCAAGCAGGTTGCCTTTGCCTTGCGGCACACAGAGGGCGGGACGGCAGTGGAGGAAATCTGCCGCAAGCTGGGTCTGTTCGAGGCGACATTCTACCGTTGAAAGAGCAGTCTGCCGGGATGGGCACGGTGGAGGTCCGGCGCCTCAGCAGCGCGAGGTGGAGAGGGCCAAGCTGAAGCAGCTCGCTGCTGACTTGGGCCGGGACAAGGCCTTGCGGTAGGGTGTTCTCAAAACAAGTGGACGTGGCATGCTGGCGTCGAACCAGGAACATCTGGCTACCGCTGCCTTGGTCTCTCGCATGACGATCGTTAAATTTGAGTCTGCCAAGCGCAACCCCACGCAACTGACCTCGCATCGATCCGCCTCGCCCTAGAAGCCGATAGCGTCGCGTTTATCGATGAGAATGAGAGCGGTCCGGGGTGCGACTTAGGGTTATCCTGGATCAGCCGGAACAGCGCAAAAAGAAAGGCCGCGAAGGTTGAAGATCGGCGCGCATCCAACGCTGATGGCGGTTCTGTCGTCCTAACGCCCGGTCATACCAACCCCATCAAGGCTGCCAGGAAGGAAACGCTGCGGCGACCCTTTTGTCATTGCGGACTTCATGTCACACCTGTTCCATGTCCGACCTCCCCCGCTTCGACCCATCGCCACTAAGTCGCATAGCCAATTTTTATGGCAACTCGGCTCTGGTTGAGAGCGACCCATTGTCCGTGTGCCACCGAGACGTGCTTTACGTCCCAGCGGGCACTCCAGGTACGTCTCCGGGTCTGTTCAATCGTGGTCGGAAGATGCTGAGCGCCGCTGCTGACTACAGGGCAGAGCCGCATCCGCACCAGCCCTACGACGCTTTCACCACTCTTGATCCCGAGAATTTCGAATACGTCCCCGACGACGCCGATTACGTGTTCCTTGGCACGCTGACCGCGCATTACGGCCACTTCATCACGACAGCCATGGCACGCTTGTGGCCGGCCCGTTTGGCTCCGGACATGAGCACCCGCTACGTTATCCTTAATCAACAGCAGCCAGCGTCGTTCTTCGACATCAAGTTTATCGAAGAGGTTTTCAATGCCGCCGGGGTGACGCGCCACAATACCGTGAATTTCGACCACCCGGTGCGCTTCCAACGCATCACGGTGCCGAGCCCCGCGATCGAGGAGCACAACTTCTCGCACCGCGTGTTCGGCACGCTGTGCGCGCGCATCGGCGACCTGATGGTGCCGGAGCACCCCGCGCAGGACGACACGCCGGTGTTCCTGTCCAAGGCGATCCTGGCGGCGGGCGTGTCCAGGATCGTCAACGAGCCGGAGCTGTGCGACCGCCTGGTGCGCGCGGGCGTCGACATCGTGCACCCAGAGACGATGAACATGCCGCAGAAGATCGCGATGTTCCGCAGCCGCCGCGTGCTGACCGGGCTGGCGGGGTCGGGCCTGCACACCGGGGTGTTCGCGCCGAACCGCGACAAGCTGGCACTGGCGTTCTCGCCCTACCTGCTGAGCAACCAGCTGCTGCTCGACCAGGCCAGTGGCGGCACCACCACGACCTACATGGCCGAGGCCACAGTCGAACCTCAGGCATCTGATTGGCAGACCAGCTATCGACTTGCTGATCCGGCGAAGGTTGCATCGGCTTTTCTCGGCCTTATCGAACATGAGCTGCGGCCTCGTATTGAACGGCGGCAGAAGGCAGGGGGCACCGCTCCGGATCCGCAGTCGCGTAGAGTCGGATATTTTCGCTTTGGCTACGAGACGGCCGATGCGCTTGCAGGGGTTGATGGCTGGCATGAGATGGAGCCGAACCAGTGCTGGACATCCGGTCCAACCAGCTCCTTTAACCTCACCTTGTCGCCCAGTCACGGTGAACTCACGCTCTCACTGTTGGTAGGCACCGTGATCTGGCCGCCATACCTTGTCTCGCGTCCGCTCACGGTCTTTGTCAATGACATTGAGGTTGCGCGTTTTTCGATCGATCGTTTGACGACGTATACCTGCTCCCTACCGCGCAAATGCCTGGATGGGGACGTCCTGCATTTTCGCTTCGAACACCCTGTCACAACATCACCTCGCGATCTCTGGTCGGTCGGCGATGATCGGCGCCTCTCGGTCAGTTTCGAGCGGATCACGGTGACCGAAACCGTTGTATGATTGTCCGAAGTATGTGTGAGCCTAAGATTTCCTCGATGATCCCACACGCGAGCGGTGCAAGTTCTGCACGCTGGACGTCGTCGAACCAAGAGGTTCGCCGGGCGTGGGCAAGTCCAGCCGCAAGTACCTGGCAAACCGGTTGAGCCGTCCGCTGGGCTCGACCGAGGTGATCGATGTTCCGACCGACTTGTTCATCAGTCGCGGCACACCGGCCACCATCCGCTCGGAAAGCGGGCCGGAGATCATCGCGACGACGGTTCAGGCGCGGATCACAACGCTGGGCGTCAAACCGGCGTATATCGAGCCAAGCATTTCATGGGAGAACGGCACCGTGGAGAGCTTCAACCGTAAGCTTCGGGCGAGTTGCTCGCGTGAGAGGCGTTCTACGCGCTGGCGCAGGCCAAGGTCCTGAACGAGCAGTGGCGGACGCACTACAACACCGTGCGTCCTCACAGCGCGCTGGGCGACCGGCCTCCTGCACCCGAGGGCATCCTGTCGAAGACGCCAGTGCCCGCCACTCTGCTCGGCTCGGCCGGATCAGTCGCGGCCCTTGGTATCGCGCTAAACTAAGACTTCATC
>CAXSEG010000274.1:0-6196 GCA_964235545.1 uncultured Acetobacteraceae bacterium
CTCCCGCCCAGTGGCTTGCGCCTCCCGCAAGTCCCGCCAGAACTCTGCCTTCGTGTAGACCGGCCCGGTGATTTGCGCCCGGTCGAAGGCCGCGTCGACGGCTCCGGTGAGCCCGGCAAAGCCCATCACGGCCACCGCCTTCGCGTAACCATACCAGAGGTCGTCCGGCGACCCCTGGGTCAGCCGGGCCGGCAACGCCGCCAGATAGTCGTAAGCGACCTTCTCCGGGATGCGGGTCTTGCAGGCGAGAAAGGCCAGGACGAGCAACGCCTCGGCCCGCGTGTAGCTATCGGCCGCTTCACAATCGATCAGCTGCAACAGGGGGCGCGGCTCGCCATCGAACGTACTGCAGAGAATGCTCGGATACGACAGGACGGCGGCGTCCGGACCGAATACCGAGTCGGTCTTGTCGTCCATCTCACCGAGACGGCAGAGATCCGGAAACGATGCGGTGTCCGCTTTCTCACCCAGCAGGTGAACGATGGCATACAGTGCCGTCTCGGTACGTTCCGACACATCGGACCCGTCGACATAGGCGTGCAGAAGGCCGCTAAGCCGGGGCGCCAACTCCTCCCAGTGATCCAGCGTATAAGCCAGTGCTTCCACCGGCACCGGCTCGAAAATCGCCAGGGCGTCCAGCACCTCATCGAAATTCATGGCTTGCCTCCCATCAGCCTGGACCAGAAGCCGGTGGCCTTCCGCTTGCCGTGGGTGACGTGAGGCGTGCGCGCCGGGGGGCGCAGGGCGCTGCTTATCAGATGGCGCCCGGTGTCTCCCGCTACGATCCGAGCCCGCTCGAACGTCGCGATCTGTGCGGCGGCATCGTCCTGGCCCGGCGGCAGCCGGCCGAGCGTAATAGAAGCCGCCTCCAGCAGCCCGGCGCGGCGCTGGACGTCCGCCAGCCGCAGTGCCTGCTCGACGTCGTCCGGCGCCGGCCAGGCTGCGGCCGCCTGCCTGCGCAGCTCGGTCGCGTCATGGCCGTCATCCTCGGCGTCCCAGGCCGCTTGCAGCAATGCGGTCGCCTCCTCGTTCGTGCCCGCCACCAGGGCAGCCCAGCGCAGGAAAGGAGTCTTCAGGCTGCGGTACGCATCCGACTGAACGACCAACGCTGCCGACGCGGGGAGCGTCGCTACGTCGGGCGCGAAGGCCCGGCACTTGATGCAACATACCAGCCACTTCCGCAGGGTGGACCGCGTCGGCTCGCCCGGCCGGCCGTCGAGGTCTGGCGAACCCTCTTGCGGCGGAGCACGGTAGGGTTGCGGCGCCGGGCTTCCGCAGAGGGCACAGCTGGACATGGCGGCCTGCTACTCCCGCACCAGCACTCGGTCCACCAGGAAGGATGCCAACCCGCCCGCTACGAAATCCCGCCGCAGCGCCGTCTCGTCGTAGTCGTGCTCGACCCAGTGCAGGAACGGCACCCGCCCTTCCGCCTCGGCAGCGTAGCGAATGAAGAACGCGTCCAGGATGCCGGTGCGAGAGCGGCTCCAATGGCCGAACCGCCAGGAGAGTTGCGTCAACGCGTCTTGGCTGGTGCCGCCAGCGAACAGGATGGCAAGGCCGGAGGCGAGCCCGGCGCGGTCGGCGCCGGACTTGCAATGCATGAGGGCGGGGGTGTCGAGTGACTGATAGATGTCGAAGAAACGCAGGATGCGGTCGCGATGCGGCGCGCCCCGGCTCTCGAACGCCATGTCGATATGCTTGAGGCCGAGATCTAGTGCCGCCTGACGGGACAGCGCATCCGATCCGCATTGGCGGTGACCACGCAGGTTGATCAGCGTGTGCAGCCCGAGCTTCCGCTTCGCCCCCGCCAGCCGGGACGGGGTCGGGTGGTTTGACCGGTAGAGCCGCCCCGGGATGACCTCGGCCAGGTTGTCCCATAAAACCCGGAAGACCGCGTGGTCCACCAGCATCGAGTCGCGCCAAGCCGCCACCCGGTCACGCCCGGCCGCGATATCTCCAGAAAATGCCATCCCGTCGTAGGTAGCGCGAGAAGGCCCGCTCAGCCAGCCCGTTCGACCAGCATCTGCTTGATCTCGCCGATTGCCTTGGCCGGATTGAGACCTTTAGGGCAGGTCTTGGTGCAGTTCATGATGGTACGGCAGGCATACAACTTGAACGGATCCTGCAACGCGTCCAGTCGTTGCCCGGTGTACTCGTCGCGGCTGTCCGCGATCCAACGGTAGGCGGCCAGCAAGGTCGCCGGGCCGAGATAGCGGTCCCCGTTCCACCAATAGGACGGGCAGGACGTGGTGCAGCAGAAGCACAGGATGCACTCCCACATCCCGTCCAGCTTATGCCGCTCCGGCACACTCTGCCGGCGCTCGCCATCGGGCGGTGGCGGCGTGTCCGATTTCAGCCACGGCTCGACCGAGCGCAACTGGGCGTAGGCCATGGAGAGATCAGGCACCAGATCCTTCACCACCGCCATGTGCGGCAGCGGGTAGATCTTGACCGCGCCCGCCATGTCCTCGATCGGCTTGAGGCAGGCCAGGGTATTGCCACCATCGATGTTCATCGAGCACGACCCGCAAATCCCCTCGCGGCAGGACCGGCGAAAGGTCAGCGTTGGATCGATGTCGTTCTTGATGTGGATCAACGCGTCCAGCACCATCGGGCCGATGCGTTCCAGATCAACCTCGTAGGTGTCCAGACGCGGATTCTCTCCGTCGTCAGGGTTCCAGCGGTAGATCTTGAACTCGCGGATCTTCTTCGCACCCGCTGGCGCTTTCCAGGTGCGCCCGGCGGTGATGCGGCTGTTCTTCGGGAGGGTCAGCTCAACCATGTTGTCCTGCTTCGTTCCAGCTCTTAGCCAATGGCCGGCGTAAAATCGTTGTTGTCCTCAATTCGCAGCATCCGGACATCCTTCACGGCTGCTGCAAACCAAACGTATGTCTTCTACAGATCCTGCACGGCCAGCACGCAACGAACAGCATCGGCTGTGTCGTTACCGAAATAAACACCGCCCTGCTGGCGTGCCAATCCGTGCTGACCAAGCACGCGGCCAATATCGGTGCAGGCATTTTGCCACGATGGGTTATGGTAACTCGCCTGAAGAACTGACGTATCCATGTCGAACGCGACGGCAAACACCGATGGGCGATACCTCTGCTGCGGATTATGCCCGAAGCGGCAAGTATTGTCTGACCGCTGAACGATGGAAACGCCCATTGACCGTCAATACACTCGCTTCTTCGGCGGGAACACACTCACCTCGTTCGTCAGCGTCTGCATCCGCACCGGACGATACGACAGCTTGACCTCGCCGTTCTCCTTCAGGTGGGACACAGTGTGTTTCATCCACTCCGCATCATCGCGATCGGGGAAGTCGTCATGCGCGTGGGCACCACGGCTCTCCTGCCGGTTCTCGGCACTGACCATCGTCGTCATCGCGTTGGCGACCAGGTTGTCGAGTTCCAGGGCCTCGGCCAGGTCACTGTTCCAGATCATCGACCGGTCAGTGACACCCACCTCTGCCTGGCCGTCCCAGATCGCGCGCATCTTGGTAACGCCCTGCTTCAGGCTCTCGCTCGAGCGGAACACGGCGGCATGGGCCTGCATGGCCCGCTGCATTTGCTCGCGCACCTCGCCCGACTTGGCCGTGCCGTGGTTGTGACGCTTGCGGTCCAACCGGTCGAGGCCGTTCTCGCCAGCCCGCGCCGGCAATGGCGCCTGGGACGCACCAGGCTTCAAGATCTCCTGCGCCCGATGCGCCGCGGCCCGGCCGAACACGACCAAGTCCAGCAGGGAGTTCGTCCCTAGGCGATTCGCGCCGTGCACAGACACGCAAGCGGCCTCGCCGACCGCCATCAGCCCCGGCACGACCGCATCCGGATCGGCGGCCGTGGGCCGCAACACCTCGGTACGGTAGTTGGTCGGGATGCCACCCATGTTGTAGTGCACGGTCGGCAGCACCGGGATTGGCTCCTTGGTCACGTCCACGCCGGCGAAGACCTTGGCGGTCTCGGAGATGCCGGGCAGGCGCTCGTTCAGCAAATCGGCACCGAGATGCTCGATATGCAGGTTGATATGGTCCTTGTTCGGGCCCACGCCGCGGCCCTCGTTGATCTCGATCGTCATGGACCGGCTGACCACGTCACGGCTTGCGAGATCCTTCGCAGTCGGCGCGTAACGCTCCATGAAGCGCTCGCCGTTGCCGTTGGTCAGGTAGCCGCCCTCGCCTCGCACGCCCTCGGTGATCAGGCAGCCGGCGGGGAAAATGCCGGTCGGGTGGAACTGCACGAATTCCATATCCTGCGTCGGCAGTCCGGCCCGCATCACCATGCCGCCGCCATCGCCGGTGCAGGTGTGCGCGGACGTGCAGGATAGGTAGGCACGGCCATACCCGCCCGTCGCCAGCACCGTCGTCTGCGCGCGGAACCGGTGGATGCTGCCGTCCTCGAGGCACCAGGCGATCACGCCGCGGCAAGCGCCTTCCTCGTCCATGATCAGATCGAGCGCGAAGTACTCGACGAAGAACTCCACCTCATGCTTCAGCGACTGCTGATACAGGGTGTGCAGGATCGCATGACCGGTGCGGTCCGCCGCGGCACAGGCGCGGTTGGCCGGGGTCTTGCCGTATTCCTGCATGTGGCCGCCGAACGGGCGCTGGTAGATGCGGCCATCCTCGGTGCGCGAGAACGGCACACCGAAATGCTCCAGCTCGTAGATCGCCGGCACCGCCTCGCGGCACATGTACTCGATGCTGTCCTGGTCGCCGAGCCAATCCGACCCCTTTACGGTGTCGTACATGTGCCAGCGCCAGTCATCCTCGCCCATGTTGCCCAGCGCGGCACCGATCCCGCCCTGCGCCGCCACGGTATGCGACCGGGTCGGGAACACCTTGGTGATGCAAGCCGTCTTGAGCCCGGCCGCACCCATCCCGAGCGTGGCGCGCAACCCGGCACCACCGGCACCGACCACCACCACGTCATAGGTATGGTCCACCACCTGGTAGGCGCCGATAGAAGGCTTCGAAATCGCGTTCATGGTTCGGTTTGTCCGAAAAAGATGATTAGGCGGTGAAGGCCATCCGCAGGATCGAGACGATGCAGAGCAGTCCAAGAACCAAGGCCACCGCCTTGTTCAGCAGCAAGGCCGTCGCTTGCCACTTCTTGCTATCGATGTAGTCCTCCATCACCACCTGCAAACCCAGTTGCATGTGGTGGAACGTCATCACGACCGTCGCCAACAGCAGCACGGTATTGACCGGATGGGCGACGAAGCGGTGCACGGACGCTTGCGGCGCCCCGAGCAGATGCAGCACGGCATAGACGAACCAGATCGTCAGCGGCACCAGCGCGATACCGGTGACCCGCTCCACCCACCAGTGGTGAAGGCCCGAGCCGGCTGCACCCATGCCGCGCGCGCGGCTCAGGTAGGAGCGCATCACCTCGACCTTCGGGGTGGCTCCCGCTGCGTTGCGGGTCACGTTCGCGTCCGACATCAGCGCCACACCACGAAAGCAATGACCCAGATCAGCACCGAGACCACGCCTGTTGCAGCCACTGCCGCCCAGCCGCTGGCATAAACCTCCGGCAGGTCGAAGCCATAGCCGGCATCCCAGCCCAAGTGTCGCAGGCTCCCCACGAAATGATAGACCAACGCCACCGTCCAACCCATCAGCAACAGGACACCGAACCAGGACCCCATGAACCCCTGCATCGTCGCAAACCCGCGCGCCGACCCGGCGCTGCCGACCAACCACAAGACCATCAGTAGAGTACCGACGGAGATGGCGATCCCGCTGAGCCGGTTCATGATCGACAACACGGACGTCAGTTGCGGCCGGTAGACTTGCAGGTGCGGCGAGAGGGGACGGCGCACCGTGGTGCCGTCCGTCCTGGAGCCGATCATCAAAGCGTCGCGAACGTCCTTCATTCCGAACTCCGAAGCGGCGGCACCCTGGCGCGCCGCAGTGCACAATCGTGCTTACTGCTGGAGGTGGGGAGGGTCAACGCAGTCGCAAGCGGGGCCGCTGCAAGCGAGGCGAACGCGGTTCAGATGAACCGGCGCAACCGCTCCACCGCCTCGGCCATGTCCGCCTCCGGTCCACAATAGCTGAACCGGACCGTACTGTGGCCGCGCCCGGCGTCGAAATCCACTCCGGCGGCCGCCGCTACGCCCGCCTCGGCGAGCATGCGGGCGCAGAACGCCGCACTGTCGTTGGTCCGCGCGCCCACATCGGCATACAGGTAGA
>CAXSEG010000275.1:0-6164 GCA_964235545.1 uncultured Acetobacteraceae bacterium
TTCTCACTGACGCCTGCTCCCTCTTCTCGCCCCTGACTCGGAACCTTCTGTTGTCCCTGGCCGAGGGCGAGTTCTTCCGCCTGCGATGGTCGGAGCGCATCCTCGACGAGGTCGAGCGGGCAATCACCAGGAGCTACGCGCAGAAAGGTGTCGCTGATGGCGCGGAACGCGCGGCCAGGGCGCGCGGGGCGATGGAGCGGGCCTTCGAGGAGGCCGCCGTGACAGGCTATGACGGGTTGCTGTCCAACCTCGGCGAGCTGCCCGACGCGGACGACGCGCATGTTATTGCCGCAGCCATCAAGACGCGGGCGTCTGTGATCGTGACCGAGAACCTTCGACACTTCCCCGATCGCATCCTGAAACCGCTCGATCTCGAAGCCAAGCGAGCTGACACGTTTATCGCCGACACCATCGATCTCGATATCGGGCGAGCGATCCCGATCGTCCGGCGTATGCGGGAACGCCTCAAACGTCCGGAGAAGGCCGCTGAAGCTCTTCTTCTGGATATGGAGGCCAGCGGGCTGACCCAGACCGTCGATAGCCTCCGAGCTCATGTTCAGTCGCTCTGAGGCGATCCTATGTTCAGTTCGGCGCCCGCACGATAAAGGACGTTATCATGGGTGGTGTGGCGCACGCTTGACGGCTGCCGGCGGGGCACTGCTTACCCGATCAAGCCAAGACCGAGACCGGCCAGCGCACCGAGGCCGACGACCAGGATTGGCGGCATGCGCCAGACCACCAGCAGCACAAAGCCGACCAGGGCTATCGCGAGATCCGACGGCCTCAGGACCGCGCTGGTCCACACTGGGTTGTACAGCGCCGCACCCAGCAGCCCGACAACCGCAGCGTTCACGCCCCGCAGTGCCGCTTGCGCCTGCGACCGGGAGCGCAACTCGCCCCAGAACGGCAACACGCCCATCAGGAGCAGGATGCCCGGCAGGAAAATCGCAACCAACGCGACCACTGCGCCGACCAGGCCGCCCCACGGCCCCTGGATCGTCGCGCCAAGGTAAGCCGCAAAGGTGAACAACGGGCCCGGCACCGCCTGCGTCGCTCCGTAGCCGGCGAGGAACGCGCTGTCTGACATCCAACCCGGAGTCACGACCGCATCACGCAGCAGGGGCAAGACCACGTGGCCACCGCCGAACACCAGCGCTCCGGAGCGGTAGAATGCATCGAACAGAGTCACGCCCATCCCAAGCCCGCGTAGCAGCGGCACCAGAAGCAGCAGGGCCGCAAACAGTATTAGGAACCCGACCCCTGCGCGTCTCGAGATCGGCAGGTCCAGGATCTGCGAAGGTGCATCGACCGAAGCACCCGACGCGGTGCTGCAGAACCACAGGCCAGCGACGCCGCCCAGCACGATCGCGCTGATCTGGCCTAAAGAGGTCGGCGCGAACAGGGCGAGGACCAGGGCAAGGGTGGCAATCGAGGCGCGCTGCCGGTCAGGACAAAGGCTGCGCGCCATGCCCCACACCGCCTGCGCGACAATCGCGACCGCGACCAGCTTCAACCCGTGCAGCAGCCCGGCGCCTGCAACCGAGCTGGACAAGCCCGGTGCCCCGTAGGCGAACAGCAGCAGAAGGATTGCCGATGGCAGCGTGAAGCCCACCCATGCAGCAAGGCCCCCCAGGTAGCCGCCACGCAACAAGCCAAGGGCGAAGCCGGTCTGGCTTGATGCCGGTCCTGGCAGGAACTGGCAGAGGCCAACCAGGTCGGCATATGCCTGCTCGTCGATCCAGCGCCTGCGCTCGACGATTTCGGCGCGAAAATAACCGAGATGCGCGACGGGGCCGCCGAAGCTGGTCATGCCTAGCTTGGCAAACGTCGCCAGCACCTCCAGCGTAGCACTAGCGCTGCGGCGCTTGTTCCTAGCCGTTTCGATGATCTCCGGCACCATCCTGTTTCCTTGTTTGCGTTCGGCTCGTCACGACCCTGGCAGGAACTGCTTACGATAGAGTCAAGTTGCTATACGTATGTTCGGAAGCCGCCATCCTTCTCTACAGGATCAACCTGTCGTTTGACGGTTTGTAAAAAGCTGCCCCGACCGGTTCTGGTTGTTGAAGTCACATTCTTCGGGCAGAAACAAGATTACACAGAAACAAAGAGAATATTCTCGTGCCTTTTGTATTAGGGAAGGCTAATTGCCACATCTTCAGTGGATGAAAGCCGCGAACCGCCATCACATACACTGCTTCAAACCCGTGTTAGCCGGGACCTTGTCCCGGTCGTGCGGCGGGGGCTGACCGGTGCCGGGTCAATTGGCATCGCCGCCCACCAGGTCCATTGCCACCGGAAACGTGGCGCTTGCCCGACTGCGCAACTGCAGCCTGAAGTAGATCAGGCTGCCCAGGGCGAGCGCGACCGTCGCCAGGACGTAGAACGCCGGAACGTACTTGCTGCCGGTCTTCTGGATCAGCAGGGTGCAGATGAATGGCGCCATGCCGCCGAACAGCGCGAAGTTCAGGTTGTGGACCAGGGCAAGGCTTGTCGTTCGGGTCTGACCCTGGAACAGCTCGGCTAGGAAGGCCGGCATGGCGCCCTGGAAGACAATGACGGACACAGCAAGCAGCGATATGGCCGTCAGATAGACGATCGGCTCGGGATGATTGATCATCCAGTTGAAGGCGGGATACGTCCCCAGGCCAACCATCAGAATACCACCCGTGATGAAGCGAAGGCGTCCGTAGCGGTCCGACAAGGCGCCGATCAGGGGCGGCATGAAGGTCTGGATGACCGCGAACACCATGGCGCCCCAGAACGACACGTTGGCGCTGAGCTTGAGCTCGCGTTGCGCGTAGGTGGGGATGTAGACCGCCAGCAGGTAGTTCGTCGACGCCGCCATCGAGTAGACGCCGATCGCGAAGACGATTTTCGCCTTGGCGGAGGCAAGCACCGTCGCGATTGGCCTGACGGCCGTCGGCGCGGCGGCCATGAACACGGGGGTCTCGTTTACGCCGCTGCGGATCAGGTAGCCGAAGGGCACCACAACCAGCCCGAACAGGAACGGCAGCCGCCATCCCGAGGCGATGATCTGGTCGCCGGGCAGCCCGGCGTTGAGCAGAACGCCTGCCCCGGCGGCCAGCGCGGTGGCGAGGCCGATGCCGACGACCTGAAAACTCGCGTAGAACCCGCGCCGGTTGGCGGGGGCGTGCTCGGTCACGAAGGCCACGGAGGTGCCGAACTCACCGCCGGCCGAGAAGCCCTGGAACAGCTTGCCGGTGATAACCAGCATGGGTGCCACCAGACCAATAACGGCGTAGGACGGCGCGAACGCGATCAGGGCCGTGCCGACCCCCATGCTCCAGATGGTGAGCATCATGCCCGCCTTGCGCCCGCGGCTGTCGGCGTAGCCGCCGAGCACCACCGCGCCGAGGGGGCACATGATGTAGGACGCGCCAAAGGTGCCCACCGTGATCAGCAGCGAGACGAATTCCGACTGCGTGGGGAAGAACACCTTGGCGATGGTAAGCGCCAGGAAGCCGTAGATGAAAAGATCGTAGAACTCGAGAGCGTTGCCGACCATCGCCGCGGCGATTACCCGCCGTGCGCTGTTCGTCCGGGGGAGGGGGCTGCTGTGCGCCACGGTGTTCGTTCCTGGGTAGGGGGGAGCGGGAGCGTGTGCGGGAACCGTCCGCGCCGGGGGGAGAGGCGCGGCGCGGGCGGGATCAGGCGGCGGACAGGAAGTCGAGCGCGGCCAGAGCGTGAACCGTCGCCACGGCGTGCAGCTCGTCCACCAGCGCGTACTCGTCGGCGCCGCCCATGTTGAAGGGCGTCGGCCCGTAGACGACGGTCGGCAGCCCTGCCATCCGGAACAGCCGGGAGTCCGACGCGCCGACGCGCATGTTCACCGCGGGCGGGCGGCCGAGCACCTCGCCCGCCGCGGCTGCCACGGTGCGGACGATCTCGGCGTCTCTCGGCGTGTGGCCTGCCTCGTAGCGCCGCAGCACGCGCCAAGTGATTCCCTCGATCGCGCCCAGGACGGACGACAACCGGGCCTTGACGGCGGACACTGTCACGCCGACGGGCAGGCGTATGTCGATGCCGGCCTGTGCCGATGACGGGATCAGGTTCATTGAGGTGCCGCCGGTAATGTGGCCGATGTTGACGGTGACGCGGCCCAGCGTTTCGGCCTCGCCGATACCACTGAGAGGCTCGGATATCTCCTGCGCGGCCGCGATGGCCCGCGTCACCTCGTCCGGCGCCGGCACAGGCATGTCGCGCAGGCCGGACAACGCATCCAGCGCCGCGCGCAGCCGGTCGATGGCGTTGACGCCAAGGTGGATGTGCGCCCCATGAGCGGGCTTTCCGGACGCCTCCACCTCAACCCACAGGAACCCCTTCTCGCCGAAGCGCACGACCATGGGGGAGCCAGCATCGCCGATGATCACGGCGTCGCCCCGGACGTGCGGGACATTATCGATCAGCCACCCGGTGCCGCGCCGGCCCATGCTTTCCTCGTCGCCGGCCAGCGCCAGCACGGCCTCGCCGCGCCACAGAGAGCGGTGCGCGGCGAGCAGGGCGAGCGCGGTCATGGAAGCGGCGATACCGCCCTTCATGTCCGCAGCGCCCCGGCCGTGCAGGCGTCCGTCGCGGACCAGGCCACCTAACGGGTCCACCGTCCACGGCAAGGCGTCGTTCACCGGGTAGGTGTCGAGGTGGCCGTTCATCACGAGCCGCCGTCCAGGCCCGGCCCCCTGCACCCGGGCAACCACGTTGACCACACCCTCGCCAGCATCGTGCAGCGCAACCTCGACGCCGGGCACCTGGGCCCGCAGCAGTTCCGCCGCTACCGTCGCCACCGCTGCGGTGGACAGCGGCGGGTTGGGCGAAGGCACGGCGATCAGGGCCTGGGCATTGCCAACCACCTGGTTCAGCCGGGTTGCGGCATCGGCAAGGAAGGCTGCGCGTGTGGTTGTGTCGAGATGCGGCAAGACGTTGCTCCTGGTGGCGCACCTCAGTCGCGGGGTGCGGCAGGCCGGCCGGCGGCAGCGCGGAGGCGCCCGCGGCCAGCGGCGGCCGGGTTCGTCCATCAGCGCAGCACACCGTTCAGCCGGCGGTTTGGCCTAGATATGCATAAGCAACGGATATGCCTAATTTGACGAGCAAGTCTGAATTATGCGGAAGAAGGCAAAGATTCATCATTCTGTTTGCAGACGTTAGTCACATCCCATAAAGTCTTTTTATGGAACAGCGGCAGCTTGAGATGTTTGAGGCCGTAGTCAGCCTCGGGTCCGTCACGGAAGCCGCGCGCTCCCTGGGTGTCACACAACCCGCAGTCAGTATTGCGCTGCGCAAACTGGAACGTGATGTAGGTTTCTCCCTGTTCCGGCGCGACGGGCGCCGTCTGCTGCCCACGACGGAGGCAAGACTGCTGTTCGCCGAGACGGTTCGCGTGCTGGGTGACTTGCGCCGCCTGGGCGGGGCCGCCGCTGACATCGGCGCCGCGCAATCCGGCCTGCTGACAATTGCCACCAACCCCAGCCCCGCCATCGCCTGGCTGCCGGGCATCGCGGCGGCGTTCTGCAGCACACGACCGCAGGTGCGCCTGCGCATCCTGACCCGCAGCTCCGATGAGGTGCGCGACATGGCGGCGCTGTCTGCCTTCGACCTGGGACTGGCGGAAGCGCCTTTCACCCAGGCGGAGACGGTCTTGCGGCGCTACAGCTTCGCACGTGTCGTCGTCCTGCCGCGGGGGCATCGTCTGGCTTCCGAGGAAGTATTGACGCCGCAATTGCTCGACGGCGAGGCCATGGTGGCGACCGTACGCTCAAATTGGAGTTGGGCCACGGTGGCACGCGCGTTCGAGGCCGTGGGCGCGCAGTGCCGCATCGTGGCGGAATGCGAGTTCACCGTGATCGCGATCGGCATGGTGGCATCGGGCCTTGGCATGTGCATTGCGGATACCCTGAGCGTGGAAGCGTCCGGGTTGCGCGGCTTGGTCACGCGCCCCTTTCAGCCGGCGCTCACCTACGACGTAGGACTGCTGCGCCCGGCGCACGGCACCCTGACCCGGTTGGCGGAAGCGTTCACAGCGGAGTTCGATGCCCGTGTCCTGCCGCACATAGTCTAGCCGTCTGGCCTGCAGGTCGCGGCTGCAGATGCGAAGGTCGGACCACGAACGATTAAGGCTCGACGGTAAACCGATCTATCGTGATTTGGAT
>CAXSEG010000276.1:0-6159 GCA_964235545.1 uncultured Acetobacteraceae bacterium
CATCTGCCTCGCAGTGCTCGTCACGGATTGGCTGCAATGAGTCCACGCCCTAGTCGGTTTTCGCACAGGCTCTGCTCTGCACCCGTAGGGTGACAGTCGGTGCCTTGACCCGCGTTGACAGGTGTCCAGAGGACAACTGTCCTCTGGTGGGGTTTGGGGCAAAGCCCCAAGCTCACTCGCCTTCAGGCCCATCAGGGCTGACGATCTACCTTGACATGTGCTATAAGCAAAATGGGCACGCATCCAAGGCGTTGCGGCCGCCCATTCCGTAACCATCGCGGAGCGGCTAGGGCGCACGTGCCAGGCTAGCCCCGGCCGGTGTTGGAGGATGGCCATGGCGGACGCAGCGACGGGCCGGGCTCACCGGGAAGCAGGCGACCGTAAGACCGGGGCTGCGGCCAGTCCGGCCCCGCCCGCGAAATCCGCCAAGGCAGCGAAGCAGAAACCGGAGTTGAAGACCATTCCCGACACGATCATCGAGCCTAAGCCCGTGCTGGACGCGCATCCCGACCAGGACGAACTGGTCGTTGCGGCCGAAGAGGGGCCGGCCGAGTTGGACGAAGCGGACATACTTCCCGTCGACCCCGCAGACCCAGACGCCGACCCTCTTGCCGCCGCGGACATCGAGGATGTCGTGGCGGAGGAGGATCTCGAGACCGACCCCGCCGTCGCCCCCGTGGAGCAGGAAGAGGAGGAGGAGGATGAAGGCCCACCAGTCTCCAACCGGGTCGCACCCCGCATGCCCGGCCACATGCCCGGCGTGCCGAACCGCCCGATCATGCACGCCCGCATGCCGGCGAAGGCCGAGATTTTCGTCGAGGGTGACCACGTCGTCTACCCGACCCATGGCGTCGGCAAGGTGGAGCGGATCGCAACCGAGGAGATTGCTGGCCACCGGCTGGAGCTGATCCACATCACATTTGAGGAGAACCGGATGACGCTGCGCGTCCCCGTCTCCAAGGCGCGCTCCGCCGGGTTGCGCAAGCTCGCGACGCGCAAGATGTTCGACGAGGCGATGGCCGTTCTGAAAGGCCGCGCGCGGATCAAGCGCACTATGTGGTCCCGCCGGGCGCAGGAGTATGAGGCGAAGATCAACAGCGGCGACCCGATTGCCATCGCCGAGGTTGTACGGGACTTGCATCGCAACGCCGGACAGCCCGACCAGAGCTTCAGCGAGCGGCAGATCTATGAAGCCGCGATGGACCGCCTGGCCGCGGAACTCGCCGCCCTGGACAAGACCGACAAGCCGACAGCGGTGACCAAGCTAGGCGACTTCCTGAAGACGGTCTGACAACAAACCGCAGGGTGGGACGCGCTCTGGCGTCCCACCACCGCACCCACAAACGTGGGATGCCTCCGCGTTTCGCTCTGTCCGCGTTCGGTGGGGCGCCAAAGCGCGTCCCATCCTACGGCGTGAATCGTCACCAGATCCAAAAAACAAACCCCTGGGGCTCCCGCCCCGGGGGTTTGTCATTCCACCAAACGCGAGCTGAAGCCTTTAGTTATTGCTGCTGCGATTCCCGGTCAGCTGCAGAAGCAGCATGAACAGGTTGATGAAGTTCAAATACAGGCTCAGAGCGTCATACACCGAACGCTTACCGGCTTGGTCGACACCGTCAGCGTAGGCGAACTGCGTGTAGGTCAACTTGATGCGCTGCGTGTCGTAGGCGGTGAGCCCGACGAAGACGAGCACGCCGACGATGCTTATGATGAACTGCAGGCCGCTGCTGCCCACGAACATGTTCACCAGGCTGGCCAAGATCATCCCGAACAGACCCATCATCAGGAACGACCCCATTCCCGACAGGTCCCGCTTGGTCGTATAGCCCACCAGGCTCATGGCGCCGAACGTGCCGGCGGTTATGAAGAAGGTGCGCACGATCGACTCGCCGCTATAGGCCAGGAAGATCGAGGTAAGGCTGGCGCCCATCGCGGCGCAAAACGCCCAGAACACGCCCTGCACGGCCGTCTTCGACAGGCGGTTCACGCCGAAAGACAGGACCAGCACGAAGGCGAGTGGCGCCAGCATCGCGACGATTGCCAGTGGGCCCTGCGTATGGCGCATCCCGTACGGGGTCTGCACCAAGGGATAGAAGTAGTTGATCAAGGACGTATTGGCGACGCCATAGGCCACGGCGCCGGTCAGCAGCAACCCGGACGCCATCCAGTTGTAAACACGAAGCATATAGGCGCGCAGGCCCGCGTCGATCACGGTGGCGTTGGCGCCAGCCGCGGGCGCGTATGCCCGGTAGTCAGGAGTGAAGGCCATGGCCCAGTGTTCCTCAGCCGAGGCGAAATGCCTCTTCGCTGATCATCTTGTCCGAGTCTCTTGTTTGATCAAGCAAAATCGGTAACAGATTACTACGGTTTAACATCATTCATTGCGCAAGTAGGGGGCGGGTCGAACGCGGAGCGCTGCCGCAGTCCCGGCATAGCCGAAGCCCAGCATCATGAGCACGCACCCCCCCACCGTCAGCGCCAGGACGCCGGGCAGGAACGACCATGGCGCCCGCAGCATATAGTGCATCACTCCCCAGCTCGCGAGCGTGCCAAGCCCCGCCGCGATCAGGCCGGCAGTCGCCCCGATCAGGCCGAACTCCACCATCCAGGCGGTCCGAATCTGCGCCCGGGTCGCCCCCAGCGTCTTCAGCACCACCGCCTCCGCCACCCGCCGGCGCTGCCCGGCTGCCACCGCGCCCGCCAACACCAACGCCCCAGAGGCCAGCGTGACCGATCCCGTGGCCGCCAGCGCCGCCGCCAGCTTGCCCACCAGATCCGCCACGGACTGCAGGATGTCCGCCACCCGGATGCCCGTTACGTTCGGCAATGCGTCCGACACCGCCCGCAGCAGCGTCGCATCCTCGGCCGGCGGCTCACGCACCGTTGCGATGTGCATGTGCGGCGCATGCTCCAGCAGGCCGGGCGAGGCGACGAGGGTGAAGTTGATCGCCAATTGGCGCCACTGGATGGCGCGCAGGTTGGCGACCTTCATCTCCAGGTCCCGCCCAAGCACGTTCACCGTGATCGTGTCGCCGACCTTGAGGCCCCAGCCATCGGCCACCCCGGCATCCAGCGACACCTCCGGCGGGCCGTCGTAATCGGCCGGCCACCAGGTCCCGGCCACGACGGAGGAGCCGCGGGGCACCTCCGCCGAGTAGGTCAGCCCGCGATCCCCCCGCAGCGCCCATTCGCTACCTGGCTTCACGTGCACCTGGTCCACCGGCACGCCGTTCAGCGCTACCATCCGGGCCCGCATGCTGGGCACCTGGTGCAGATCGCTGGTGCCCGGCGTCGCATGAACGATCTGCTCGAAGCGGGGCAGCTGCTCGTTCTGGATGTCGATGAAGAAGAAGGAGGGAGCCGCCTCCGGCAGCTGGCCCATGATCTGGTTGCGGATATTGCCCTGGATCAATGACACGGCGGACAGCGTGGTCAGCCCCAGCCCGAGCGCCACCAGCAGCAGCGGTGCCGGGCTGGCCGGGCGGAACAGGTTGGCCACCCCCAGCCGCCACGCCACCGGGCGGCGCACCCGCGCCCGGCGTGCCGCCGCCATCAACAGCCAGCCGCCCGCGCGGAACACCAGCAACGTCGCGGCGGCACTGGCACAGAACCAGAGGGCAAACAGCCGGTTCGGCGACGTGCCCACCACGATGCCCACCAGCGCCACCACCAGCGCGATGTTGGCGGCCCACACCGCCACTGGCACGCCCCGCCCGGCCGGCAGCAGCGCGTCCCGGAACAGCGCCGCCCCCGGGATTTGCGCCGCCCGCGCCAGCGGCCATAGCGCGAACGCCCCCGCGGTCAGCGCGCCATATAGCGCGGCCAACGCCAGCGGCCCCGGATACACGCCGGAGGAGGCCGGCACCGGCAACAGATCGCCGAACAGCCACAACCCCAGCACAGGCAGCGCCGCCCCGATCGCCACCCCGATCAGGATTCCGGCGGCGCACAGCAGCCCGACCTGCACCAGGAACACCTCCAGGATCAGCCCCGACGCCGCCCCCAGGCAGCGCAGCGTCGCCACCGTGCGCGCCCGCGCCTCCATCCAGGCGCGCACCCCCGTGGCGACGCCGATGCCGCCCACCAGCAGCGAGCACAGCCCGACCAGGGTGAGGAACAGGCTGGTCTGGTCCACCGCGTTAGTGACGCCGGGCGCTGCCTCGGCCGCGTCGCGGATGCGCCAGCCCGTGTTGGGGAAGGCCGTCCGGATCGCCGTGGTAAACGCCTTCGGGTCGGTGCCCGGCGGCAGCAGGACGCGCCACTCGTAGCCGAGCAGGGACCCCGTCTGCACCAGCCCGGTGGACGGCAGCGCCGCGCTCGCCACCAGCACGCGCGGGCCGAGGATGGCCAGCCCGTTCGCATGGTCCGGCTCGCTGGCCAGCGCCGCGCGCAGCACGAACGCTGTGGTGCCGATATGCACGGTGTCGCCGGCATGCAGCTTCAGCCGCGCCAGCACCAGCGGATCGGCCACCACGCCGCCATCCAACGCCTGCGTCAGGGGGATCACCGGGTCCAGCGTGACGGCGCCGATCAGCGGATAGATCGGGTCCACCGCTTTCAGCTCGATCAGCTGCCGCTCGCCGGAGGGCGCCACGATCAACGACCGCATCGTCACGATCGCGGACACCCTGCCGCCGCGCGCCGTCAGCCAGGGCCGCAGCGCGTCCGGCAAAGGCTGTGCACCGCCGTCGATCGCCAGGTCCCCGCCGAGCAGGGCTGCGCCGTTGCTGGCCAGCCCCTCGTCCACCGCCGCGCGCAGGCTGCCGACGGCCGCGATCGCCGCCACGCCGAGGGCCAGGCAGGCCAGCACGATCCGGACACCGCGCACCCCGCCCCGCAGGTCGCGCAGCGCCAGCGTCCAGGCGAGCCTCACGCGACTGCTTCCATCACTCGACCGTCCGCGATCCGGATTTGCCGGCCGCAACGGGCCGCCAGTGCCGCATCGTGGGTGATCAGCAGCAGGGTTGTGCCGTGCTCCGCCTGCATCGCGAACAGCAGGTCCATCACGATGCGTCCGGTCGCCGCGTCCAGGTTGCCGGTCGGCTCATCCGCCAGCAACAGGCGCGGCGCAGGAGCAAAGGCGCGGGCGAGCGCCACCCGCTGCTGCTCGCCACCGGACAGCTGACCCGGCAAATGCGACAGCCGGTGGCCGAGCCCGCCTGCGCGCAGGCTCTCTGCCGCCCGGCCCGCTGGGTCGCGATGGCCGGCCAATTCCAGCGGCACAGAGACGTTCTCCAGCGCCGTCATGGTCGGGATCAGGTGGAACGCCTGGAACACGATCCCCACCGTCGTGCGCCGGAACCGCGCCAACGCGTCCTCGTTCATCGCCGTCAGATCCTGCCCGGCGACCAGGACGCTGCCGCCGGTCGCCCGCTCCAGCCCGGCCAGGACCATCAAGAGGCTGGTCTTGCCGGACCCCGAGGCGCCGACGATGCCAACCGCCTCCCCCGCCCCCACATCGAGATCGATACCGCTGAGGATGTTGACCGGCCCGGCAGCGGCGGGCACGGTCAGGCGCAAGCCACGCACCCGAACCAGGGGTGCGGCGGCGACGGGAGGAGTGATGTCCATGGTTCCTCCATATGGCCCAGTTCGGCGTCTGGCACAGGCGGCGCTCGGCGGCGTGATGCTTTTGTCGCTATCTCTCGCACCCGCGCAGGCGTCGGCCCGCACGATCAGGCTTCTGGTGTTCGGCGACTCGCTGGCCGCCGGTTACGGCCTGCCGCAGCCGGACGGCTTCCAGGCGCAGCTCGGCCAGGCCCTCAAGGCCGACGGGTTCGACGTGCATATCCTGGACGGCGGCGTGTCCGGCGACACCACCGCCGGTGGCCGCGCCCGGCTGGACTGGGCGCTGGCCGACAAGCCTGATGCCGTGCTGGTGGAGCTGGGCGGCAATGACGGCCTGCGCGGCACCGAACCCGCCGAAATGAAGGCCAATCTCGCCGCCATCCTGGACACGCTGCAACATGACCACCTGCCGACCTTGCTGTCCGGCATGGTCGCACCCCCCAATCTGGGCGCGCCGTTCAGCCGCGAGTTCCTGTCCGTGTTCGCCCAGCTCGGCAAGCGGCCCGGGCTGATCTACGACCCGTTCTTCCTCGACGGCGTCGCGGGTGACCCGGCGCTCAACCAGGCGGACCACATCCACCCGAACGCCAC
>CAXSEG010000277.1:0-6065 GCA_964235545.1 uncultured Acetobacteraceae bacterium
GCAGGCGGGGCTGAACATCGTGGGGCGCACCACCACGCCCGAATTCGGCGTGTGCAGCTCGGCCGAGAACCCGGCAGTCTATGTCACGCGCAACCCCTGGGACCTGGACTACACGACCTGCGGCTCCTCAGCCGGCACGGCAGCGATGGTGGCGGCCGGAGTGTTGCCGATCTCGCACGCGACCGATGGCGGAGGATCGATCCGTATCCCCGCCGGGGTGAACGGCAATATCGGGCTGAAGGTGTCGCGCGGCGTGTTCTCGATCGCGCCGAACCTGTCGGACCTGTCGGGGCTGGTCTCGATCCAGGGCTGCCAGACCCGCACGGTCCGCGACACGGCTGCCTTCGTCGATGCCTGCCGCGGTGGCGCGCCGGGCGAGTTCATGCCGTTCTGGACGCCGGAGGAGCCGTATTGCGACCTGATCCAGCGTGATCCCGGCCGCTTGCGCATCGCGCTGTCCCATGAATGGGGCGACTACCAGGCCACCCCCGCCATCGTGGCGGAGCTGCAGCGGGTCGGGACACTGCTCGAGGGGCTCGGGCATGAGGTGGACTGGGCGTTGCCGGCAGTGGATTTCCGCGCGGCCTTTGCCGCCCAGACGACCTGTTACGTGAGCAACTTCGCGCAGACGATCTCCACCCTGATCGCCTCGCTCGGGCTGGAGCGGCCGCCGGAGGACAAGGTCGAGCCGATCAACATCAAGATCTGGGAGGCCGGGCTCCGTACCTCCTACGGCGAGCGGGCCCGCATGCAGGCGGTGTTCAACACCACCTCCCGCGGGTTCGGCGCGTTCTTCGAGGCGTGGGACATCATCCTGACCCCGATCACGGCGCTACCCACGCCGCGCATCGGGACGACGGAGTACCTGACGATCAGCGACAATCCCTCGGTGCTGGATTGGTTTGGAAATCTGTGGCGCAACTTCGCCTATACGCCGCTTGCCAACCTCTGCGGCATTCCCGCCATCTCCCTGCCGCTGGCCGCGCACGGGAACGGGCTGCCGCTGGGCATCCAGGCGCAGGCGCGTCAGGCGAATGACGGCTTGCTGCTGCAGTTGGCCGCCCAGGTGGAGCGCGCGATCGGCGGCCAGTGGAACGCCGGCCGCCGGCCCGGCGTGCACGTGACGAACGCCTAGCTGGCCTCACGAACCGTCGGTCAGCCCTGGTCCAGCTCCCGCTCGACCAGCCGCACCAGGCAGCTGGCGCCGATCGGCAGCAGGTCGTCGTTGAAGTCGTAACGGCCGTTGTGCAGCGGGGTGGTGCTGCTGTCCGCCGGGCCACCCTGACCGAGGAGCAGGAAGGCGCCGGGTGCCTCGTGCAGCATGTAGGCGAAGTCCTCGCCCGCGGTGAGCGAGGCCAGGTCGGTCTTGATGCCGGCGTCGCCGACCACGTCCGCCGCGGCGCGTGCCGCCAAGGCTGCCTCATCGGGGGTGTTGATGGTGGGCGGGTAGGAGGCGGCGTACTCCAGCTCCAGCCGCACGCCGTGCGCTGCGGCGATCCCTTCCACCGTCTGGTGGAACAGCGCCGCCAGGTGGTCGTGCGTCGCCGGCAGCAAGGTGCGGATGGTGCCGCGCAGCTCCACCGTTTCCGGGATCACGATGTCCGACGTGCCGGCATGGAACTGGCCGATGCTGATGACGGCGGTGTCATGTGGGTTGGTGCGGCGGCTCACCAGCGTCTGCAGGGCGGTGAAGATGGCGACCGCGCAGGGCAGGGGGTCGACGCCGTTATGCGGCTCGGCGGCGTGGCTGCTGATGCCGTGCAGGCGGATGGTGAAATAGTCCACGGCGGCCAGCACGGTGCCGGGACGTACCGCGATCGTGCCGAGCGGCAGGCTGGGCAGGTTGTGCATCCCGTAGACCGTCTCGCAGGGGAAGCGCGAGAACAGTCCGTCCTTCACCATCTCCAGCGCCCCGGTCAGGCCTTCCTCGGCAGGCTGGAAGATGAAGTGGACGGTGCCGGCAAAATCCCTCGTCTCGGCCAGGTGCCGCGCCGCGCCGAGCAGCATGGTGGTGTGGCCATCGTGGCCGCAGGCGTGCATGGCCCCGTGATGGGTGCTGCGATGGGCGAAGTCGTTCAGTTCGGGCATCGGCAGCGCGTCCATGTCGGCGCGCAGGCCAATGGCCCGGTTGCCCGATCGCCTGCCGCGCAGCACGCCGACCACGCCGGTGCGCCCGATGCCGCGATGCACCTCGATGCCCCAGGACTCCAGCTTCTCCGCCACGATGCGGGCGGTCCGCACTTCCTGGAAGCCGGTTTCCGGATGGGCGTGGAAGTCCCGCCGCCACGCCTGCATGTCCGGCCGGATCGCTTCAAGGTCCGCGAGGGTGGGCATCGGTCCAATGCTCCTGTTATCCGCCGGGGAGAGTGCGGCAGGCCGCACCATCGCGCCACCCCGTAGCGAACGGCGCCAGATGCGAACGATCATGCCCTGTCCGACGCCTGGAGTCGCCGGCGCTTCGTCAACCACGTAAGCTCAAGGGACCGCCCCGGCGATCTGCGCCAAGTTGGAGGGCATGCCGGCCCGCGCGGGCGGTGCCCGCCCGCTCCTGGTGACGGATACGCGCCGGCTCCACTCCGCATCACGCAGCGTGACGATCGACCGGCCGGGGATCGCGAACTTGAAGCTGCAGAACGATCAAATAGGGCTGGTATTCAGCTGCCATATTTGGCAAATTGCTGTTCATGGTTCGTTCCGCCGATCAAATCTGGTCGGCATCGCAAGAGGTCCCACGATGGCACGCATTGGCAAGGCCGAGCACCCCCGCATCCTGCAGATGGTCGATGCCGAGCACCGTAAGGTGGCGGAGGTGGCGGCCGAGTATGGCTGCACCCCGGCCAACATCTACGCACTGCTCAGCAAGCTGAGGCGGGATGCCCGGCCAAGCCCGGAGGCCGAGACTCGTGACTCGAACCTCGCCGATGAAGCCGGCTTGCCTGCCTCCGACAGCCCTGCCTCGAGCACGGCCACGGCAGCGCCGGCTCTCCCCGATCTCTTTGCGCCCGGCCTGCTAGCCCGCGAGCCCGCTTCTGTCCCGAGTAAGCGGCGCGGCCGCGCGGCCGCCGGTGCCGATCGCGTGGTGGCCGTCACGGCTCCCACAGACGGTCCGGCGTCTCAGCCCGCAGCCGTGCCCCAGCGCCTTGCGGAGCCCGTCGCCGCCACGCCCGTCCCCACGGCCACCATCACGGACCTTCCGCGCCAGGGCAGCGCCAAGAAAGCCGGCTTGGGGGCCGCCTTGGCCAAGCCGGGCGTGGGGCTGATGATGCGCACCACGGAGGGCGAGGAGAACCTCACGCCGTTCCGCTCGCTCGACGACCTGCTTTCGGCGGTCAAGCCGATCCTGCGAGCTGCCGCGCGCAGTCCGGACGCGGTGTGGTTTTCCATCCAGCCGGTCGACCTGGCATCGCTGGATAGCGACGCGGCCTGAGACTGCCGCGGTCGATCGCCCAGGCATCGAGGCCGGGTGGACGCTTGGTTGGGGGACGTGGATTCGAACCACGATAAGCAGAGTCAGAGTCTGCTGTCCTACCGTTAGACGATCCCCCATCCGGCAGCGGCGGGCTGTTACCATCGGCGGGCGGCGGACGCAATGCGCGAGCGGGTGTTCAAAACGCTTCCCATTCCCGCGGCATGGGTTGACAGTCATCTGCATTATGCACCTTGCCCCGGTCAACCTGCCGCGCCGAACCGGCGACCCCGTGTTCGCGGCGGTCGATCTCGGCACGAACAACTGTCGGCTGTTGGTCGGTGCCCCCACACCGCAGGGGTTTCGTGTGCTGGACAGCTATAGCCGGGTCGTGCGCCTGGGCGAAGGGCTCGAGGAGTCGGGACAGTTGAGTGAGGAGGCGATGGACCGCGCGCTCGAGGCGTTGCAGGTCGTGGCCGACCGCCTGGCCCGGCGCCCGGTGAGCGCGCTGCGGTCCATCGCCACCGAAGCCTGCCGCCGGGCCTCGAACGCAGGCGTGTTCGTGGAGCGGGTGGCGCGGCAGACTGGGCTACAACTGGACGTGATCTCGACGCGGGAGGAGGCCAAGCTCGCGCTGGAGAGCTGCACGCCATTGCTGGCCGGAGCGGCGAGGCGGGCGCTGTTGTTCGATATCGGTGGTGGCTCGACCGAGCTGGTGTGGGTGCGGCTGGCCCCGGGGCAGCGGCCGGAGCTGATCGGCACGCTGTCGATGCCGGTGGGCGTGGTCGGGCTGTCCGAACGGTTCGGGCCGCGTGCGTTCAGCGCCGAGGGGTTCGCCGCGATGGTGGCGGACGTCGAGGCCCGGCTGCGCAGCTTCGAACAGGTGCATCGCATCGGCGAGGAACTGCGCCGGGGTGGGGTCCAGCTACTGGGCACCAGCGGCACGGTGACGACGCTGGCGGGGGAGTTCCTGGCGCTGCAACGCTATCGCCGGATGCACGTGGACGGGCAGGTGCTGTCCCGCGCCGCCGCCCAGGGCGCCGTATGGGCGCTGCGTGCGATGGGTCGGGAGCGGTTGGCGGCCCACCCGTGCGTCGGGCCGGAGCGGGCCGATTTCGTGCTGCCGGGCTGCGCGATCTACACCGCCATCCACACGATGTGGCCCGTCCCCACCGTGACCGTGGCGGATCGGGGCCTGCGGGAGGGGATGCTGCTGCGCCTGATCCGCGATGGCCGCCGCCACGTGGAGCGGAGTTGAGCGCCAAGAAGGGTCCGGGTGCACCGCGTGGCCTGGACGTGTCGCTCAAGACGGCCAAGGGGCGCACCACCCAGCAGCAGATGTGGCTTCGCCGGCAACTGAACGACCCGTATGTCCGGGCGGCGCAGGCGCAAGGCTGGCGGTCGCGCGCCGCCTTCAAGCTGATCGAGCTGGATGACCGCTACAGCCTGATCCACAAGGGTGCCCGGGTGATCGACCTGGGCGCGGCCCCCGGCGGCTGGAGCCAGGTCGCCGTCAAGCGTGGGGCCGGGCCGGTGGTGGGGGTGGATCTGTTGCCGGTCGAGCCGGTGACCGGCGCGCGCTTCCTGCTGGGGGACTTCATGGACCCGGCGATGCCGGCCCGGCTGCGGGCCGAGCTGGGCGGCCAGGCCGACCTGGTGCTGTCGGACATGGCGCCCAACACCACAGGGCACACCGCGACCGACCACATCCGCATCGTGGCCCTGGCGGAGCTGGCGCTGGAGTTCGCGCTCGGCATCCTGGCGCCGGGCGGCGGGTTCGTGGCGAAGGTGCTGCAAGGCGGCTCCGAACGGCAGCTGCTGGAGCCGATGAAGCGGGCGTTCAGCAGCGTGCGGCATGCCAAGCCGCCGGCCAGCCGGAAGGATTCGAGCGAGATGTACGTGGTGGCCAAAGGCTTCCGGCTGCCGCCCGCAACGACACCGTAACTTGCACCGCGCGGCGCTGCGCCCTATGTCGGATCGCCAAGGCGCGGGACCCCCGCGGGAGAATCTGCCATGGCACCCGATACGACGTCCGCCCTCCTCCGGGTCGAGACCCCGATCCTCGAGGCATTGACGTTCGATGACGTCCTGGTGGTCCCAGCCTATTCCGAGGTGCTGCCCAGCGCCACCGACACCCGGACCCGGTGCACCCGCGCCCTCCCGTTGAACGTGCCCCTGGTGTCCTCCGCGATGGACACGGTGACGGAAGGGCCGATGGCGATCGCCATGGCCCAGCTCGGCGGCATCGGCGTGATCCACAAGAACCTCGACCCGGCGCAGCAGGCGGCCCAGGTCCGGCAGGTGAAGAAGTTCGAGTCGGGCATGGTGGTCAATCCGCTCACCATCAATCCGGACCAGACGCTGGCCGAGGCGCGGGCGCTGATGTCGACCAACCGAATCAGCGGCGTGCCGGTGGTGGAGCGGAATACCGGGAGGCTGGTCGGCATCCTGACCAACCGCGACGTGCGGTTTGCGACCGATGCGTCCGTCCGGGTGTACGAGCTGATGACGCGGGAGCACCTCATCACCGTCACTAACGGGGTGGCGATGGAGGAGGCCCGGCGACTGCTGCACAAGAACCGGCTGGAGAAGCTGCGGGTGGTGGACGACGCCTACCGCTGCGTCGGGCTGATCACGGTGAAAGACATGGAGAAGGCAC
>CAXSEG010000278.1:0-5980 GCA_964235545.1 uncultured Acetobacteraceae bacterium
CAAGCCGCTGCTTACCCGCCTTGCCGACGCCGACCCGGCGTTGCGCAGCACCGTCGCGGACGCCGTCGTCCGCCCCTTGAAGCTCGATCTGGACCAGCTGCGCGCCATGCTGCAGCCTGAGCCGGTGACGCTGGAGACTCTTCCGCAGGCGCTGCGGGCCGACTGGCTGCGCCCTGACGGCACCGCGCGGGTGCAGATCCTGCCGAAGGGCGACCCGAACGACGTCGTGGCGATGGCGGCCTTCGCCCGCGCCGTGCTGTCCGTGGCGCCGGCGGCGAGCGGGACGGCGATCACCCTTTTGGAGTCCGAGCGTACGGTCGTGCGGTCCTTCGTCGAGGCCGGCGTGTTTGCCGTGCTGGCTATCGCGGTCATCCTGTGGATCACGCTGCGCAGCTTCCTGCACGTGCTGCTGACCCTGGTGCCGCTGCTGGTGGCGGGGGCGCTGACGCTCGAGATCACGGTGCTGATCGGGCAGAAGATGAACTTCGCCAACATCATCGCCCTGCCGCTGCTGCTGGGCGTGGGGGTGGCGTTCAAGATCTATTACATCCTGGCCTGGCGCCGGGGTGCTACCAACCTGCTGCAATCGACGCTGACCCGGGCGGTGTTCTTCTCCGCTCTGACCACGATGACGGCATTCGGCAGCCTGTGGCTGTCCAATCAGCCGGGAATGTCCTCCATGGGCAAGCTGATGGCGCTGGCATTGCTGTGCACCTTACTTGCGGCAGTGCTGTTTCAGCCGGCGCTGATGGGACCGCCGAAGCGGGCAACCAACGAGACTTCGTAGGGTCGATGCCTCACTCCGCCGCTGCGCGCAGGGCCGCGCCTGCGGCAAGCGGGCAGAGCGGCAGTGCCGCCGCTAGCAGCGCGCAAAGCAGCAGCAGATGCGGCCGCGGGCTCAGCCCCGTCGCCGCCGCGTCGGCTGCCGCGGCGCCGAAAATCAGCACGGGCAGGGCCAGGGGCAGCAGGAGCAGCGGCAGCAGCACGCCGCCGCGCCGCGCCCCCAGCACGATCGCGGCGGCGGTGCTGCCCAGGAGCGAGAGCACCGCCGTGCCCGGCAGCAGCCCGGCCAGCAGCGCGGGCAGCACCTCCGGCTGCATCCGCAGCATCAGCGCCAGCGGGGCGGCGGCGATCAGCAACGGCACCCCCGTCACCAGCCAGTGCGCCATCGCCTTGGCCAGCGCGACGGCGGAGGCGGGCAGGCCGCAGAGCAGCAGCTGGTCGAGCGAGCCGTCCTCGCCGTCCGCGCCGAACAGCCGGTCCAGCGGCAGCAGGGCCGCGAGCAGGGCGCACACCCACACCACCCCGGGTGCCAGCCGGGCCAGCACTTCGGGCGCCGGGCCGATGGCAAGCGGGAACAGCGACCCGGCGAGTACGAAGAACAGCACCGCCGCCAGCGTGTCGCCGCCATGGCGGAGCGAGAGCAGCAATTCGCGGCCGAGCAGGCGCAGGAAGGTCATGGCGGAGACCCGCCCAGATGCAGCACGCCGGCGCCGGGCAGGTCCAGGTCCTGATGCGTTGCCGCGACCACCCCGCCCCCGCCGGCCCGGTGTTCCGCCAGCAGCCTCGCCAGCAACCCGAGCGAGGCCACGTCCAACCCCAGCGTCGGCTCGTCCAGCAGCCACACCGGCGAGCGGCTGAGCGGCAGGCGCGCCAGGGCCAGCCGCCGCCGTTGCCCGGCGGACAGCATGCGTGCCGGCAGGTCCGCCAGCGTCCCCAGGCCGAGCGCCTGCAGCGCCGGGCCGACCGGCCGGCCGGCCGCCGCGAACCGCAGGTTCTCGCTCACCGTCAGCCCCGCCTTGATCGCGTCCGCGTGGCCGAGATAGGCGGGGGCTTCCGGGCCCTCGATCGTCCCCGCATCCGGCCGCTTCAGCCCGGCGAGCACCCGCAGCAGCGTGGACTTGCCCGATCCGTTCGGCCCGAGCAGGAAGAGCGCGCCCCCGGCCGGAACGGTGAGGGAGACGCCTTCCAGCACCAGCCGCTCGCCCCGGAAAGCGGCGATGCCGGTGGCCCGCAACAGGGGCGTCACTGCGCGGCAGCCAGGAACGCCGCTGCACACATTATCTCGCGCAGGACGCCCCCTCGGTGGACCCGTGCCACCCCCTGTGGTTAAAGCGACACACCATCCGCATTCACCAAGACCGCGCATACCTGCGCTGGCCGAAGGAGCAAGGCAACCGATGAAGAGCATTGGGCAGGATACCCTCCAGACCCGCTCCACCCTCCAGGCCGGCGGGCAGGAGTACCATTACTTTTCCCTGCCGAAAGCCGCCGAGACGATCGGTGACCTCAGCCGCCTTCCCGTCAGCCTCAAGGTGCTGCTGGAGAACGTGCTCCGCTTCGAGGATGGCGGCGCCACCACGGTCGACGACGCGAAGGCGATCGCCGAGTGGGTCAAAACCGGCACCAGCGCGAAGGAAGTGCCGTTCCGTCCGAGCCGCATCCTGATGCAGGACTTCACCGGCGTCCCCGCCGTGGTGGACCTGGCGGCGATGCGCGACGGGATCATCAAGCTGGGTGGCGCACCGGACAAGGTGAACCCGCTGATCCCGGTGGACCTGGTGATCGACCACTCCGTCATGGTGGACGTAGCCGGCACCGAGAACGCGCTGCACGACAACGTGGAGATGGAGTTCGCCCGCAACGGCGAGCGCTACCGTTTCCTGCGCTGGGGCAGCCAGGCGTTCGAGAACTTCCGCGTCGTGCCGCCCGGCACCGGAATCTGCCACCAGGTGAACCTGGAATACCTGTCGCAGACCGTCTGGACCGCCAAGCTCAAGGGTGAGGAGTTCGCCTATCCGGACACGCTCTTCGGCACCGACAGCCACACCACCATGGTCAACGGCATCGCCGTGCTCGGCTGGGGTGTCGGCGGGATCGAGGCGGAGGCCGCCATGCTCGGCCAGCCGATCGCCATGCTGATCCCGGACGTGGTGGGCTTCCGCCTGACCGGCGAGATCCGCGAGGGCGTCACCGCGACGGACGTCGTGCTGGTCATCACCCAGATGCTGCGCAAGCACGGCGTGGTCGGCAAGTTCGTCGAGTTCTTCGGTGCCGGTCTGGACACCATGGCGGTGGCCACCCGCTCCACCATCGCCAACATGGCCCCGGAATACGGCGCCACCTGCGGTTTCTTCCCGACCGACAGCACCACGCTCGACTACCTGCGGCTGACCGGGCGCGACGAGGCCCGGATCGATCTGGTCGAGGCCTACGCCAAGGCGCAGGGCATGTGGCGGGACGCGGACATGCTGGAGCCCGTGTTCACCTCCACGCTGACGCTCGACCTGGCCACCGTGGAACCCTGCATCGCCGGCCCGAAGCGCCCGCAGGACCGGGTGCTGCTGAGCCAGGCCAGCAGCGCGTTCAAGACCGAGCTGACCAAGAGCCTCGGCGTTCCCGCCAACGACGTGGCGAAGCGGTTCGAGGTGAACGGCAAGAACTTCGACATTGGCCACGGCGACGTGGTGATCGCCGCCATCACCTCCTGCACCAACACCTCTAACCCCTACGTGATGGTCGCGGCCGGGCTGGTGGCGCGCAAGGCCCGCGCGCTGGGGCTGCGGCCGAAGCCGTGGGTCAAGACCTCGCTGGCGCCGGGGAGCCAGGTGGTCACCGAGTACCTGAACAAGTCCGGCCTGCACGAGGATTTGGATGCGATGGGGTTCGCGCTGGTCGGCTACGGCTGCACCACCTGCATCGGCAACTCCGGCCCGCTGAACGCGCAGATCGCGTCCTCCATCGACGAGAACAACGTCGTCGCCGTGTCCGTGCTGTCCGGCAACCGCAACTTCGAGGGCCGGGTGCATCCGCAGGTGCGCGCCAACTACCTGGCCAGCCCGCCGCTGGTGGTGGCCTACTCGCTGCTCGGCACGATGAACGAGGATATCAGCACCGCCGCGCTCGGCATCGGCAGCAACGGCCAGCCGGTCCATCTCAAGGACATCTGGCCGAGCAATGACGAGATCGCCGCCATCGTGAAGGCGGACCTGACCCGGCCGCAGTTTCTCAAGCGCTACGGCGAGGTCTTCAAGGGCCCGGAGGAGTGGCAGAAGATCGAGGTCGAGGCCGGGACCGACACCTATGGCTGGACCGACGGCTCCACCTACGTGAAGAACCCGCCCTATTTCGAGGGCATCACGATGGAGCCCGTCGCCAAGGGGGACATCATGGGCGCCCGGGTACTGGGCGTGTTCGGCGACAACATCACCACCGACCACATCAGCCCCGCCGGCAACATCAAGAAATCGTCCCCTGCCGGCGACTACCTGATCGAACGCCAGGTCGCTCAGCGCGACTTCAACAGCTATGGCGCCCGGCGCGGCAACCACGAGGTCATGATGCGGGGCACCTTCGCCAACATCCGCATCAAGAACGAGATGCTGCACGGGACTGAGGGCGGGCTGACCAAGCATTTCCCGGACGGTGCCGAGATGCCGATCTACGACGCCGCCCGGAAGTATGCCGACGAGGGCGTGCCGCTGGTGGTGTTCGGCGGCAAGGAATACGGCATGGGATCCTCCCGCGACTGGGCGGCGAAGGGCACGATGCTGCTCGGCATCAAGGCGGTGCTGGTGGAGACGTTCGAGCGCATCCACCGCTCCAACCTGGTGGGCATGGGCATCCTGCCGCTGACCTTCCCCGAGGGTGTCACGCGCGAGACCCTGAAGCTCACCGGGGACGAGGTGATCGACATCACGGACATCGAGACGATCACGCCACGGATGACGGTGCCGGTGACCATCCACCGCGCCGACGGCACCACCGAGACGGTGCAGGCGCTGTGCCGGATCGATACCGATGATGAGGTGGAGTACTACCGTCACGGCGGCATCCTGCAATACGTGCTCCGCGGCATGGCAAAGGCGGCGTAGTTCTGCTCCCCTCCCCTTGAGGGAGGGGGCCGGAGGGAGGGGTGGCCACGACGTAGGCTTCCTCCAGGTGGCACCCCTCCCCCAAGGGAAGGGGAAGGGGAGACGTGCTTAGGATGCGCCTTCTCGCAACCACTCCCCAAGCGAACCTCGCCAGCCTGCCGATCGCTATAGACCTGCGGGCGATCAGCCTGGCGGAGGGCTTGCGGGCGGCGCTGTCCATCGCCTTCATCGTGGCCGCGGACCAATGGGCGCATTGGCCGCCGCTGCTGGAGGCCGCCCTCGGCGCGTTGTTGACTTGTCTGGGCGATTCCGGCGGCCCGATCCGCCGCCGGTTGCCTGCGTTGCTCACCTTCACCATCGTCGGCGCTCTGTTCACCGCCGGGTTCGGCCTGGTGCGCGGCGCCGGGCTCGGCGTGGCGGTGCCCCTGGCGTGCCTCGGCATCTTCGCCTGCTCCTTCGCCAGGGTGTGGGGGCAGGCGCCGATGCAGGTGGGCAACCTGCTGGTCGTGGTGCTGGTGCTGGCGATGGACGAGCCGCGCGCGCCCGGCGAGGCGATGCTGCTTGCCGGCCTGTTCGCGGCCGGCTGCCTGTGGGCGGTGCTGCTGACGCTGGTGATCTGGCGCATCCACCCGTTTCGTCCCGCCCGCCGCGCCGTTTCCGACGCCTACCGCGCGGCGGCCCGCCTGGTTGACGACCTGTGCAGCCTGGTCGAGAGGGACGCTGCGCCGGCCGCGTGGGAGGCGCACGCCCGCGGCCACCGCCGGGCGGTGCGGGACGCGATCGAGCAGGCACGCACCGCCGTGCAGGACACGCTGCGGGTGCGCGGCCAGGCCAGTCCCCGCGCCTTTCAGGGACTGATCCGGCTTGAGGCAATCGACCAGGTCTTCGGCGCGCTGATCGCCCTGTCCGACCTGCTGGAGGCCGCGCCCGAACCGGCAGTGCGCGGCGCAGCATCCCGTCTGCTCCGCCTGCTCGGCCCGGCCCTGCGGGTGCTCGCCGACGCGATCCGCGCCGACGACCCCGGCAAGGATGGCGGCAAGGCCGGGGAGGCGGCGCTCCGGCGGCTGTCCCGGCTCGGCCCGGCGATGGACGCGATGGCGGCGGCG
>CAXSEG010000279.1:0-5954 GCA_964235545.1 uncultured Acetobacteraceae bacterium
TCGCGGTAGCGGTCGTTCCATTCTGCCCAGCCGGGCGGGAAGCCACCCACCTGGTAGCCGCCGGGGCCGCAATCCCAGGGCTCGGTGATCATCTTTACCTGGCTCAACACCGGGTCTTGCCCGACGGCGCGCAGGAAGCCGCTCTCCTGGTCGAACCCATAGCTCTCGCGGGCCAGGATGGTGCCGAGGTCAAAGCGGAACCCGTCAACATGCATCTCGGTCACCCAGTAGCGCAGGCTATCCATGACCATCTGGATCACCCGGGCATTGCTCAGGTTGAGCGTGTTCCCGGTGCCGGTGTCGTTGATGTAGAAGCGCTTCTGGTCGGGCAACAGCCGATAGTAGCTGGCGTTGTCGACTCCCTTGAACGAGAGCGTCGGGCCTTTCTCGTTGCCTTCGCAAGTGTGGTTGTAGACGACGTCCAGGATCACCTCGATCCCGGCCGCGTGGAACCGGCTGACCATCTCCTTGAACTCGGAGAAGGCAAAGTCTGGCACGCTGGCATAGCGCCGGCTGGGTGCGAAGAAGGATAGGGTGGAGTAGCCCCAGTAGTTCACCAGGCCCTTGTCGATGAGGTAGCTGTCATCGGCGAACATGTGGATCGGCAGCAACTCGACGCTGGTGACGCCCAGCCCCTGGATGTAGCGCACGACCTCAGGCGTCACGAGGCCGCGGAAGGTGCCGCGCAACTCGTCCGGCACAGCCGGGTGCAGCTTGGTGTAGCCCTTGACGTGGGTCTCGTAGAGCACGGTCTGGTCCCAGGGCACGTTCGGCCGGCGGTCATCGCCCCAGGTAAAGGCCGGGTCGATCACGCGGCCCTTCGGCATGAACTTGGCGCTGTCGCGCTCGTCGAACGTCGTGTCCTCCTCGCCCATGACGTAACCGAACAATTCCGGGGCCCACTCGATCTGGCCGACGACGCCCTTGGCGTAGGGGTCCAACACCAGCTTGTTGGGATTGAAACGGTGGCCGTTCTCCGGCTCGTATGGGCCATGCACGCGGTAGCCATAGACGGTGCCAGGCCGGGCCTCGGGCAGGAAGCCGTGCCAGATCTCGTTGGTGTATTCAGGCAGGACGATGCGGGCGAGTTCCGTCACGCCGCTGTCGTCGAAGATGCACAGTTCGACCTTCGTCGCATTGGCGGAAAACAGCGCGAAGTTCACGCCCAGCCCCGTCCATGAGGCGCCCTGGGGGAAGGGACGGCCTTCTTCGATGCGGAAGGTGGTTGCCTGGCTCATTGGGTCGTCCTGGAAATGGGGCGGCGGCTATGCCGGGGTAGACAGCGCACGAACGGCGTCTCGGTTCCGCGGGCATGCAACCTGCAGCCTGATGTATGTTAACCGACAGAGCGTGACGCGCGCCGACGTCCAGCGTCCACCCACACCAGCATGGCCGCCTGGCACGGCGCACGAAGATGCTCGCAGGGATCGCGAGGCAGCCGTTTACCACGCCTTGACGCCTTCGGGTACAATGGTATTTCGCAACGATCACCGCCCGAGGCCGCCATGACGCCACTGACCCGCCGTGCCGTGCTCGTCACTGCCGCCACCTTGGCCATGCCCGCGATCCTGCGGGCGCAACCGGCCGTGGTGAAGCTCGGCATCCTCCAGCCCGTCACGGGCGCGCTGGCACAGGACGGCGACCTCGGCCGCGCGGGCGCGCAAATCGCGATCGACGAAATCAACGGCACCGGCGGCCTGCAGGGCTTCGGCGGGGCTAGGATCGAGATGGTGTTCGGCGACGCACGGTCCACGCCCGATGGTGGTGTGGCAGAGGTGGAGCGCATGCAGGCGGACGGCGTCGCCGCCATCGTCGGCGGGTATGCCAGCCCGATCTGCCTCGCCGCCAGCGAGGCCGCTTCGCGCCATGGCCTGCCCTATGTGGTGGATGTGGGCGTGGCCGACAGCATCGTCTCACGCGGGCTCGCTAACACGTTCCGTTTCGCGCCGGGCTTCGGCAAGGTGTCCAGCACGGCGCTGGCCAACATGGTGAAGCTCAACGACGCCGCGGGCAAGCCGATGCGCACGGCGGTGCTGGTGCACGAGGATGGCCTGTTCGGGACCGGCACCGCCAAGCTGCTGCAGACGGAACTGCCCAAGCTCGGGTTCGAGGTGCTGGAGACGATGTCCCACCCGACCCCGGCGCGCGACATGTCCGCCATCGCGCTGCGTATCCGTGCGCTGCAGCCGGACATGGTCATTCCCTCGAACTACTACGCCGAATCGGTGCTGCTGTGCCGCACGCTGCGGCAACAAGGCATCCGGCCGAAAGCAATCTATGGTATCCTGAACGGCGCCGCCTCCAACTACCGTTTCGTGGAGGAGTTTCCGGACGCGTCGGAAGACATCCTGGACTGCAATCACTGGGCGGACCCGCGCAACCCGAAGACGGCGCTGGTGCGCAGGCAGGCCGAAGCGATGGGGAAGGTCTGGGCCTACAACGTGATGCTGAACTACTCCTGCGTGGCGCTGGTGGCGGACGCGCTGGACCGCGCCAGCAGTACGGACAAGGACAAGCTCACGGCAGCCCTCGCCGGCTCCTGCTTTGCCGGGCACATCATGCCTTATGGCCCGACCCGGTTCGAGAACGGGCAGAATACCGGGGCCGCCCCCGTCAATACGCAGGTGCAAGGCCGCGACATCAAGGTGATCTACCCGGACGCGTTCGCCGACGCCAAGCCGCGGTTTGGCAAGGCCTGACCACGCCCGCGAGGGGTTGCTTCGCAGTTTGGGCCATGCTGTTGGAGCGGAGCGGGATGCGGTTGCGGGACCTGGCTGGCCGCGCCACGATGCCGGTGGGATAATGTGGACAATGGATCTTGGGGCAGCCCTTCGCGACCGGCAGATCATCGCACCCGGCGTATATGATGCCCTCACGGCCTCCGTAGCCGCCGCGTCGGGGTTCGAGGCGTTATACCTCTCGGGCGGCGCCATCGCCTACACACGGCTGGGGCGTCCCGATATCGGCCTGGTGTCCATGAACGAGGTGATGGACGTGATCGCCCTGGTGCGGGACCGGGTGGACCTGCCGTTGATCGTGGACGCGGATAACGGCTACGGCAACGCGCTGAACGTGCAGCGCACCGTGCGCATGTTCGAGCGCGCCGGCGCCAATGCAATCCAGCTTGAGGACCAGACGCTGCCGAAAAAATGCGGCCATCTGCGCGATAAGACGCTGATCTCCGCCGGCGAGATGGTGGGCAAAATCCGCGCCGCCACCGATGCGCGGGTGAGCGAGGCCACGCTGATCATTGCCCGCACCGATGCCGTGGCGGTAGAGGGTCTGCAAGCGGCGATCGAGCGGGCCCGGCGCTACGCCGAGGCCGGGGCGGACGTGCTGTTCGTGGAGGCGCCGCAGAGCCTGGCGGACCTGGTGGAGGTTGGCCGCGCCCTGGCCGGCACGCTGCCGTTGCTGGCCAACATGGTGGATGGCGGCGAGACCCCGCCGCTGCCGGCCGCGGAGTTGGACAGACTGGGCTTCAAGCTGGTGCTCTTCCCCGGCGGCATCGTCCGCTCGCTGCTGCGCACGATGAGCGAGTATTACGGGTCGCTGGCGTTTCACAAGACCAATCGGCCGTTTGCCGGGCGGATGCTGACGTTCACGGAGATGAACGCGGTGCTGGGGACGCCGGCGATGTTGGCTTTGGGGAAGTCTTACGAGTCGTAAGATGGGTGAGGAGCTCGGTTCGAAGGCAATGAACTCGACAAGCCGAATTATCGGAATGCTGGCCGCCAGCGTGTCACCGAGGAGCCTGCACGCCGTATGACCACCTGGGAAGTCGGCACCGATATCGGCGGCACCTTCACCGACATCGTCGCCATCCACGCCGAAACCGGCGAGCGGCGGATGGCCAAGGTGCTCTCCCGCCCCGCAGCCCCGGTGGACGCGATGCTGGAGGCGGTGGCGGCGGTCGGCCTCACCCCCGGCGCGCTCCGCCGCTTCGTGCACGGCACCACTCGCGTCACCAACGCAATCGTGGAGGGCCGCCTGCCACCGATCGCGCTTGTGGCGACCGCGGGGTTCGAGGACGTGCTGGAATTCGGCCGCTACCGCCGCGCCGAACTGTACCGGCTGGACGTGCCGCCGAAGCCGCCGCCGCTGGTGCCGCCCGACCGCTGCTTCGGCCTGCGCGAACGGCTCGACCATACCGGCCAGGTGACCGAGGCGCTGACCGACGCCGAGCTGGACCGCATGCTCGCCTGGTTCGAGGGCGCGGGCATCCAGGCCGTCGCGGTCAGCCTGCTGCACGCCTACGCCAACCCCGCTCATGAACGCCGGGTCGCGGATGCATTGCGGGGCGTGGTGCCGCATGTCTGCGTGTCGCACGAGATCAATCCCGAAGCGCGGGAGTTCGAGCGCACCTCCTCCACGGCGTTCAACGCCGCCGCCATGCCCGTGGCGGTGGACTACCTGCTGGAGCTGGAGCGCCGGCTGCCGCTGGGCCCGGGGCTGCAAGTGTTCCACTCCGCCGGCGCCAAGGTGCCGCTGGCGGCGGCGCGGGCGCGGCCGATCACCATGGCCATGTCCGGTCCGGCCGCCGGCGTCTCCGCCTGCGTGCAGCTGGCGCGCGCGATGGGGTTCGCCCGCGCGCTGACGTTCGACATGGGGGGTACCACGACCGACGTGTGCCTGGTGGTGGATGGCGCGGCGGAGATGACGGACACGCGCATGCTCGCCGGCCGGCCGCTACGGCTGCCGATGCTGGCGGTGCACTCGATCGGCGCCGGGGGCGGCTCCATCGTGCGGCTCGGCCCCGGCGGGTTGACGGTGGGGCCGGACAGTGCGGGCGCCGAGCCCGGCCCGGCGTGCTACGGGCGCGGTGGCACGCTGCCGACGGTGACGGACGCGAACGCCGTCCTGGGCTACCTGGACCCGGCGACACGCCTGGGGGACCGCATCGTGCTGGACGTCGGTCTGGCGGAACGCGCGCTGGCGCCGATCGCCGGCGCGCTCGGGATGGGCATGCTGGACACGGCATTGGGCGTGGTGACTGTCGCCAACGCCACGATGGCGCGCGCGCTGCGCCGGGTGACGGTGGAACGCGGGATCGACGGGCGGGACTGCGCGCTGATCGCGTTCGGCGGCGGCGGGCCGATGCACGGCGCCGGACTGGCGGAGATGTACGGCATCGGCCGGGTGGTGATCCCCGGCGCCTCCAGCGCGTTCTCCGCACTCGGCTGCCTGGCCGCCGATCTCAGCGTCATCCAGCAGCGCACCGTGCGCCTGCCGCTCACCGGCTTCGACGCCGCTGCGTGCGGGCGTGTCCTGGCGGAACTGGCGGAGGAGGTATTGCGCCCGCTGCTGGACAACGGCATGGCCCGGGACGGCATCACGCTCGAGCACACGGCGCTGATGCGCTATGCCGCGCAGAGCGACGCGACAGCGGTGCCGTTCCAGGCCCCGTTCGAGCCGGCGGCGCTGCAGGCTGCGTTCCACGCGCGTCACCGCGAACTCTATGGCTACGCAACGGGGGAGCCGGTGGTGATCGAGTCGCTGCGGGTGCAGTCGCGCAAGCCGTCGTCATTGCGGGCCGGCTATGATGCGCCCGGCCTCCCGCGCCCGGCCGTCAGCCGGGTGTGCTCGTTCCCGGGCACCAAGGGCGTGCCTACGGCGGTGCTGGATAGGACGGGCCTTGTCGAGACCGTCTCCGGCCCGGCCATCGTCGCGGACGCCTGGTCCACCGTGGTGGTGCCGCCCGGCTGGCAGGTGCGCCCGCTCGACGGGGGAACGCTGGTGCTGGAGCGCGCGGGATGACGGCCCTCGACCCGTTCACCGTGGAGGTCATCCGCCACGGCCTGTCCGCCGCGGCCGAGGAGATGAGCCTCGTGCTCGTCCGCTCCGCACGCTCGCCGCTGCTGCGGGAGGCGGGCGACCTGTCGTCCTCCCTCACCGACGCGAACGGGGATTTGATCGGGCAGGGGCGGGATATTCCCGTCCATCTCGGCGCCATGGCC
>CAXSEG010000280.1:0-5949 GCA_964235545.1 uncultured Acetobacteraceae bacterium
CCATTCCGTCCGCTAAACGCAATTTATGGACGTAACGCACAAACCCACGGACGTTACACGCCGCTGCGGAGGAGCACCAAGCACGTCGGGCAGCACGAAGAAGCCAGCCAGATCCGCACCGCGGAGCACGACACAGGACTGCCCTGCCCCCTCAGCCGACGGCGACGTCGTGGTCCTGCCTAGGGTCGCAGCAGGAGTACGGTGGCTCGTGCGTCGAGGCTGCGGACCGGATCATCCCGGCCTTACCCACCAACTTACCCACGGTTTCTGTGGATAACTTGCAGCCGTCTAGCCTGGTTTCTCTTCCATCGCCGAGTCCAAGACGTGGCTGGCCGGCAGTGCGTCAGATGCCAAGCTCAGGCATCAGGTGCCGCTTGCCTTGCAGCGGCTTTGGTCCGGCAGACGCAGGAAGGCCCCGGTGCCTAATCCTACCCGGCGCGGACGGTCGAGCCGCGCTTGACGTTGCAGTTGCTACAAACCGCAACCAGGTTGCCCAGGTCTTCGGTGCCGCCCCTGGACCGCGGCACCACGTACTCGAACCTGGGCGCGTTCTCTCCCGGCTGCCCGCCGTCCATCGGCCTGCCACAATGGCAGCAGCGCCAATTCTGCCGCTCGGCCAAGCTGGCCAGCACGCCACGTCGCACAGCCCTCGTTTTCTGGTAGCTGATCCGCTCGCGCTCGTGCCACGCCAGTTCGACCTCCGCCGCGATCCGACCCCGATCATCCATGCACCGTCCTCTCCACCTCGCTCCGGCGCATGCTAGGGGACGAAGCTTTGCCAAACGTTTGGAGATCACGCCTCTTGGCCGCTGGTCTCCGCCTTCGGTGCTCGTCGGTGACTTAAGCGAGCTTCGGGCACCCGCGCCTCATTCTTGCTAAGCGCGTCTGCAAAAACACCAGAAAGCTAAAGACCTAATACTCCGAAAGAATGAGTGACTGATGTCATTCATGCCTTCATGACGTCAGTCGCTCGCTCATGACGTCATTCATTCATTCATGACGTCAGTCGCTCACTCATCACATCACTCGTTCCACCCCTCCATCATGCGTTCGACAGCTTCGTCAATCAGTTCCTGCATCTTTCTGCGTTCAATATGCGCGCGGTTTCGAAGCCGTTCATGCATCGATAGTCGCACCCTGTAGGTGAAGTTTACCCGACCTTCTGGCGGAGTGTGTGACGGCGGTTTGGCACTTTCCGGTACCTCCCCTTTACGCACCAGCAGCGAGGCATCGAGCTCCGTAGCAACCGGTTTAGCCATGGGAGTCGTTCCTCTCCATCCGGGCAGTGATGTACTCCCACAGCTGTGCGATCTCACTCGCCGACTTGCTGTCTGGATCGAGTTCACCGGCCGTACGGCCGTCCGTCATAGATGTCTGAAAATCAACCCGGTGCGCGATCATCGGCGATGCAACGGTGCCATGCTGTGACAAGGCGACGACCGCTTGCATCGTGATCTTTGCACGTTGTGTCACTTGATTGATTACGAACGCCATCGGTTTGCGAGACTTCTCTACGATGTCGACTGTAGCACCGACTGCACGAAGATCGTGTGGGGAGGGCTTTACCGGCACTACCACAATATCTGCTTGTTTGCAGGTATCAGTGATCGAGGCAGTGATCGCTGGCGGTGTGTCGATCACAACTAACCCAATCCCGGCCTTGCGCACCTTTGCGAGAGTCGCCGCTAATCCCTCAGGCAGCACGCGAATCATTGCTGGCAGTGGGGGCAAGTCATCCGACCGTGCTGCCCACCAACCCGTAAGACTTGCCTGTGGGTCGGTATCCATCATTACCACAGAGCCTGGATCACTCCGGCGCAACGCTTCGGCTGCTAGATGCCCGGCAAGTGTTGTTTTGCCGCTTCCACCTTTTTGGCTAGCTAACACAATTACCCTCACACAGCACTCCTACCATCATGACCGGGTGAATGACGGCATGGATGCGTGAAGGAAGTCAACAAGTCAATCCATCATGACGTCATGATGGATTGACTGATCGATAGCGTGAAGGATAGATTTCCTTCACTTAACACGTTGAAATCACACGTTGATTCATATTTCGGCGGCGTACAGGATGGGTGTGCCGGGTTGTTCCGGCGGGCACGCGGAGTCGTGATGAAATAGCCAAACAGCACGAAGGCCGCTCCTTGGCAGGAGCAGCCCTCGTTGGAAATCTCGGATAGTCCGATCGCTTGGCAGCATTCGTACTGTCTAACATCGCAAGTCTGGAATCAAGACCTTTGGCAGGGTCATGCTACTGGCTTGCCCAGCGAGTGCCTGTGGCCTTCGGCGGGAGACCCCGACCGATGACGGCTGACCAATGGACACCGGCGGTGTGGACGCAGTTCCGCGCCGGCAACCTTACGCGCGCCTTCCGCGACGTGCTGCTCACCCTGCAGACCTTCGACGGTCGCGGCGGCCTCTACCCGAGTCATGCGACTCTGGCGGCCAGGGCGATCTGTGCCGTGCGCACCGTTCAGGAGGCGCTGCGGCAGGGCAGGGCACTCGGCCTGGTCTCCTGGCATTCTGGCGCCGCACGCCGCACCAGCAACCGCTACGTGCTGAGCGTGCCCAAGGCCGCGGCCGAGCCCGGCGCACGCCTGTCACGCGCCGCCTTCCGGCTTGCCCGCAAGGTGGCGACCGTGGCGCGCGCGCTAGTCGGCAGATGGCGCGAGAAAGAGGAACAGAAGATCAATCCAGGCAGGGCAGGGCAGGGCTGGCGCAGCTGGCCGACGCCTCAGGCACCCCTGCGTTCCGTAGCCGAGCAACTGGAGATCCTGGCGGGGTTCAGCAAACAAGAGGGCTTACGGGAAAGGAAGGAAGCCACGTCCTGGCTTGCGACGTGATCCCGGTGTCCCAGCGGTAGCGGGACAGGATCCCCAGCAGCATCATGAAAGTCGGGCTGCGCATGCTACGCTCGATCCCGCCGCCATGAGAAAGTGCAGGGACGACACGTGGATCACGGGTCGTCAGGACGCCCCATTGGCGTGCGAGCCGCCAGCGCGTTCATCACCTCGGCCGCAAGGCGGAGCGTGTCGGTGTCCATCGCCCTGGCTGCCACGGCGATCCGTTCGCGCAGCACCTCCGCGCTGGTCGCAGGCAGCGCCTGCTCGCCGACACCCAGGATGGCGTTCGGCGTGGTCTCGAGCAGCTCGCAGATGCGCAGCAGGGTCGCAAAGTCGGGCTCGCGCAGGTCGCTGATGTAGTTGGTGTAGCGCGACGGGCCGAAGCCAAGCCGGCGCGCGATCTCCGCGTCCGAGAGGCCCAGGGCACGCGCCCGGGCACGCAGCCTGCTGCCGATGCCATCCATGCAGGCTTTGTTCGGCAGCCACCGTCTGGAGGATAGACACTTATCGTGATTGACATGCACGTTAAGTGTGTTCCACCAAGGCGCTGGTGCTGCCCCAGCTCGCCGCCGCAAATCACAGGAACTCCAGCAATGAACCAACGGGTAGGCTACCCGATCCTGCCGATCACCGGGACACAGCTGATTGCCTAGGAGTGCCTCCAGCAAGGCCGCCCTGGAAGCGCGGATCAGCAAGCAGCTGGCGCGGCTTGTCCGGCTCGTGCCCGTGGACGACTGGAACGACGAGGCTCCCGACCTGCAGCTGTCATCCTGGCCGGGATGGATCGACCAGCTCGTCGCCGATCTCGTGCTGCTGCGCCCGCTCGACCCGCTGGCAGCCCTTCGTGGCCTGGCCGCGCTGAACAGGGTCGTCGGCTCCCTGGACGGCGACTTCCAGGACATCGACGAGATCCTCGACAGGCAGCGTGACATCCTGCCGCTGTTCGCTGCCTTCCGGGCAGAGCTCGGCAATGGCGATCCTCAAGGCGTGGCTGACCTGGTCGTCACCCTGGTCACCGAGGACGACCTGCTCGACGAAGGAGACGAGATCCCCAAACCGCTGCTCGATGCTCTCGGCCAGGAAGGACGCGTGGCGGTGACGCTGCGCCTGGCTGACCTCAGGCGTTCGGGCTTCCGCCCGACCGTGGACCTCGCGTGGTGGATGACGGAGATCCTGCTCGCCGAGCCGAAGCTCGAAGACGCACTCGAGCTGATCACGCGCCTGGACCTGGAGGAGCAGGTCTCCGCCACGTCGGTGGTGCGGTGCTTCCTGGAGGGCAGGGTGGTCGGCCCCGGGTTCCTGGACTGGGTCCGGCGGCTGCTCCGCGAGCCGGTCGGCGACATGGAGGACACCCTCCCGGTGCTCATGGAGTGTGTCGAGCTCTGCGATGCCATGAGCCAGCCGGAGATGGCCCAGACCATCCGCAGGGAGGCACTGCCCGTGGTGCTCGACGTGGCGATGCTGCGCGAATGGCTCGACCGGCTGCCGGAGCTGCAGAGGGAGCTGGACGAGGCGAGGGCGCTGCGCGAGGTGGCCGGGGTCGCGGACAAGGCGGCCGCACTGCTGTTCCTGCTGAAGTGGCCCGACCTGGAGGCGGCTGAGCGGCTGGTCATGGAGCACCACGACGAAATGGTCGGGCAGAGCTGCGGCACGTTCAACGACGCCGCCAGGCTCCTCGAGGCCACGGCCCCCAGGGCGGCAATGCTGCTGTATCGCAGGGGAGCGTTCTGTCTGTTCAGCACCGGAGTGGGTCTGATCGACTGGAAGCCGCGGATCGACCGGTGCGCCGCACTGTGGGCCCGCTACCCGGATACTCGGTACGACAGCCATGCCGGGTTCATGGACCGGCTGGCGCAGGAGAGACGCGCAGGGTGGTAATGACGGCGGCTTCGCGTGACAGGAGAGGCAGAATGCTCAAGGGATTGCAGCTTGCGGGCTTGATGACGGCTTTCATGGCGACGGCCACAGCGGGCTCTCCAGCTCGTGCCCAGGTGGCGGTGCCGCCAGCGGTGACGACGGCCCTGGGTGCCGCCTACGGCCGCTACGATCCCGCTCGGCATTGCTGGTCCGCCAGCGCCGCGAACGGCACCCAGCCGACGAAGGGGTGCATCGCGATCACCCGCGTCGAGCCGGTTCACACGCCGGAGGGAGACCGACTGTTCGTCCTGCTGGGCGGGACGGCGAAGCCGGACTGCCATGCCTGTGGCGGCCTGATCGGTTTTGCCGTGCTCGACACCGCAGGCACGCCGCGCCTGGTCGCCCACAGCCGTCCCATCGTCGATGGCGGCTACGGCAATCCCGGCGACCCGAAGCAGATGCACCTGGAGCGGCTGGGTGCCGACCGCTGGGGCTGTATCCAGGAGGGCGGCGACGTCGCCCAGGGTGTCGAGGAAGGCCGCCTCGTGGTCTGGCTGCCGCGCGGCGACAGGATCGAGGCGGCGGGCACGCTGGATGGCTCGCACGACAACACGGGGGGCGAGTGCAGCGTGGTGCCGCGTCCGGCAGGGCTGGAGTGCTCCAGCATCGCGGTGACCTACGCCGTCGACGCCAGGAACGCCGCGGCCGCGAGCTACCCGATCATCCTGAACGCCACCGGCCACAAGGACGGGCGGGCCGTCAGGGTAGAGGCCGCCGCCGTGTTCGATCCAAGCACGCTCATCTACGTCCAGAGAAATAAGCTGCCCTGACGAGATCCTGTCCAAAGGAAGCACGCGCGACGGAGCATTACCAATGCGGCTGATGCTTCTGTTCTACGTGCAGCTCATCCTGGGCCTCGCCATCGCCGCCATCTTCGGCGTCGGGTTCTACCGACTCTGGGACTGGCTGGCGCCTCGCGAGGCAGATGCTCCTGCCGCTAACTCTGGCAAGCCGGACAAGCATCCGGCTGACCAGGAAGCCTGACCGGCTCAGCCTGTATGGCGCTGGGGCTCGACGGCGGGTGCTGCGGCGATGGCCTTGATGGCGCTGACGGCGTCGCCTGTGGTGGCGTGGCGATGCTGGCTGGTGTGCATCTGGTCGCCGAGCAGGAGGCTGACGTGGATGCCGGCGTGGTCGCGGTCGACGATGATGGTGGCGTCGCGGTCTGCGTGGCTGACCAGCAGGC
>CAXSEG010000281.1:0-5945 GCA_964235545.1 uncultured Acetobacteraceae bacterium
CGCCGCCGGCATCCACGGCGTGCGCATCGACGACCCGGCCGATGTGGAGACGAAGATGGCCGAGGCGCTGGCCCATCAAGGTCCGGTGCTGATCGACGCCGTGGTCAACCGGATGGAGCTGGCGATGCCGCCGAAGGTCACCATCGAGATGGCCAAGGGCTTCACGCTCTACATGCTCAAGGCGGTGATGAGCGGTCGTGGCGACGAGGTCGTCGAACTCGCCAGGTCAAACCTCCTGCGCTGATACCGCGAACGGTTACACGGCTTCCCCTAAGCTGACTGGACCTGACCCAACTCGCCTCGAACGGGACGGCGCAGGCTGACAATCCAAACGATCCCGGAGACCCCCATGCCAACAAGTGCAATCGACTCCATCATCTTCAGGGACATGTTCGGCAATGCCGAAATCCGGCATATCTGGTCAGACGAGTTCCGCACCCAGAAGTATCTAGATTGGGAGGCGGCTCTTGCCCGTGCGGAAGCGTCAAACGGCATCATCCCGAAGGAGGCGGCCGCAGAGATCACCCGCGTCTGCAAGGTCGAGAACATCGATTTCGACCGCTACGCGAAGGAAACGCTGAACGTCGGCTACCCTGTGCTCGGCATCGTCCACCAGATCGCAGGGCTGTGCGAGGGCGACGCCGGCAAGTTCTGCCACTGGGGCGCCACCACCCAGGACATCACCGACAGCGCCACGATCCTGCAGATGAAGGCGTCGTTCGACATCATCGCGCGTGAGCTCGACCGTGCCATTGCGGCCACGGCGAAGCTGGCGCGCGATCACCGCAGCACGCCCATGGCCGGGCGCTCGAACCTGCAACAGGCCGTGCCGATGACCTTCGGCTTCAAGATGGCCCGGCTGCTCGCCACCCTGCTGCGCCACAAGCAGCGCCTGGCCGAGATCCGCCCCCGCATCGAGGTGTTCGAGTTCGGCGCCGCCGTCGGCACGCTGGCCTCGCTCGGCGACAAGGGGCTGGACGTGCAGGTGGCACTGGCGCGCGAGATCGGCCTGGCGCAGCCCGAGATCGCCTGGCACACCGAGCGCGACCGCATCGCCGAGGCTGGCTGCTTCCTAGGCCTGCTGACGGGCACGCTGGCCAAGTTCGCCACTGACCTGAAGCTGATGATGCAGACCGAGGTCGGCGAGGCGAGTGAGCCGTACATCGCCAACCGCGGCTCCTCCTCCACCATGCCGCAGAAGCGCAACCCGATTTCCTGCTGCTACATCCATGCCTGCGCGGCCTCCGTTCGCCAGGGCGTGGCGGCGCTGCTGGACGCCATGGTGGAGGACCACGAGCGCGCGACCGGGCCGTGGGAGATCGAATGGATCGCCCTGCCGGAGGTGTTCACCCTGGCGGGCGGCGCGCTGTCGCAGGCGTGCTTCGTGCTGGAGGGCCTGGAGGTCCATGCCGACCGCATGCGGGCCAACCTCGACATGACGCGCGGGTTGATCGTGTCGGAGGCGGTGATGATGGGCCTGGCGCCCAAGCTCGGCCGGGACCGCGCGCACGACGTGCTCTACGCGATCTGCCACGACCCGGCGATGGGCGAGAAGAGCCTGACGGACCTGCTGTTGGCCCACAAGGATGTCACGGCGGAGCTGTCCGACGACGAAATCCGTAAGCTGACCGACCCGGAAGACTACCTCGGCCTGTCCGAGGCGATGGTCGACCGCGTGCTGCAGCTTGCCAAGTGACATGGCGACACGCCTTCGCACCCTCGATGACGGCGGCGGCTTGGCCAGGCCGCCCTGGCGATCCATGGCGGGCAACCGGCGGCTATGATCAATGTGATCCTGGGCGCACTGCTTCCAGTCATCGTCACCCTTGGCCTGGGCATGCTGGCCGGATGGCACCGCGACCAGGACACGACGGCGGCCGAGTCGCTGAACCGCATGGTCCTGGTCTATGCACTGCCGCTCGCCTTGTTCGCCGGCACGATCGCCGTGTCACGACAGGAGTTGGTCAGCCAATGGCCGCTTCTGGTGGCCTTACTAACGGGAACCCTCCTTCCGTTCCTGGCAGCGTTCCTGGCGGGGCGCTACCTGTTTGGGCGCGACATCCAGGCTGCGGCACTTTAAGCCATGGCATTCGGGTTCCCGGCCATCGCGTTCACCGGCATCCCGATCCTGACGCCCCTGATCGGCGACAAGGCCACCATTGTGGTCGACGTCGCCGGGCTGACGGGCAACATCATCATCCTGCCAGCCACGCTCGTGCTTCTCTCCTACGCGAAGGAGCAGCAATCCTCGGGTTCAGGGAAGGCGTGCGAACAGCGCGCGCCGAAGACTTCGGTGCTGGCGTCGGTCACCAAAGCGCTCCGCCACGCGTTCACCCAGCCGGTCGTGCTGGCGCCCTTGTTCGCCATCGCGTTCGTGCTGACGAACACCCATCTGCCCAGCGTGGTGACGGGCAGCTTCAAGCTGCTCGGCACCACGGTTGGTGGTCTGTCGCTATTTGCCAGCGGGATCATTCTCCAATCCCAATCGCCCCGGTTCTCCTTGCCGGCGGCACTGTCCACGGTGGCACGCCTGCTCGTCATCCCGGGCCTTGCCTACCTAGCGCTCACCGCCATCGGACAGAGCGGCGACTTGCGCAAGATGACCGTTCTCGCCTTGGGCCTGGCAGCAGCACCGATGCAAGTGATCCTGTCCACCCGTTACAAGACCGACGAGAAAGAGAACGCGTCGGTCCTGCTCTACAGCAACGTGCTCAGCATACTGTCGCTCGCCTTCCTGATCTGGCTGACAGGATGACTTGTCGGGTCGAGTCCCGCTCTCACGCCTTCGCCCAAGATAGATGCCCATGAACCCGAGGTATTACATGCCAATCGTAGCGTCACTGGCGGCTTTGCCAGGCCATGCTCAAGCAGCCAATGTCATCGTCATGATCTCCGGCGGCTTCAAGTCTACTTACGAGGCGCTGTCCCCGGCTTTCGAGCAGAAAACGGGCAGCAAGCTCGTCATGGTTCCCGGCCCGTCGGAAGGGGTGACCCACGACACGATCCCGAAGCGCCTGGCGCGGGGCGAGCCGGACGACGTCCTGGTCATGGTCGGCACTGCGCTGGACGAGATGGTCAAGCAAGGCCAGACCGTCCCGGGTAGCGAGGCCGACATCGCCTTGTCGCCGATCGGCATGGCCGTGCGCGCCGGCTCGCCTGTGCCGGACATCTCGACCGTGGCGAAGCTTCGCCAGGTGCTCCTGGATGCCAAGTCCGTCGCCTACTCCGACAGCGCGAGCGGCATGTACATCCAGGGCACCTTATTTAAAAAGCTCGGCATCGAGCAGCAGATGCAGGGTAAGGCGCACAAGATTCAGGCGACACCGGTGGGCGAGATTGTAGCCCAAGAAAAGGCCGAGATCGGGTTCCAGGAGGTGGCCGAGCTGCTGCCGGTCAAGGGCATCAGCTTCGCAGGTCGTCTGCCGCAAGAGGTGGAGCTGTTCACCCGCTACTCTGCCGCGGTGGCCAAGCGGTCCAAGCAGCCGGAGTTGGTCAAGCAACTGGTCCAGTACATCCCGTCGCCCGACATCCAGCCCACGCTGGAGAAAATGGGGCTGCAATCGCCGCAAGATAGACCGAAAGAGACAAAGCAATGGCGTCCCTGACCTGCGACATCCCAACCTCGTTCCTCAATGAGCTGACGCGACGTGGCGGTCCGTACGGCAACAGCGTCTCTTCGCTGGTAAGCGAAGCCCTTGCCGGCTACCTCGATGAACGGCTTGTTTGAGTTGAGCCAGTACACCGGCGATGTCGCCCATGCCCCAGTGCTCACTGAAGAGGCCAGTTTTCACGGTGAAGATATCGCACGAGGTGAAGCGCAGCGCGAGCCCCGTGGCAGGAACGCCGAGGTAGCCGCCGGTCTGTGTGCCGGCGTAGGCGAAGCTGGCGACGACGCGGCCACGTGTGGCCACTGCAGTCTCGATCTTCACCCGCAAGTCGGGCATCGCAGCCAAGCGACTGGCGAACAAATCCACCGTCGCTTGCTTGGCGCTGAGGCTACCCGGCGCCGGTGCTGCGGCGCTCACCTGGTGGTTGATGTCGCCCGTAGCAAACAGCGCGGCGAAGGCCGCCAAGTCGTGGGCCGACAAGGCGTCTTGCGATAGAGATACGTCGCTTGCCACCGCGGACCTTCGGCGTTCTCCGGTCGTGTTTCCATTAGCCCGAACCAGACGAGCGGCCTCAGGATGCGCGCTTCCATCGTCGTCGCCCCGGTGTCCCATGTCGCTTCCAGCACGCCGTTGATCGGGATCGTGCACAGCCGGGTCAGCCGTGTCTGCGTCTGCCAGTCGTCCGCCGCGACAGACAGGCACCAAAGGAGCAGGCCGGCATTGTTCTGCGGCCAAGCTCCGTGCAGTCCTCGTGCAAGATAGCTCAGGCTGAGCTGCCAAAAAGTCGTATTGAACAGCACGGCTTGCAACGCACCAGCATTTGCCGGATCCAGGCCCCGCCGCCCGGACTGCGTAAGCTTCAAATGATCTTTGTACTTGCGCAGACATTTGGTGCCTTCAGCGATATGCCAAGTGAAGAACAAGGGGAGGTAGTCGGGCTCATTGGCGACTTTGTGGTGGCGGAACTCGTGAGACTTGTCGAACCCGGGCCAGGTGAACGCCTCCGCGACGACGCTGGGCGCGAGGTTACCTGTGGCCGTCAGCTTCAGACCGGGCCCCTTTGCAGCTGCATCCAGCAGCACCTGGGTGTTGCGCGCCACGGCGGAGCGTCCGGCATCGTCCGATGCCAGATCGGTGGCCAAGCGGATTGCGCCTGCCGGGGAGGGAGACGAATAACGCAGGCGGTGAAGCTGTCATCGTCCAGAAGCGTCCAGGCTGGCTCGACGCCATCGAGCCAGCGACGCAAATCCGGGCTCTCGAGCATGCCAGGCTTTACCAAGCCGAAACCTCCTGACGGTCCGTGTCATCCATCATCCAAGCTCGGTCGCTTCGGCCCACAATCCACATCGACATGGACGCCTTCTATGCGTCCGTCGAGCAACGGGACGACCCGAGCCTGCGCGGCAGGCCGGTGGCGGTCGGCGGCAGCCGGGAGCGCGGAGTGGTGGCGGCGGCGAGCTACGAGGCGCGCAGGTTCGGCGTGCGCTCGGCCATGCCATCCGTCACGGCCCGGCGTCAGTGCCCGAACCTGGTGTTCGTGCCGCCACGCTTCGACGTCTACAAAGCGGTGTCCACGCAGATCCACGCCGTGTTCGCGCGTTACACGACGCTGATCCAGCCGCTGTCGCTGGACGAGGCGTACCTGGACGTGACCGCGCCCTTGCTCGACCGCGGCTCGGCCACCGCCATCGCCGCCGAGATCCGGGCGGCGATCCGAGCGGAAACCGGCCTGACCGCCTCGGCCGGCGTGTCGTACAACAAGTTCCTGGCCAAGCTCGCCTCCGACCACCGCAAGCCGGACGGGCTGTTCGTCATCACGCCCAAGACGGGGTTGGCCTTCGTGGAGGAGCTGCCGGTCGGGAAGTTCCACGGCGTGGGCCCGGTGACCGCGGCCAAGATGAACCGCCTCGGCATCCGCACCGGTCTTGACCTGCGGGCACAATCGCTCGACTTCCTGGCCAAGCACTTCGGTAAGGCAGCGCACTACTACCACGGCGGGGCCCCCGGGCATGCCGGGCGGACGGTGACGGTGAAGGTCAAATACGCCGATTTCCGGCAGATCACCCGCAGCCGGTCCGGTGTGCACCCAGTTGCCTCGCGCGAGGAGCTGGAACGGTCCAGCCTGGAGCTGCTGCGGCCGTGTTTCCCGCCGCCCCGTGGCATCCGACTGCTCGGCGTCACGATCTCCAACTTCAGCGCGGACAGCTCGCGAGATCGGCCACAGTTGACGTTCATACTCGACGCTGCAGCGGAGGCATTCAATGCAGGCCCGGCGTCCGAGCACGTCGTTTAGCCCACTGGGTCATTCGGCTGCTGCCGGTCGCGCGCCGGCTTCGC